>KE354355.1 GCA_000415505.1 Streptomyces afghaniensis 772
CGTTCGCGGGGGTTGCGTGGGGCGCGATACGTGCCGGAGCTCGGGGCCGGGTTGGGTGTGGGGAGGCTTTGCGGTCGAGTTTGCCGTTCGGGGTGAGGGGAAGTGCCTCCAGCTCGACATAGGCGGAGGGGACCATGTGGTCGGGCAGGTGCGTACGGAGGAGGAGGAAGTCTGGTACGGCGTCGGCTTCGGCGACGTAGTAGGCGATGAGGCGGTCGTCGCGGATCAGGACCGCGGCTTGGGTGATACCGGGCAGGTCGGCGAGATGGGTCTGGATCTCACCGAGCTCAACCCGCTGACCACGGATCTTGACCTGGTCGTCGGCACGACCCAGATACCGCAGCTGACCATCGGCAGTCCAAGTGGCGATATCGCCGGTGCGATACATACGCGCACCCGAAACACCGTGCGGGTCGGGCAGGAAAGCCTCGGCCGTCAGGTCGGGACGCTGAACATAACCGCGAGCCAGCTGCACACCGGCGAGATAGAGATCACCGGGAGTACCCGTGGGGACAGGCCGAAGACCCTCATCCAGCACGTAGACGCGGGTGTTCCACACAGGCCGGCCGATAGTGACCGTCGCATCGCCCGGAAGACACGGCGTATAAGTGACATCGATGGAAGCCTCAGTGGGGCCATATAGGTTGTGCAGCTCGGCGTGGGGCAAAGCCTGGAAGAAGGCATCACGGGTCGCGGGAGGCAGAGCCTCACCGGAACACATCACCCGGCGCAGACAACCGCACGCACCACCCTCAGCCTCACCGAGGAACACCTGCAGCATCGACGGCACAAAGTGAGCCGTAGTCACCCGCTGCCGCTCGATCAACCGAGCCAGATACAGCGGGTCCTTGTGCCCCTCAGGCTCCGCGATCACCATCACGGCCCCCTGCAGCAGAGGCCAGAACAACTCCCACACGGAAACGTCGAACCCGATCGGCGTCTTATGCAGGACACGATCGTGGACGCCCAGCCCATACTCACCCTGCATCCACGCCAACCGGTTCACCACACCAGCGTGAGGAACCACCACGCCCTTCGGACGCCCCGTAGAACCCGACGTGTAGATCACATACGCGGCACAGGCCGGATCGACGAAGACGAACGGATTGTCCTCCCGCCCATCCCGGAACTCAGGAAGAGTGCTCTCGTCGATGACATAGGCCGCACGGGCGTTGTCCAGCATGTACCGACGCCGCTCAGCGGGATAACCGAGATCAACGGGCAGATACGCAGCCCCCGCCTTCAGCACACCAAGCAGCGCAGCAACCATCTCGACAGACCGAGGCAACGCTACGGCCACCACCGACTCCGGCCCCACACCCCGACCCAGCAGCCCATGAGCAACCCGGTTGGCCCTGGCATTCAACTCGCCATAACTGACCCGCTCCTCACCGAAGACCAAGGCACAAGCATCCGGCGTCGCAGCAACCTGCTCCTCGAAGCGCTCATGCAAAGTGCCGGGGCCACCGACCTCGACAGCCGTGTCGTTCCACTCCCCCAGCAGCCGACGCCGCTCGGTCTCGCCCAGGACCTCCACCCGGTGGAGCAGGGTGCCGGGGGCTGATTCGAGTGCTACGACCATGTGCTCGGCTGTCACGCTCACGAGTTCGCACATCGCCTGTGGATCGATCGAGGCCGCGGTCTGGGCGGTGATCGTGAACGCCCCGCCGGTGTCGTCCACCGAGACGGTGACGGGGTAGTTGGTGCGCTCATGAGCGTGCACCAGCTCGATGCCTTCCAGCACCGTACCCGTGCCGGAAGCCTCGTCGAAGTCCTGGCTGTGCCGGTAGTTCAGCAGTGAGGTGAACAGAGGTGTGCGAGCCGGCACACCACTGAGCTGTTGGGCCAGGGAAAGCGGGGCGTGTTCGTGGACGACGAGGTCGGCCAACTGGTCCCGCATGCCGGAGACGGCTTCGGCCACGGTGGCCGAACCACCGCGCACCCGTACCGGCAAGGTGTTGATGAACAGGCCGGGTATGCGGTCTGCTCCGGCTCCGGCGTGCATACGGCCGAACAGGACGGTGCCGAAGACGACGTCGTCCCGTCCGGACGTCGCAGCCGTCACACGGCTCCATATGACGTGGAACAGCGTGGCCGGGCTGGTGCCGTGGCGCCGAGCCTGTTCCCGCAGGCGGCCGGAGAGTGCGGAGTCCAGCGGCAGCGACGCCTGGGCGACGCCTGAGCCGTCGCCATGGACCTCGAGGACGCCGTACGGAGCGGACGGCTCGGTCACGTCACCCAAGAGGCAGGCGAAGTAGGCCTCGTGTTCCTCCTGCGGCACGCCCAGATGCGCCTGGGCGACCACTTCGCGGAACGGCAGCGGTGGCGGAAGCTCGTTCTCCCTGCCGTCGAGTATCGCGCGCACTTCCTCCAGTACGACGGAGAGTGCGGTGTGGTCCTGGATCATGTGGTGGAACTGAAGAACGGCATGCAGGTGCTGCCCTTCGTCCGGTTCGGTGACGTGCAGGCGCACCAGAGGCGCCGTACGCAGGTCCATCACGGGGGGACAGGCCGCCAACAACCGCTCCACCACGGTTCCGCCAGGCTCCGGCCGGAGGGTGATGACGGGGATCTCGGCGTGACGCAGCACGACCTGGACGGGCTCTGCGATTCCTTCCCAGAGGACGGCGGTGCGCAGGATGTCGTGCCGGTCGACCACTTTCTGCAACGCCGAACGGAAACGGTCGAACCGTTTCCGGGAGTCGAAGCGAAGCACCACCGGCAATACGTAGACGTCGTCGCCACCGCCGGCGGTCATGAGGTGGTGGAACAGAATGCCTTCCTGCAGAGGCGCCAGCGGGTACACGTCCGCGATGTTGGACACGCCGCCCGGAATCTGGGTGAGGACCGACTCCACCTCCTCCGCGCTCAGGTCGACCAAGGGCAGCATGTCGGGAGTGATCGCCACCGCGTTCGTCGGGATGAGGTTGGGGGGCACCGCCACCGTGGCGCGCCCGGCCGCCGCCGCCAGACTGGCCACGGTCGGGGCGGAGAACAGGGTCCGTACGTCGATCGACACGCCGCGTTCACGGAGACGCTCCACCAGGGTGACGCCCAGCAGGGAGTGTCCGCCGAGGGCGAAGAAGTTGTCGTCGATGCCGATGGGGGTGTCGATGCCGAGGACCTGGCCGAAGAGGGTGCACAGGAGCTCTTCGCGGGGGTTGCGTGGGGCGCGATACGTGCCGGAGCTCGGGGCCGGGTTGGGTGTGGGGAGGGCTTTGCGGTCGAGTTTGCCGTTCGGGGTGAGGGGAAGTGCCTCCAGCTCGACATAGGCGGAGGGGACCATGTGGTCGGGCAGGTGCGTACGGAGGAGGAGGAAGTCTGGTACGGCGTCGGCTTCGGCGACGTAGTAGGCGATGAGGCGGTCGTCGCGGATCAGGACCGCGGCTTGGGTGATACCGGGCAGGTCGGCGAGATGGGTCTGGATCTCACCGAGCTCAACCCGCTGACCACGGATCTTGACCTGGTCGTCGGCACGACCCAGATACCGCAGCTGACCATCGGCAGTCCAAGTGGCGATATCGCCGGTGCGATACATACGCGCACCCGAAACACCGTGCGGGTCGGGCAGGAAAGCCTCGGCCGTCAGGTCGGGACGCTGAACATAACCGCGAGCCAGCTGCACACCGGCGAGATAGAGATCACCGGGAGTACCCGTGGGGACAGGCCGAAGACCCTCATCCAGCACGTAGACGCGGGTGTTCCACACAGGCCGGCCGATAGTGACCGTCGCATCGCCCGGAAGACACGGCGTATAAGCGACATCGATGGAAGCCTCAGTGGGGCCATATAGGTTGTGCAGCTCGGCGTGGGGCAAAGCCTGGAAGAAGGCATCACGGGTCGCGGGAGGCAGAGCCTCACCGGAACACATCACCCGGCGCAGACAACCGCACGCACCACCCTCAGCCTCACCGAGGAACACCTGCAGCATCGACGGCACAAAGTGAGCCGTAGTCACCCGCTGCCGCTCGATCAACCGAGCCAGATACAGCGGGTCCTTGTGCCCCTCAGGCTCCGCGATCACCATCACGGCCCCCTGCAGCAGAGGCCAGAACAACTCCCACACGGAAACGTCGAACCCGATCGGCGTCTTATGCAGGACACGATCGTGGACGCCCAGCCCATACTCACCCTGCATCCACGCCAACCGGTTCACCACACCAGCGTGAGGAACCACCACGCCCTTCGGACGCCCCGTAGAACCCGACGTGTAGATGACGTAGGCCGCACAAGCCGGATCGACCGCGATACGCGGATCACGGTCCGGCTGCTGGTCGAGCAGGTCCGCAAGGGTCATCTCGTCGATGACATAAGCCGCACGGGCGTTGTCCAGCATGTACCGACGCCGCTCAGCGGGATAACCGAGATCAACGGGCAGATACGCAGCCCCCGCCTTCAGCACACCAAGCAGCGCAGCAACCATCTCGACAGACCGAGGCAACGCTACGGCCACCACCGACTCCGGCCCCACACCCCGCCCCAGCAGCCCATGAGCAACCCGGTTGGCCCTGGCATTCAACTCGCCATAACTGACCCGCTCCTCACCGAAAACCAAGGCACAAGCATCCGGCGTCGCAGCAACCTGCTCCTCAAAACGCTCATGCAAAGTGCCGCGACCACCGACCTCGACAGCCGTGTCGTTCCACTCCCCCAGCAGCCGATGCCGCTCACCCGGCAGCAGGAGCGGCAGGTCGGCGATGTCTGAGTCCGGACTGTCGGCGAAGGCGGCGAGGAACTCGACGAAGCGGCTCTGATGGGAGGCGAGTTCGGCCTCGCTGTACCGGCTGGGGTTCGCGGTGAGCTGGAGCTGGAGGCCGCCTTCGCCAGGCACCGGGTAGACCGCGAATTCCATGTCCTCGATGGGGCCCGCGGTGAGTCGGTGTGCCGTGCCGGGGCTTTCGGCGAAGGAGACGTTCAGGTCGAAGCCCAGGACGTTCACGACGGGGCCGAACTGCCGCCCGGCGCGCATGGAGCCGGCGCCTCCGGAAGGGGAGGCCTCCCGGAGATCGCGCAGTATCTCCTCGTACCGATACTGCTGGTGACGCAGTGTCCCGCGGGTCGCGTCCAGCGCCCGGCGGATGAGGGAGCGGACGGTCGTGCCCCGGCTCGCCTCGACGCGTACCGGAAGGATGTTGGCCGTCATGCCCGGAGTCTGCTTCTCCACGGCGGTGGCGCGGTTGGCGACGGGCAGGCTGAACAGGATGTCGTCCTGTCCGGTCATCCGCTGCAGATAGGCGACGACGGCGGCGATGAGGCCGGTCGACCAGTTGGTACGGGCGAGGCGGGCCGTCGCGGTGAGGCGGTCCAGGGTCTCCTGCGGGATACGACCGGCACAGCGCAGCGGGTTGTACCCGGCTGCCTGTAACGCGTGTGCGCCGAGGCTCAGGGTGGAGGCTTCAGGCAGGTCCACGAGCCGTTCGGCCCAGTGAGCGCGGTCGGCGGCGTACCGTTCGGAGGCCCGGTACGCGACCTCGGCGGAGTGCAGCTCGGAGAGACTGGGCAGCGCACCTTCGGCAGGGTCCCGTCTTTCGCGCAGGGCCGTGTAGATCTCCGCGGTCCGGCGCAGCACGAGGACGCCGCTGTGTCCGTCGACCGTGAGGTGATGGGCGCGCTGGTAGAAGAAGTGGCGCTCCGGCGAGAGCGCTATCAGCGCGTAGGTGAAGAGCGGGTCTCGGGTGACATCCGTGGCGCGGGCGAGGTCGGCGCGCATCCAGGCCTGGGCCGCCTCCTCGTCCGCGGCTTCGATCACGGGCAGCGTCCAGTTGTCGTCCAGGTCCTCGATCTGCTGTGTCGGCCCGCTCTCGTCGTCGTCCGCAACGAACCGGACCCGGAGCGCCTCGGTCTCGGCCACGGCCATGCGGGCGGCCGTACGGAAGTCCCGGAGATCCAGCGGGCCTCGGATGTCGGTGTAGAGACTGACGTAGTACTGCTGCCCGGCAGCGCCCAGCTGCAGGTCGAACCAGATTCCGGACTGTCCGGCGAGGAGCGGGAGCCGACGTGCTGTGTCAGACGGAGTCGTTACGGGCGCGAGGTCGGGGCTGGACATCGGTCACTCCATCCAGGAACGGGGTTTGGGAGAGGCGGACACATGTCGGTTCAGGGCTGGCGGCGGGCGCGCTGAGCCGGAAGCGGGAGAGGGGGGAACGGGGGCGCGGCCGATCTGAGCGGCCTCGCCTGTCCTGCGGGCGGAGTCGACGTGGAGCCGCCGAGGGGGCCGGAGCTCGAGACACGGCCTTCGTGGTACGCCCGGCGCGCAGGCACCGGGGGCGGGTGTCGTGCGCGGCTGCTCGAGACGCCCCGGGACCTTCGTGCGTCGGGGAGCAGGCCAGTTCCGGCGTGGTCCTGTGGCTCTGCGGCGCGGGCCGTGTCAGTAAGGGGCCGCCCGCCCGGTGCGCCATGCGGTGGCGGCAACCGGCATCGCGGGGTGGCGGAGCATGGACCTCCAATGGCGAGCGGTCATGGACGACGGACACCCACCAAGATTCAGGACCGACCTATATCCCACCTCTAACGAGATCCCTAGCTTTGCAAGCGTGGACCGGTGGACCAGGAGGGGCGCGAGACGGGCGGGTCGGTTCGGCCGTCTGTGTGTTCAACCGCAACGGCGTACGGCCGAGCAGCGCCGACATCCACGAGGTCGTCGACACGTCTTCCCTGCATCGCCGAAGCTCTGGTCTTCGGCGCGGAGGGGCCGGACGGCGGCCACTGGATGCCCCTCGTCGTGCCAGATCGTGCGGGCAACCACGGGGAATGACGTGGACCAGGCCGCTGGCTAAGCAGGCCCTGCTGCCGCTCCTCATCTGAGTGCTGATAGACCAGCGCACCTTTCTCCGAGGACTGCCCGGCACGGACCATGGCGTCCTTCAGGGTGGCGCCCGAGCGCGTCGACAGAGTGTGTCCGGCGTGAGCTCGGCCGACACCCAGGCTGTGGCGGGGTGTCGCCACCCTCCGGGCCGTCGAGGCCGATTACGGCGTGGAAGTGGAACGGCGCCGCGCTTCTGGTACTCGGCGACCTCGGCACATGAAATGTGTGCGTGAAGGCCCGTTGGGGAGCCCGGCCCGCTTGGCAACCTCCCGGCGTAGGTAGATCGAGAAGTGCCGCCAGAGAGCGCCGGCGTGCGCATTCCACAGCACGGCCGCACCCGATTTGGCCGTTTCGGATTCCTTCCTTTCACTTGGACGAATTCGCCGTTTGATCACCCTTCGTGGTTGATGATGGGAGTATGAGGGGACGGCAGCGGGTTCTGTGCTGGTCAGTGGCGGCGGTGGGAGCTGGCGCCAGCATTGTGTTGAGCGGATTGGTAGTGGTCGGGGATCTGAGCACCGCGGACCGGCTTGCGAGCGTGGTGGGCGCGGTGGCGGGCGTGGTGGCGCTGACCGTGTCGGTGTACACGATGTCCCGACAACCTGCGCCTGACTCTGGGCCGGTCCGTGCGCGGGACGGTTCGAACGCGGCGGCGGGAAGCATGCGTAACGTCTCGGCCCGGGACACCACCTCGGCCCCGGCCACGCCGGACAGCGGCGGGGGAGTCTCGGCGAGTGGCGGGTCCAACGCCGCTGGCGGGGACATCGACGGCAGCACCGCGTACAAAGGTTCCTGATGGGACGCCACGGCGACAACAGGTCCAAGAACCCAGGTGTTCCTGCGGTCGAGGCAAGCAGCGGTGCGAATGCGGCCGGCCGTGACATTGTGAATTCGGTTGCCCTGCACATCAACAGCGCTGTGATCATTTTTCCGGAGGCGTACCCACACCTCACGGACCAACCGAAGCAGGCCCAGCGGGCCGACGACAGGGCGGCCACCCAGGTGCTGTATGGGCAGGAGCTGACCCACCTCGAAGCTGAGGCGAAGCAGCTGAGGGTAAGGCTGCTTCTGGCACGCGACGAGCTGACCGCTTGTCGGCCGGTGACACAGGCGCTGACAGCGGCCCGAGAGGAGGCTGCTGGGTTCGCCACGCGGCTGACCGCTGTGGAGGCCGAGCTGTCAGAGGCTCGGACGCGGGCGGAGGCTGCTGAAGCAGACCGAGATCGGCTGGCAGACCAGGCCGCTGGTCAGCGACATCAACTGAAGCATGCCGTCGCCTATAGCCGCGAACAGCAGAGCGCCCTAGCCGTCCAGCGGGAACGCGTCAAAACCCTGCAGGTTGAGCTCCAAGTCTTTCAGCACCAAGTGCAACCCCTGCTGCATCAGCCATCAGACGCCGATCCCCAGCAGGGAAACCCCGCCGAGATCGTGCTCGCGTCCCTTACAGCCCCGGGTGAGGTAGCGGGAGCGCATGCCCCAGCTGACGCACTCGCTGTCGTTCAGGCCAGCGTTCCTGTACCGGATTGGCAGCCTGCCCCCGTCAGGCGATGGCGGCCTGAGCGTGAACTTGCGTACCCGGAGCCCTGGAATATGGACGAACCACTCTCCGCGCCACAGCGAGAGCGCCTTGACATGCTACGTAAGTCCTGGAGGGCATTCACTAAGGACCTCAAGACCACCCGGAGCCGCCTGGGGGTGCCGTTTCACGTGCGGGCTGCCCGGCGCACCATCAATTGGCTGCACCGCTCCACCGGCGACTCACGATGGCTACTCCTCGGTGAATCCATCGAGGCATTGCAGCACTTCGATATCGGGTACGGACCTACTGTTGAGGCAGACCCTAACGCTGCCGTCCCCAAGCCGCCCGAGTACGAACTAACCATGGCCACCGTGATCGCCTACCGCTGCTCCGTGGACCAGTTGCGCACCGACCTACGCAGGCTGACCGGCCTGCACTTTGATCGGCATAGGTAGCACCACTGGCCGTTTGGTTGGTCGAGTTACGGAGCAGAGCGCATTGGCGAGCGCACTTCCTATCTCGGCCCTTGGGCACGGATTCCACTCTCAAGCCGGGGTAGCGGCTTCGGCCGTGCCAGGCGCGTACCAGATCAGGTGGGGAACCACGGGGTACAGCAGCGAACGAGCCGGCCGCGGAGCGAGCCCAGGCGCCGCCGTCGCCGCAGGTCAGGCGGATCGACAATCGCGGGGCACCCGAGCTTCCCAAGCGCCCGCTGCTTTCTGCGCGGTGACGTCGAGCAGTACGGATGGGACCGGACGGCAGCCGCCGGTCCCATCCCCGCATGCCCCATCCCGGGGGCATCGGCGTCACGACACGGTCAGGTAAATCTTGCGCACGGTTTCGATGGTCTTCCAGACACCGACGAAGCCCGGCTTCATGACAAAGCTGTCGCCTGCCTTGTAGACCACCGGTTCGCCACCCTCCGGCGTGATTTCGACGATGCCGGAGAGGATGTGGCAGAACTCGAAGATCTCGCCCTTGATCGAGCGCGTCTCGCCGGGCGTGGCTTCCCAGACGCCCGTCTTGATCGTTTCCCCGCGGGCGGCGTCCTGGGCCCAGGTCTTGTACGTCGGGTCGCCGGAAATCAGGCGTTCCGGTAGCGGGCCGGACTCGCGGGGTGCGAAGGACGGGTCGGCATCGATGGTCTTCAGGAGCGACATGCTTTTCCTCTGCTGGTTTCGGGAACGACACAGATCGGAAGCGGACATACCAGGGAATACCAGACTGTTGCGGTCCATCGAGTCTCTCCGACGTCCCGCACGGAGCCCACGCGTGATCTGTCCGTCGCAGGCACGATGTTCGGACGTTGTGTCAAGCGTGGGACTGGGAGGCGGCACTCACGCCTCCGTGCGCTTCGAGCGGTGGAGACTTGGCCGGCGCGCCACTGGCAGCACGCAAGTCGCACCGCCGGCTGGGCATACGTGCCTCGGTGCCGGGTGGCGGAGCCGTGAGGCGCATACTCGGTGATCGTTGTGGTGCCGTCAGGGCGGTGGCTGCTGCGATCGATTCGGTGGTCAGACGAGGAAGGGCATGGGGGACATGCGTGGTGGCAACCGGCCGATAATGCCGGAGTCGGTGGACAGTCCGGCTCTGCGGACGCCGCCGACGGGCAAGGCGGCGCGGTGGCTGCTGCGTCACCAGGTGCAGCCGGTGGGGCCGGCGGCCGGTGAGAGTCGTGCCGAGCAGCATGCCTGGTGGAAGGTGATGTGCCTGACCGGGGTCGACTACTTCTCCAGCCTGGCCTACGTGCCGGCGATCGCAGCGTTGGCTGCGGGGGCCGTTTCGCCTCTGGCGACGCTGCTGATCGTGGCGTTGACGTTGCTGGGGATGCTGCCGATGTACCGGAAGGTGGCCAGGGAGAGCCCGAACGGCGCGGGGTCGGTGGCCATGCTGGAGGATCTGCTGCCGTTCTGGTGGGGCAAGCTCTTCGTGCTGGTCCTGCTCGGGTTCGTGGCCACCTCGTGGATCATCACCAT
Organism: Streptomyces afghaniensis 772; assembly: GCA_000415505.1. Taxonomy (GTDB): domain Bacteria; phylum Actinomycetota; class Actinomycetes; order Streptomycetales; family Streptomycetaceae; genus Streptomyces; species Streptomyces afghaniensis. The sequence goes on from KE354355.1 coordinate 10,301, forward strand.
CACGCTGTCCACGGCGGACGCCTCCGTACACGTGATGGAGAATCCCTTCTTCCCCTCTGTACTTCATGGCCACGAGGTCGCCCTGACCGTGGCGCTGCTGCTGGTGCTGGGAGGTGTTTTCCTGCTCGGGTTCAGTGAGGCGGTCAGTGTCGCCATCCCGCTGGTCGCCGTCTTCCTGGCGCTCAACGCGGTGGTCATCGGTGTGGGACTGGTCCATGTGTTCACGACGGACGGCGCGCTGTCGGCCTGGACCGACGCGCTCGTCGAAGGTGGAGGCGGCTTCGGTGACCTCGCCGGTCCGGCACTGCTGGCCTTCCCGCTGCTGGTGCTGGGCCTGTCGGGCTTCGAGACCGGTGTGAGCATGATGCCGCTCGTGGCGGCCGAGGGTGCCGACGCCGAGCAGCGGCTGCGCGCCAGGATCCGCAACGCCCGCAGGCTCCTGACCACGGCCGCTGTGATCATGAGCGTCTACCTGCTGGCCGCCAGCTTCGTGACCACCGTCCTCATTCCGGAGAAGGAGTTCGAGCCCGGCGGTGCGGCCAACGGCCGGGCGCTGGCCTGGCTGGCGCACGAGCATGTCAGTGAGGCGTTCGGCACCGCCTACGACATCAGCACCATCCTCATCCTGTGGTTCGCCGGCGCGTCCGCCATGGCAGGGTTGATCAACATCGTTCCCCGCTACCTGCCCGACTACGGCATGGCACCCGAGTGGGGACGCGCGGTGCGTCCGGTCGTCATCGTCTACACGGCTCTGTGCATCCTGATCACCATTGCCTTCGACGCCGACGTCGATGCCCAGGCCGGTGCCTACGCCACCGGGATCCTGGCGATGATGGTCTCCGGTGCCTTCGCCGTGACCGTCTTCGTCGCACGCAATCGTCGGCGCGTGGCCACCGCCGGCTTCGCCCTGCTCACAGCGGTCCTGTTCTACGCGCTGGTGGCCAACATCGTCGACAAGCCCGACGGCATCGCCATCTCCGGCTTCTTCATCCTGGGCATCATCGTCGTGTCGCTGATCTCCCGCGTCTCGCGCACCACCGAACTGCGCGCCGACCGCATCGTCTTCGACGAGGCCGCCCGCCGGTTCATCGACGACACCCTCGCCCACGACGAGTCCATCAACATCATCGCCAACCGCCGCCAGGCCGGCGACTTCGCCGAGTACAGCGCCAAGGAACGCGAACAACGCGGCACCAACCCGGTGCCGGGCCCCGCTGACGTGCTCTTCCTGGAGATCGACGTGGTCGACCCGTCCGACTTCAGTGAAACCCTCACCGTCCACGGCGTCGAAGTCGACGGCTACCGCATCCTGCGCGCCGAGGCACCGGCCGCCCCCAACGCCATCGCCGCCATCCTTCTCGCCCTGCGCGACGCCACGGGCGCGCGGCCGCACTGCTACTTCGCCTGGGCCGAAGGCAGCCCCCTGGTGCACATGGTCCGTTACTTCCTCCTCGGCCGCGGTGACACCGCCCCGGTCACCCGCGAGATCATCCGCAGCAACGAACCCGAGCCCGACCGCCGCCCCGGTATCCACGTCGGCGGCTGAGACGGGCACCTCCGCCTGGGTGACGCGGCGGACCGCCGACCGCAAAGGAACAGGTGCGATGACGCACTCTGACGACTCCGACCGCGGTACTCGGCGCACCCGGTACGGCCTTCTGCTGCTGCGGCTCCCCTGAGCCGGGTGGCGTCAGAGTCCCGTTAAAGCAGTGGGTCTCGCCGTCAGAGAGCCGTCAAGGACCGGGTCGGTCCGGACGAAGAGGCGCTTTCCTCGAATCGTCCGTTTCACCGAACCTCACTCCAGGAGTTCGCGATGGCCGATCCGGCCTTCGTCGTCACCGTGCTCGCGGCGTTCGCGCTGGTGGCTCTCGTCGCCAAGGGGGTGACGAAGCTGTGACCGCCGAGAACGTCGTCGGCCTGGTCGTGGCCGTGTCCCTGCTGGGCTATCTCGTCCTCGCCCTGATCTTCCCGGAGAGGTTCTGAGCCCGATGGGTCCCGTCCTCGCCGGCGTGCTCCAGCTGCTCGCACTCATAGCCGCGCTGGCTCTCGCCTGTATCCCGCTCGGCAACTACATGGCCAAGGTCTACTCCTCCGACAAGCACTGGCGCGTCGAGAAGTGGGTCTACAAGGGCATCGGTGCCAACCCCGACACCGAAATGACCTGGTCCGCGTACCTGCGCGGCGTGCTCGCCTTCTCGGCCGTCGGCGTCCTCTTCCTCTACCTGCTGATGCGGCTCCAGGGCGTTCTGCCCGGCTCGCTGGGGTTCTCCTCGGTCGATCCGGCGCAGTCGTTCAACACGGCCGTGTCGTTCGTGACCAACACCAACTGGCAGTCGTACTACGGCGAGCAGACCATGGGGCACGTCGTGCAGACCGCCGGTCTCGCCGTGCAGAACTTCGTCTCCGCGGCCGTCGGCATGGCCGTCGCCGTGGCGCTGGTGCGCGGCTTCGCACGCTCGCGCACCGGTGCGCTCGGCAACTTCTGGTCCGACCTGGTGCGCGGCACCCTGCGGATCCTGGTGCCGGCGGCGGCGATCGCCGCGATCGTGCTGGTGGCGTGCGGCGTGATCCAGAACTTCTCCGGCATCCACGAGGTCGGACAGTTCATGGGCGGCTCGCAGCAGTGGAACGGCGGCGCGGTCGCCTCGCAGGAGGCCATCAAGGAGGTGGGCACGAACGGCGGCGGGTACTTCAACGCCAACTCCGCCCACCCCTTCGAGAACCCGACGCCCTTCACCAACCTCTTCGAGATCTTCCTGATCCTGGTGATCCCGTTCTCGCTGACCCGCACCTTCGGTGTCATGGTCGGCTCGGTCAGGCAGGGCTACGCCATCCTCGCCACCATGTTCACCATCTGGCTGAGCTTCGTGGCCCTGATGATGTGGACCGAGTTCGCCCACCACGGCCCGGCGTTCCAGGCCGCGGGCGGGGCGTACGAGGGCAAGGAGGTCCGCTTCGGCGTCGGCGCGTCCTCGATCTTCGCGGTGTCGACCACGCTCACCTCGACCGGCGCGGTGGACTCCTTCCACTCCTCCTTCACCGGCCTCGGCGGCGGCATCACGATGCTCGGCATGATGCTCGGCGAGATCGCGCCCGGCGGTGTCGGCTCCGGCCTCTACGGCATGTTGATCATGGCGGTCATCGCGGTGTTCATCGCCGGCCTGATGGTCGGCCGTACGCCCGAGTACCTGGGCAAGAAGATCGGCACCCGCGAGATCAAGCTGGCCGCCTGCTACCTCCTCATCACGCCGGCGCTGGTGCTCGTCTTCACCGCCGTGTCCATGGCCCTGCCGACCCCGCCGCACTCGATGCTGAACTCCGGCGCGCACGGCTTCTCCGAGGTGCTCTACGCCTTCACTTCCGCGTCGAACAACAACGGCTCGGCCTTCGCCGGGCTGAACGCGAACACCGACTGGTTCAACACCATGACCGGCCTCGCGATGCTGCTGGGCCGCTTCCTGCCGATGGTGTTCGTCCTGGCGCTGGCCGGCTCGCTCGCCGAGCAGAAGCCGGTGCCCGTGACCGCGGGCACCCTGCGCACCGAAAAGCCGTTGTTCACCGGCCTGCTGGTGGGCGCGATCGTGGTCATCACCGGTCTCACGTACTTCCCCGCCCTCGCGCTGGGCCCGCTCGCCGAGGGGCTGGCGTCATGACCACCCGTACAGAGAAGCAAGAGGACTCCATGTCCACCGCCACCACTCCCACCCGGGCGCCGCACAGCGATGTACCCACCGGGCACAAGGAGGACCGGGTCGGCGCCGGCCTGTTCGACCCCAGGCAGCTGGTGAAGTCGCTGCCGGACGCCTTCCGCAAGCTCGACCCGCGGGTGATGATCAAGTCGCCCGTGATGTTCGTCGTGCTGGTCGGCTCTGTGCTGACCACGGTGTTCTCCTTCAAGGACCCGGGCGACTGGTTCGGCTGGACCATCAGCGCCTGGCTCTGGCTGACCGTGGTCTTCGCCAACCTGGCCGAGGCGGTCGCCGAGGGCCGCGGCAAGGCGCAGGCCGACACCCTGCGCAAAGCCAAGACCGACACCGTCGCCCGCCGTCTCGTGGGGGACACCGAAGAGCGGGTGCCGGGTACGGAGCTGCGCGTCGGCGACCTGGTGGTGTGCGAGGCCGGGGATGTCATCCCCGGTGACGGGGACGTCGTCGAGGGTGTCGCGTCGGTCGACGAGTCGGCGATCACCGGTGAGTCGGCCCCGGTCATCCGCGAGTCGGGCGGCGACCGCAGCGCCGTCACCGGCGGCACGAAGGTGCTGTCCGACCGCATCGTCATCAAGATCACGACGAAGCCGGGCGAGACCTTCATCGACCGGATGATCAATCTCGTGGAGGGCGCCGCGCGGCAGAAGACGCCCAACGAGATCGCGCTGAACATCCTGCTCGCCTCGCTGACCATCGTCTTCCTCCTCGCCTGCGCCACCCTCCCGCCGTTCGCGGACTACGCCGGTACGCAGCTGACGATGGTCGTGCTGATCGCCCTGCTGGTCTGCCTGATACCGACCACCATCGGCGCACTGCTGTCCGCGATCGGCATCGCCGGCATGGACCGGCTGGTGCAGCGCAACGTGCTGGCCATGTCGGGCCGGGCGGTCGAGGCCGCCGGCGACGTCTCCACCCTGCTCCTCGACAAGACCGGCACCATCACCCTCGGCAACCGGCAGGCAGCCGAGTTCGTCCCGGTGGGCGACACGACGGAGGCGGATGTCGCGGATGCGGCCCAGCTGTCGTCACTGGCCGACGAGACGCCCGAGGGCCGTTCCATCGTCGTCCTGGCCAAGGAGAAGTACGGGCTGCGCGAGCGCCACCAGGACGAACTCTTCGGCGCCGAGTGGATCGAGTTCACCGCTCAGACCCGGATGTCGGGCGTCGACGTGGACGGTCGCAAAATCCGCAAGGGCGCCACGGCCTCGGTCATCTCCTGGGTCGAGGAGCAGGGCGGCACGGTCGCGGAGGACGCGGACGAGATCGCCGACCGCATCTCCGAGGCGGGCGGGACCCCGCTGCTGGTCGCGGTGGACGACGAGCAGGGCGCGCGCGTCCTGGGCGTCATCCACCTCAAGGACGTCGTCAAGGACGGCATGCGCGAGCGGTTCGAGGAACTGCGCCGCATGGGCATCAGGACCGTCATGATCACGGGCGACAACCCGCTGACCGCGAAGGCGATCGCCGAGGAGGCCGGTGTCGACGACTTCCTCGCCGAGGCCACTCCCGAGGACAAGATGGCCCTCATCAAGCGCGAGCAGGCGGGCGGCAAGCTGGTCGCGATGACCGGCGACGGCACCAACGACGCCCCGGCCCTCGCCCAGGCCGACGTCGGCGTGGCGATGAACACGGGCACGTCGGCCGCGAAGGAGGCCGGCAACATGGTCGACCTCGACTCGAACCCGACCAAGCTCATCGAGATCGTCGAGATCGGCAAGCAACTCCTCATCACCAGGGGCGCGTTGACGACGTTCTCGATCGCCAACGACGTCGCCAAGTACTTCGCGATCATCCCCGCGCTGTTCGCGGCGGTCTACCCGGGCCTGAACAAGCTCGACATCATGGGTCTGGCATCGCCGGACTCCGCCATCCTGTCGGCCGTGATCTTCAACGCGCTGATCATCATCGCGTTGGTGCCGCTGTCCCTGAAGGGCGTGCGGTACCGGCCGGTCAGCGCGGACCGCATGCTGCGACGGAACCTCACGATCTACGGGCTGGGCGGCCTGATCGCCCCGTTCATCGGCATCAAGCTCATCGACCTGCTCATCTCCCTCATCCCCGGGATCGGCTGACCGCCATGAACAACTCCGTTGTGAACACCGCCCGGTTGCTCGGAGCGGGCCTGCGCGCCCTCCTCGTACTGACCCTGGTCACCGGCGTCATCTACCCGCTCGTCGTCACCGGCATCGCCCAGGGGCTGTTCCCCGGCAAGGCCAACGGCTCCGAGATCAGGGCGGACGGCAAGGTCGTGGGCTCCTCACTGATCGGGCAACAGGGCTACAGCCTGGACTACTTCCAACCGCGCCCGGCGAACGGGCTCGGCGAGAACTCGCTCAACACCCAGTACAGACTGCTTCTTTCGGGCGCCACCAACCTGTCCGCCGACAACGACAAGCTCGTCAAGTCGGTGGAGGCGGCCAAGGCGAAGGTGGTCAAGGACAACTCCACCGCCGACCACAGGGTCGAGCCGTCCCAGGTCCCGGCAGACGCCGTGACGTCATCGGGCTCCGGCCTCGACCCGGACATCTCCCCGGCCTACGCCGACCTCCAGGTCCACCGTGTCGCCGAGCGCAACGGCCTGACCGACGCCCGGGTCCGAAAGCTCGTCGACGAGCACACCGAGGGCCGCACGCTCGGCTTCGTCGGCGAGCCCCGGGTCAACGTGCTCGAACTCAACATCGCGCTCAAGGACCTCGTGGCCAAGGCCCGCCCATGACCCGGGTGCTCGTGGTGGAGGACGACCCGCAGCTCGTACGGGCCCTCGTCATCAACTTGCAGGCACGTCACTACGGCGTCGATGCCGCCCCCGACGGCGCCACGGCCCTGCGTCTCGCCACCGCGCGGCAGCCCGACGCGGTGCTGCTCGACCTCGGTCTGCCCGACATGGACGGCGTCGACGTCATCAAGGCCCTGCGGGGCTGGAGCCGGGTCCCCGTCCTGGTTCTGTCCGCCCGGCAGGCGTCGGACGAGAAGGTGGCCGCGCTCGACGCCGGCGCCGACGACTACATCACCAAGCCGTTCAGCATCGACGAGCTGCTGGCCCGGCTGCGCGCCGCGGTCCGCCGTACCGACGACACCCCGCACGCGGCCGGGACGGTGCTCGTCGAGACGGCGGACTTCACCGTCGACCTGATCGCCAAGAGGGTCGTCAGGGACGGGCAGGACGTGCGGCTGACCCCGACCGAGTGGCACCTGCTGGAGGTCCTGGTGACCAGTCCGGGCCGGCTGATCACGCAGAAGCACCTCCTCCAGGAGGTCTGGGGTGTTCCGCAGCGCAGCAAGACCAACTACCTGCGGGTGTACATGGCCCAGCTGCGCCGCAAACTGGAGACGGATCCCTCCCATCCCCGTCATCTGATAACCGAGCCCGGCATGGGCTACCGCTTCGAGGGATGACAACGTCCCAGGCTCCCGCAACACCGAGCGCCGGCAGGACGTCGAGGAACTGCCGGCGGCCGGCATCGACGTGATGTCGACCGTCAGCATCCGGCACCTGGAGACAAGGTCGACGCCGCCCTCTCCAACTACTCCGGGCCCGGCAACCTGACCGCCCTGCGCGAGCGGGCGCCTGTTACGCCAGGAGGCCGCGCCAGCGGTCGGCCGACTCCGTCAGGTCCCCGGTGACCCGCTCCAGGAACGTCCCCACCTTGGCCAGCCGCTGCCCCACGGGCGTGTCCGGCCCGAGCGTCTCGGCCGCCGCCAGCGCGGCCTGCGCCGACTCCAGCGTCTGCCGTGAGCTGATCACGACCGAGCGGTACCAGGCGTCGTCGTCGACGACATAGATGTCGCGACGCCGCTGCGGATCGCGCTCGCGCCGGACATACCCCTGCTCGACCAGGAAGTTCACGGCCACGGAGACGGAGGCCGGGCTGACCTTCAGCCGGTGGGTCAGCTCGGCGGCGGTGCGCCTGCCGTCCTCGGACAGCAACAGGTCGACGTGCACGCGCGCTGTCATCCGCGGCATCCCCGACCTGACCGCCAGCTCGATGATCTCCTCCTCCATCGTGCCGCTCGGCACTCCGCCCCCGCGCGGGGGTGCGGGTGTGCCGCGCTGCGCCCGCTGGACCGTCGCCCGGTGCGCCTGCTGGGGCCGGTAGCCGGCGGGGCCGCCGTTGCGTGCGACCTCCCGGCTGATCGTCGAGGTCGGCCGGTCGAGGCGCCTGGCGATCTCGGCATAGGAGAGCCCGTCGGCGAGTCCGGCCGCGATGCGCTGGCGCTCCTGCTGGGTCAACCGTCCTCCTGGCATGCCGCCAGTATTGCCTTCGCCGCTACCCATTGCAACGAACCATTGCATTCACTCTCAGCGTCATTGCATCAAATTACCGCCCTCCGCCTGCTCGAACGCTATTCGATTGATTGACGTCTCCCTGAACGCAACGTAGCTTTCGCTACACACAAAACACGTGATGTCGCGAGATGAGGAATGGCCATGAGCGAATCCCTCCACACCGTCACGACCCTGCCGACGGAGCGTCAGCCCGGCTGTCCCTTCGACCCGCCGACGGAGCTGATCGATGCCCGCCGGCACGGCCCCATCAGCCGCTTCACCCACCCCGGCGGAAAACCCGGCTGGATGATCACCGGATACGACCTCGTCAGATCGGTCCTGGCCGACCCGCGGTTCAGCTCGCGCAAAGAGCTCATGAACGTGGTCGACTTCGAGCTCCCACCGGCGCCTCCCGGAGAGTTCCTCCTCATGGACGAGCCGCAGCACGGGCGTTACCGGAAACCGCTCGCGGGAAGGTTCACCGCACGGCGGATGCGACTGCTGACCGAACGCATCGGGCAGATCACCACCGACTGCCTGGACGCCATGGAGAAGGCCGGTCCGCCGGCGGACCTGGTGACGGCGTTCGGCAAGCCGATCCCCACCATCGTGATCTGCGAGCTGCTGGGAGTGCCGTACGAGGACCGCGGCTCCTTCCAGGAGCAGATCGACACGTTCATGGGCGGGGCCACCAGCGACGAGGAGCTGATAGCGGCCTACACCGCGACCCAGGAGTACCTCGCGGAGCTGGTGGCCGCCAAGCGCGCGAACCCCACCGACGACGTGCTCAGCGAACTCACCGACAGCGATCTGACCGATGAGGAGCTGAAGGGGATCAGCCTGATCCTGCTGGCGGCCGGGTTCGACACCACCGCGAACATGCTGTCCCTCGGCACCTTCGCGCTGCTGCAGAACCCGGCGCAACTGGCCGCGCTGCGCGCCGATCCCGCGCTCGTCGACGGGGCCGTGGAGGAGCTGCTGCGGTATCTGAGCGTCGCCAAGTCATTCATGAGGACGGCGCTGGAGGATGTCGAGGTGGGCGGCCAGACCATCGAGGCCGGCACGACGGTCGTCCTGTCGTACAACACCGCCAACCGCGACCCCGAGCGCTTCACCGATCCCCACGTGCTCGACCTGCACCGGCAGGACGGCGGGCACCTGGCCTTCGGCCACGGCATCCATCTGTGCCTGGGCCACCAGCTGGCCCGCATCGAGATGCGGGTCGCCTTCTCCGCGCTGCTCGACCGCTTCCCCACGCTGCGCCTGGCCGTACCCGCCGAGGACGTTCCCCTGCGCCCGGAGAGCGCGGACATCTACGGGGTGAAGAGCCTCCCGGTGACCTGGGACGCGTGACCGCGACGCGGTGACGGGTGAGGTCGCGTACGGTTGCGTCGCACACGCCGCACGCGCCGAACACGCTGCCTCGTCCGATCAGCCGTACTCGGGCTGCCACATGGCGTCCTGGATCTGCTGGACCACGTCGTCCAGGCGGGCCCGGGCGACGCCCTCCTCGGTGGCGCGGCGGGCGACGGCCGTGGCGACCACGGCCGAGGAGGTGCGCAGGTTCTGCACCTCCGGCAGGAGGGCGGCGCCGGGTTCCGAGAGGTCGGCGAGGCCGGCGACGGCTTCCGCCGCGGCCTGGAGCATGCCGTCGGTGATCCGCTCGGCGCGGGCCACCACGGCGCCCAGCCCCAACCCCGGGTAGACGAGGGCGTTGTTGGCCTGGCCGATCACGTACGTGGTGTCGCCCAGCTCCACCGGAGGTACCGGGATGCCGGTGGCGACCAGGGCCTTGCCCTCGGTCCACCGCAGCACGTCCGCGGGCATGGCCTCGATCTTCTCCGTGGGGTTGGACAACGGCAGGACGACCGGCCGGTCCACGTGGCGGACCATGGCACGCACCACGTCCCGGGTGAAGGCCCCGTGCTGGGTGGAGGTTCCCACCAGCACGGTCGGGTGCACGTGGTCCACCACGCCGTGCAGGTCGGCCGGCCCGTCGTCGGGCCACTCGTCGTCGGGCCGCGCGTACGGCCGCTGGTAGTCGCGGAGTCCCTCGGTGGACTGCCGCAGCAGGCCCTGGCGGTCCACGCACCAGATGCGGCGGGTGGCCTCCTCCCGGTCCAGTCCGTCGCGGACCATGGCGTCGCGCAGCTGGTCGGCGATCCCCACGCCCGCGGTCCCGGCGCCGAAGACCACGATCCGCTGATCCCGCATGGGCGTGCCCGTGACTCGTACCGCGTTCATGACGCAGGCCAGCGTGATCGCGCCGGTGCCCTGCATGTCGTCGTTGAACGTGCAGATCTTCTCGCCGTACCGCTGGAGGATCCGGCGGCCGTTGCCGGGGCCGAAGTCCTCCCAGTGCAGCAGCGCCTGCGGGAACAGCTCCGCCACCGCCTCCACGAAGGCGGCGACGAACTTGTCGTACGCCTCGCCGCGCACCCTGTTGTGCTGGTTGCCGACGTACAGCGGGTCGTTGAGCAGCGCCTGGTTTCCGGTGCCGACGTCGAGCATCACCGGGACGGCCCGCCCCGGGTGGATGCCCGCGGCGGCCGTGTAGACCGCCAGCTTGCCGACCGAGAGCTGCATGCCGCCGACGCCCCAGTCGCCGATGCCGAGGAGTTGTTCCGCATCGGTGGCCACGAGCAGGTCGACGTCGTCGGGGCCCAGGCCCAGCGCCTGGAACGCCGGGCGGATGTCCTGGGGGCGGTCGACGGACAGGTAGACGCCGCGCGGCCGACGGTATTCGTGGCTGTAGCGCTTGACCGCCTCGCCCACAGTCGGGTCGTAGACGATCGGCAGCAGCTGAGTGAGGTGGTCGCAGAGCAGCCGGAAATAGAGGACCTCATTGCGGTCGTGGAGCTGCTCCAGGTACACGTTCTTCGCCAAGTCGTCCGGCTGCGCCTGTAGTTGCTCCCAGGCGCGGCGTGCCTGGAGCTCCAGCGAAAGCACTGCGGGCGGCAGCATCCCGACCAGGCCGTGGCGTTCCCGCTCCTCCTGGGTGAAGGCGACGCCCTTGTTGCTCAGTGGGTCCGTGAGCAGCGCGCGGCCGCTCGGTCCGTCCTGTGCGCGGTTCCGGGGCGGGGCCATCGGATCTCCTTACGTCGGGCGTGTGCCGTCAGGACTCGTTGTCCCGTGAGGGCTCGTTTGTCCCCACGCACCCGGGTAACCCGCTCGACGGGACAGGGCACTGCCGCCCCTCCCTTTTTTCGGCTCCTCTGGCGTCGGTGCGTCGATCATCGCCGCGGGCAGCCCGTTCTCTGACATCCCATCAGCGACTTTACGGTCGAAGGAGAGCCATGGGCGACATCACCACCAGCGACGGTGTCACGATCCACTACGAGGAACAGGGCGCCGGCCCTCCTCTCGTCCTGATCCACGGCTGGGGCTTCAGCGGCCGCTTCTTCACCCGCAACCTGGACGCCCTCGCCGAACACGCCCGCGTCATCACCGTCGATCTGCGCGGTCACGGCGACTCCGGCAAACCCCGCCACGGCTACCGCGTGTCGCGGCTGGCCAAGGACCTGTCCGAACTCCTCGAAGCACTCGACCTGCGCGAGGTCACCGTCCTGGGCTGGTCACTGGGCTGCCCGGTCATCTGGAGCTATCTGGAACTGTTCGGCAGCCACCGCCTGGCCCGCGCGGTCCACGTCCAGCAGGCCCCCCGCCAGTACTACGCACCGGACTGGAAGCACGCACACGCCACCTGCTACGACGAACCCTCCCTGGCCGCCCTGCAGACCCAGCTCACCTGCGATCCCCCGGCCTTCGACGAGGACCAGACCGGCACCGTCTTCGCGGGCGAACCCACCTCGCAGGAGAGGGAGTTGCTCCTGGCCGAGATGGCCAAGTCACCCGCGTACGCACGCAACGCCCTGATGGCCGACCACACCCGCCACGACTGGCGCGACCTGCTGCCCACGATCCGGCTGCCCAGCCTGGTCCTGGTGGCCCGGCGGGACCAGGTGTTCCCCTGGCAGGGTCCCGCCTGGGTCGGCCAGGCGATCCCGGGCGCCCGGACCGTCTTCTTCGAGCACAGCGGCCACGCGCTGTTCTTCGACGAGCCGGAGAAGTTCCACCACACGGTCACCGGTTTCCTGACCGACAGCGGGAACGACACGGGAGTACGCGCATGAACATGAACAGGCCCACGCAGCCGTTCCCCTTCCCTTACGGCGTCAACCAGTTCACCACCATGCCCTGGTCCTTCGACGAGGACCTGGCGCACTACGCCGACCTCGGTGTCGGAGCGATCGAGCTGTGCGAGACCAAGCTCCACCACGACCATGAGCGCGCCAAGGCGCAACTCGCCTCCGTCGCCGAGACGGGACTGCCGATCAGCTCGGTCCAGCCCCTCGTACGGACCGTGTTCCCGAGCGAGACCCAGCCGGAGCCCGCCGGTCGGCGTGACCGGCTGGCCCGCTTCCGCCGCAGCGTGGAGCTGATCGCACCGTTCGCCCCGGGCGCGGTCTTCGTCACCAACACCGGGCCGGCGCCCGGCGGAAACCTGCACGAGGCGATCCGCCAGGTCGTCACCCATCACCGCGAACTGGCGGACATCGCGGCCGACCACGGTGTACGGATCGCGCTGGAGCCCCTCAATCCCGTCCTGCTCAACGCGGAGACCGCCATCTGGACCTACCGGCAGGCGCTCGGCATCGTCCAGGAGGTCGACCGCGAGAACGTGGGCGTCTGCCTCGACCTGTGGAACCTGTGGCAGGACCCGGACCTCGTCCCCCGCCTCGCCGACGCTCCCGACCGCCTGTTCCTGCTCCAGGTCAGCGACTGGCGCACACCCCGCTCGCGGATGGACCGGCGCAGCGTCGGCACGGGCGACATCCCGGTCGGCCGACTTCTGCACGCCGCCTACAGCGTCGGCTACCGCGGCCCCTGCGTCCTGGAGATCTTCTCCGACAACGTGCCGGACTCGCTCTACGAGACGGACCTGGACGATCTCCTGCGCGCCAACCGGACGGCCCTCGAGTCGGCTTGGCGGGCCGACTGAGCGCGTTCAGACCGGTTCGGGTTGTGGTTCCGGTCGGCGCGCGACTGCAGCCGTCGGTTCCCACAGTCTGGCGGTCCGTACGTAGCCGTAGACCACCGAGGCCATCGCCAGGATGAGAAGTGGTCCGGACACCTCCTGATGCCTGGCCATCTCCAACGGGATAAAGCGGTACGACACCAGGAGCGCGGCGAAGACCGCAGTGCCGTAGGCCACGAGCTGGATCCCCTGCCGGTCCCAGCCACGGTCGAGCGCACGCAGCGCTGCCTCGACGGTGAGCGCGAACACCACGCCGGCGACGAGGTCCACGCCGTAGTGGTAGCCGAATCCCAGCGTCGCGGCGAGCGTGGCAACCAGCCAGAACGTGCCGGCGAATCGCAGGATTCGCGAACCCTTGCGGGTATGAATGAAGATCGCGACGGCCCACGCCGTGTGCAGGCTGGGCATGCAGTTCCGTGGGGTGATCCGGTCGTACGGCATCAGCTGCGGCGTGGTGATCGGCAGCGGCGTGTGCGGCCACAGATTGGCCGCCGCCCATTCCACGCCGCCGGTGCCGGAGGCGCCCGGGCCGTAGGCGAAGACCGGTCCGACCACCGGAAAGAGCATGTAGATGCCCGGCCCGAGGAGGCCGATCACCAGGAACGTGCGCACCAGATGATGGCTCGGGAAGCGGCGCTCGACACTTACGTGACGCAGCTGGTACAGCGCGACGACGATCGCGGCCACCGCGAGCTTCGCGTAGACCAGGTCGAGAACATGGATGCCGAACGGGCCGGTGGCCTGGAGGAGGCGGCCTGCCAGCCACGAAGGGTTGCCCAGCGCGTGGTCGGCGGTTGCCACGTACTGGTCGAGCACCAGCGGGCGGGTCTTCGACGTGATCAGGAGCCAGGAGTCGCCGGTCTTGCGGCCGGCCACCAGCAGCAGGCCCAACCCGACGCCCTGCAACAGGAGGAGACGTTCCGGGCCGGTGCGGCGCGTGACGGCGATGACCGCGTAACCCAGCATCACCAGCAACGCGCCATTGCCGAAGAAATGGCCGTCGGCCACCTTGACGTCGGCCGCCCACCGCACCAGCACGAGGACGGCGTCCAAGCCGATCGCGACGCCTGCCGCGATGATCCGTTGCGGCCAGGTGAGCACCACCGACATCAACGCCAAACCGCCGTACAGCGGCCCCGGTTTCGGGGCGAATATCGCCCCTGCCAGTTGGTCGGCGATCGGCCCCGGCTGACCGTAGCGGCGTGCGGCGATCTCCAGAGCGACGAAGAGCCCGAGAGCCGCCACACCCGCCGTGACCCACAGCATCACTCGCCACTGACGCCAAGCAGTCGACGCACTTCTGCTGTTTATTCGCGAAAACACATGCAACGCCCTGGATATGAATTTTTCGACCGATTTGCTTGATATGGGCTCATTGGGTGAACAGCGATGGGACAATCATCGCGAGTTTCCAAGATGCTATGAGCTCGTCACACAAGTCGGCTACGGGCGCTTCACAAAGGTAGGTGCTCTAGTCGCGCATGGCGTCGCGGACCAGGGCGGTGTCGACGAACTGCTCGAAGCGGACGATGAGGCCGCCGCGGACCACGAAGTGGTGGGCGACACGCACGTCGATCGGTTTGCCGGTGGCCTTGTTGGTCGCGGTGTAGCGGGCGAGGACGACGACGTTCTCCCCGTCGACGACATAGGTGTCGTCGTGCGCGGTCCAGCCGTCCCACTCCTTGCCCAGCTGCTCCATGACGTGGGAGGTGACCCCGTCGGGGGTGCGGTAGGTGCCGGCGAGAGGGAAGCCCGCCATCTCCTTCCACTCCACGTCCGGGGCGAGGGTGGCGCGCAGGGCCTCCAGGTCGCCGGCCGCGGAGGCCAGGTACTGGCGGCGGACCACGTCGGCCGGGGCCGTGGAGGTCGCGAAGTCGGTGTGCTCGTGGTCCATGACTCTCAGCCCCACTTCATCTCGCCCTTGGCGACCTTCGCCCCGATCTGGGCGGCGATCAGCATGCCGTTGCCGGGGTAGCGGGCCACGAGCGCCTCGGTCAGCGCGGCGCCGTCGGCCGCCTTGCCGAGCTCCTCCTCGAAGGCGACGAGATAGTCGCGGGTGGCGGTGATGGCGGAGGCGTCGGCCGCCGTGCCGGGCAGGCGGTGGCCCGGGACGACCAGCGCCGGCTGCAGGGCGGCCATCTCGTCGAGCAACTCGATCCAGACGGAGCGATCGGCGGGGGTGGGGGTGTCGGCGACCCAGACATGCTCCTGCTGGAAGAGCAGGACGCCGCCGAGGAGGGCGCGGTGCTCGGCCTGCCACAGGTAGTGGCGGTCGGGCAGGCCGGCCGGGCCGCCCTTGAGCTCGAAGCGGTGGCCTTCGAGGGCGAGGTCACCGGTCAGCGGGGTGAGGCCGACCAGGCGGGTGGGCAGGTTCGGGCCGAGGGCCGCCCACGCCTTGAGCTTGCCCTCGTAGGAGTGCCGGATGTGCTCGATGACGATCGGGGTGGCGACGAAGACGGCGTCGGGGAAGGCGTCGGCGAGGACCTCGGCGCCGAAGTAGAAGTCGGGGTCGCCGTGGCTGACGAAGACGGTCTTCAGCTTCTTGCCGGAGTCGAGGATCTCGGCGGCGAGGCGGTGGCCGTCGGCGCGGGTGAAGCCGGCGTCGACCAGCAGCGCCTCCTGCTCACCGGTGACGAGTGTGGCGGTCTTGTTCTTGCTGCCGGCCGGGAAGTCGAGGTCGAGGACCTTGAAGGAGAGGGTGCTCATGCGGGCCTCCGGGGGGATGGAGTTCAGTGGGTGGGGGCGGTGGTGAGGGCGGCCAGTCGCCGGTCGATCTCGTCGGCGGTGGCGTGGCCTTGGGCCAGGACGGTGACTCGGCCGCCGTCGACGGCGAGCAGCGTGGGGAAGCCGGTGACACCCAGTTCGGCGGAGCGGCGGAAGTCGTCCGCCGCCGCGTTGCGCGCCTCGGGCGCTTCGAAGGCGGCGACGACGGCGTCGGCGTCCAGACCGGCCTGCTCGGCGACCTTCCGGTAGGTGGCGGGGTCGGAGAGGCTGAGGCCGTGGACGTAGAAGGCCCGCTGGAGGGCGCCGGCCAGTTCCGCCGCACGGTCGGGGGCCGCCCGGCGCAGGGCGACGACGCCGCGGGCGGCGGCCTCGGAGTCCATCACGAACGAACCGTCGGCGATCAGCCGCTCGTAGCCCTCGCCGAACTCGGCGCCGGTCTGCTCGGCGATCCGGGCGTTGGCGCCTTGGACGTATCCGAACTCGCGGATCGGCACCCGGCGTGGCCCGGTGAACAGACCGCCGGAGACCACCTCAACCGGCAGCGCGGGATGACGGGAGACGACCTCGCGCAGAGTCCCGGAGAAACCGTGCGACCAGCCGCAGTAGGCGTCGAAGGCGTAGACGAGCTTCATGGAAGGTCCCAGCGAAGGTGTGGCGCCCGCCGGCCGCGAGCGGTTCGTCTGAGAAAACAGTAACTGACTCGTCAGATATTTCTGCGGTTGTGTGACGTCCGCCACGTGCGAGCCCTGGATGTCAGCCCAAAGGGGCCGTTCAGGGCAGGCGGGGCAGCTCGTCCCGTGCGGAGTGGCTCAGGATCCGCAGGTCCTCGGCGAACCGCTCCCGGTCCTCGGGCGGCAGCGGCGCCAGGAAGTAGCGCCGGATGTTCTCCACGTGCAACCGGGACGCCCGCACCGTGGTCTCCTCCCCCAGCCGGGTCAGCCGTACCAGCCGCCCGCGCCGGTCACCGGGATCCTCGGCGCGCTCCACCAGCCCGGCGGCCTCCATCCGGTCCACCAGGCGCGTCGCCCCGCCTGTGGTCAGCACCTGCTCCTGGGCGATGGACCGCATCGAGAGCCCGGGATCGCCCGCCCGCCCCAGGATGAGCAGCACCTCGAACATCAGATGGCTGATGCCGCACTCCAGCTCCAGTGACCGCCCGAGGATGTACTCCAGCCGGTTCGCCGCCCCCTGCAACCGCCCGAACGCCAGCACCAGCGCATTGTCCGCGGCCTCCTTCGGCGACGAGATCTCCGACGGCTCTTCCACGTTCCCACCGCCCGACTGGGCCTCCGCACCATGCATCCACCGATGATGCCTCGTGCGGCCTGGGGCGCCGGCACTCAACCGGGCGTGGGCAGTGACTCAGCGGTCGATGTAGCTGAAGTCACCCACGGTCCAAGCGCTGACGTCCTTGATCGCGACTCGGTACATGCCGCCCGTCTCGGGGATACCGAGGCTGCCCTGGAGGATCCGGGCGAGATGGAAGTGCAGGTGCGTGGGCGTCTCACCGCGGCCGGGCCGGTTCTCCCGGGAGCCGCGAGCGAAGACGTCGGCGAAGGGACCGAGCCGGTCCGAGTCCTTCAGGACGTCCGCCACCCGCTCCCGCCACACTGCCTCCGGAGCCAGTCGGCCGGTGATGACGGCACCGCCGACGACCACGGTCAGTGACATCTGATTGCTTCGCTCGGACTCAACCGCGGCGGAGATGGCGACGAGCAGCTCATCAGGGTTCGACATGAGCGCACATCTTATCCAGCTGCCTGCCCCGGAACCCACCGCGGGCGGGTGAAGCGGCGGCGACGCAAGGCGGCGCGTCGGGGAACCGCCGTCCACAGCCGATGTGTTGCCGTGTCACGGCCGTGCCACGGCGGTGTCCGGAAGGGAGGACGGGCGTGACCCGAGGGCTCCGGGGCTCCTCTTGGTCAGCACAGAGCGGGAAGCCGGCGGAAACGCCGCCGGGGCCCTGCTACTGACCGCCTGCTACTCACCGCCTCGGAAGGGACCTCCCGTGAAGAACCGCCACCTGCGCAAGGCCGTCGTCGCCACCGCCGCGATCACCGCCGGGCTGCTGATGACGGCGTGCCAGAGCAGCACGGCCGACAGCTCGTCCGGCAAGAGCGGAACGGGCGCGGCGGCAGTCGCGGAGAAGGCCTCGGACTCCAAGGGCTCCAAGGGCTCCAAGGGCTCCAAGGGCTCCAAGGGCTCCAAGAACTCGAACGGCGTCAGCGGCTCGTTCAAGAACGGCAAGGTCACCTATCTCGCCCCGGGCAAGTACATCGTGTCCGTTCCGGGCAAGGGCGACCAGCAGTTCCTGGTCGCCGACGACACCGAGGTCTACGGCGTCGGCACGATATGCGGCGACGCGGGGTCCGAGGTGGACGCGCCGTGCACCCTGGATCAGCTGGAGGCCGCCACGAAGAAGGCCGCCGTGAGCGCCGATGTCGAGATGCGGAACGGCATCGCGACCCTGGTGACCGAGCGGCGTGCCGCTCAGCAGGGCAACGGGGGCAAGGGTGTCAACGGGACCTGGTTCGGCAACGTCTCCTGCCTCGCGCCCGGCAAGTACACGGTCTCCGACATGAAGGGCACCGAGCAGCAGTTCCTCGTCGCCGAGGACACCAGGATCTGGGGCTACGGCGACATCTGCGGTGACGCGAACACGGGCGAAGGCGGCCAGGGCGGCACCGAGTGCACCGAGGCGGAACTGGAGACGGCCGCCAAGAAGGGCTTCAGCGCCGAGGTCGTGATCAGCAACGGCATCGCGACCACCGTCCGCGACGACCACTGAGCCGCGGGACGGGCCGGGGACGCCGGCCGGGCGATGGCGAGATGATGGCGGGATGATGGCAGCCATGCGCATCCGCATCGACGCCGTCGACCTGCCCGGCCTCACCCGCCCCGCCTCCGCCGCCGGCGACCTCCACGTCGCCGTACAACGCCGCGACCGTCCCGCCGAACTCCTCGCACCACAGCCCGGCGACGCACCGTCGGCGACCTGGACCCTGGAGTGCACCACGAGCACCTCGCCCACCGGCACCGAGGTCAAGGGCCCCTACGTGCAGGACCGTCTGGGCCGGCGGTTCATCTACCTGTCGTGGGGCACGGTCGACGACTCGGGCACCTTCACGATGTTCCGCCGCGCCAAGCTCATGCTCGACGTCATCCCCGACGACGTACTCGCCGCCGCCGCACGCGACGGACTGCTGGTCGGACGCCTCGGCCTGACCGACGAGCAGGGCGGGCCCCGGTGCGGACGCGTCGAGCCCCCGCACATCACCTGGACCGCCGCACGCGCCGACTAGTCCAGCGCCCCGTCGTCGAGGCCGGCGTTCGCCGGAGGGCACAGAGCGCACGAATGGCTCGTCCCGGAGTGCCTCGCCCGCCCCGGCTGCTTAGCGTCGTCCTGCGAAGCCCACGCGGTCCGCGCCGCAACCGCGCCCGCTCCGAGGCGATCGAGGCGATTGAGAGGCACGTTCATGGCAGTCGTGATGACCTTCGTCTGGCCCGAGATCACGCCCGAGCTGTACGACACGGCGCGCAAGAGGGTGCGCTGGGAAGATGAGTCCCCGGACGGGTGCGTGTTGCACGCGGCGTGGTTCACGGCCGACGGCTTGAACGTGCTCGACATCTGGGAGTCGGAGGAGCACTTCGCCCGGTTCATCGCCGGCCGGATCGAGCCTGTGCTCAAGGGCGAGCTGGGGGTGAAGAGCGACCCGCAGCCGGAGTTCTTCCCTCTCCACAGGCGTTTCGTCGCCCCGGGCGTCAGCGGCGCTGCCTGACGTCCGCGTCAGCGGATCAAGCGGGCAGCGATGACGGACGACAGCGGGCGGAGGCCGGACCGGATCGGGGTCGACCGGTCGGAGGGGTTCGGCGAACGCCTGCTGGGTGTACTGCTGGACCGGGCCCACGAGATGCCTCCGGACCTGATCGCCCCACTCGTCGCGGAAGAGGTGGCCAGGGTCGGGGGGCGGGACGTCTCCATCCTGCTGCAGGACTACGAACAGGTGCTGTTGGTGCCGCTGCCGGGCCGGGGGCTGAAGGTCGGCGGCCCCGAGTCGGTCGAGGACTCCCCCGCCGGTGAGGCGTTCCTGACCCTCAGAACGGTGGAGGTGCCGCAGGACGGCAGTGTGCGGATGTACCTGCCGCTGCTGGACGGCAGCGACCAGATCGGGGTGATGGCCGTCACCCTGGACAGGGTCGACGAGGACGACCGGCGGCTGCTCCGCAGACTCGCCGGTCTGGTCGCGGACATGATCGTCACCAAGGACGCCTACACCGACCAGTTCTTCCAGGCCCGTCGCAGCGCCCCGATGAGCGTGGCCGCGGAGATCCAGTGGTCGTTGCTGCCCCCGCTGTCGATGACTGTTCCGCAGGTCGAGGTGGCCGGAATCCTGGAACCCGCCTACGACGTGGCCGGCGACAGCTTCGACTACGCACTCAACGGCGACATCCTCCACGTGGCCATGCTCGACGCGATGGGCCACGGGCTGGATGCGGCGACCATGGCGACGGTGGCCGTCGGTGCCTATCGCCACACGCGACGGGCCCATACCGATCTGTCCCAGGTGTACGCGTTCATGGACAGGGCCATCAACGAGCAGTTCGGCCAGGACCACTTCGTCACCGCGCAGATGATGGTGCTGAACATCGCCACCGGACGGCTGCAGTGGGTCAACGCCGGTCACCCGGCTCCGTTCCTGATCCGGGACCGCGCCGTGGTGGACCGGCTGGAGAGCCCGACCACGTTGCCGGTCGGCTTCGGCGGTGAGGAGCCGGTGGTCAGCGAGCGGATTCTGCGGCCCGGGGACCGGTTGCTGTGCTTCACCGACGGCCTGATCGAGGAGCACCAGGCCGGCGGAGCACTGTTCGGTGAGGCGCAGCTCATCGAGTGGACCAACCGGATCCTGCGCGAGCGCACCGAGGTACGGGCGGTGGTGCGGGCGCTCTCCCACGCCCTGAAACACCAACGCCGCGGCACGACGACCGACGACGCGACCATCTTCCTCGTCGAATGGCGCGGCGGCGACGCCGATCACCTCGCCGCCCTCGACTGACTTCGACCGTGCGGGCACGCCCCGTCACCCGTATGCCGATGTGACCTTCCTCGCGATCGTGGGGTTCCGGCGCACTCGCCCTCGTCCCGTCCGCTGATGGCGACGGCCGCCGCGCATGGCTCATCGGGGGAGGTCATGGCGCTGCGGGCGGACGCGGCGGCAGGAACAGTGCAGCCTCGCGGAGCCAATATCTGTTTTTGCGAGATGAGAAATTGGCGCGGCCCCCGGCGAGTATTCCTCGATCGCCGGCCGGGGCGGATTTAGTGCTCCGTACATGGCCGGTCGCGCCATGCTACTGTCGATCTCAGTTGCAGGTGTGGTTGCCAAAAGGTTCATTTTCCTACGGGGTAATCAGCACGGCGACGCGGAATCCGCACAGGGCGAATTCCGAACATCGTCTCCGAAGGAGAATTAACATGGCTACTGGCACCGTGAAGTGGTTCAACGCGGAAAAGGGCTTCGGCTTCATCGAGCAGGACGGCGGCGGCGCCGACGTCTTCGCCCACTACTCGAACATCGCTGCCCAGGGCTTCCGTGAGCTGCTGGAAGGCCAGAAGGTGTCCTTCGACATCGCCCAGGGCCAGAAGGGCCCGACGGCCGAGAACATCGTTCCCGCCTGACATCGCGGCAGCAACGCATATTTCGCAGCTGGGGCCCGCACCTTGGGGTGCGGGCCCCAGCTCGCTGCTTTTCAGGGCGCGTGACAAGAACGCCGCGCCCAACATCTCAGGCTCGTTCTCGCGATTCTCTGCGCCGTTCGTTTTGCTGCGGAAATTCCTTGATACGTGCCTACCAGCTCACATCGAGGAAGGTTCCGCTTGAACCGCGCACGCACCACCCGCACGCCCCGCACCTACGACCGCTCCCGGGGTGGCGTCACCAAGGGCTCGGGGGCTCCGCGCCGCTCCAAGGGCTACGACCGCCGGCCGGCCGCTCCCCAGGGGGAGTTCGCGCTGCCGGTGACGACCACGCCGGCGCTGCCCGCCGTCGAGGCGTTCGCCGACCTCGCCCTGCCGGCGCCGCTGCTGGCCGCGCTGGGCCACGAGGGCGTGACCGTACCGTTCCCCATCCAGGGGGCGACCCTGCCGAACTCGCTCGCCGGGCGTGACGTGCTAGGCCGCGGCCGTACCGGGTCGGGCAAGACCCTCGCCTTCGGCCTCGCGCTGCTGGCCCGTACCGCCGGCCGGCGTGCGGCCCCCCGGCAGCCGCTCGCCCTGGTCCTGGTCCCCACCCGCGAGCTCGCCCAGCAGGTGACCGACGCGCTCACCCCGTACGCCCGCTCGGTGCGGCTGAAGCTGGCCACCGTGGTCGGCGGCATGTCGATCGGCAGGCAGGCGGGTGCGCTGCGGGCCGGTGCGGAGGTCGTCGTCGCGACACCGGGGCGGCTGAAGGACCTCATCGACCGCGGCGACTGCCGGCTGGACGACGTCGCCATCACCGTCCTCGACGAGGCCGACCAGA
>KE354356.1 GCA_000415505.1 Streptomyces afghaniensis 772
CGCACGACCCGGACGGTCATGTCCGGCTCGCCCGTACAGCAGCGTCGGCGCGTTGCCGCCGTTCTTGGCCTTCTTCTGGATCTCCTCCCACTGCCCCTGGAGCCTCTCGACGTCCCGGCGCAGCTCGTCCTCGCTCGCGCCCTCGGCGGCGGTGCGCACGATGACGCCCGCGTCCTCGGGGACGATCTTCTTGAGGATCGTCTTCAGCCGCGCCCGCTCGGTGTCGGGCAGCTTGCGGCTGATGCCGGTCATGGAGCCCTCGGGCACGTACACGAGGTAGCGCCCGGGGAGGGAGACCTGGCTGGTCAGGCGGGCGCCCTTGTGCCCGATGGGGTCCTTCGTCACCTGGACGAGCACGGACTGCCCGGACTTCAGGGCGGACTCGATGCGCCGCGGCCCGTTGGCCATGCCGAGCGCCTCGAAGTTGACCTCACCGGCGTACAGCACCGCGTTGCGGCCCTTGCCGATGTCGATGAAGGCGGCCTCCATCGACGGCAGGACGTTCTGCACCTTGCCGAGGTAGACGTTGCCGACGTACGAGACCGCCTGCTCCTTGTTGACGTAGTGCTCGACGAGCACGTTGTCCTCGAGGACGCCGATCTGCGTACGGTCGCCGTGCTGGCGGACGACCATCACGCGCTCGACGGCCTCGCGCCGGGCCAGGAACTCGGCCTCGGTGATGATCGGGACGCGCCGGCGGCCCTGCTCGCGGCCCTCCCGGCGGCGCTGCTTCTTGGCCTCCAGACGGGTCGAGCCCTTGATGGACTGCACCTCGTCGGACGGTTCGGCCTTGGGGCGGGGCTCGCGGACCTTGACGACCGTGCGCTCCGGGTCGTCGTCGGACGGCTCGGCCTCGGGCGCGCTGTCACCGGCACGGCGACGGCGGCGACGGCGACGGCGGCTGCTGCTGGAGCCCCCGCCGGACGACTCGTCGCGGTCGGCGGCCTCGTCGGACTCGTCCTGGTCCTCCTCGGTCTGCTCCGCGGTGTCCTCGGCGGCCTGCGCGGCGGCGACCTGCTCGGACTCGGCGTCCGTGCCCTCGCCGACCTCGGCGTCACTCTCGGCGGAGTCACCACGCCGACGGCGGCGGCCGCCCCGGCGGCGGCGACGGCGTGAGCCGGTGCCCTCGGAGTCGTCCTGGTCGTCGCCGTCGGCGGACTCCTCGGGCTCCTCCGCCTCGTCGACGGCGCTCTCGGCGACGGCACTCTCGGTGGCGGGGGCCTCGGTGGCCTGGGCCTCGGCCTCGTCTGCACCCCGGCGACGACGCCTGCGGCGCGACCCGCCGGGCTGCTCCTCCCGCACCTCCGCCGGCGCGGACTCCTCCGCCTCCTCGGGCTCCTCGGCCCCGGCCGCCTCGGCGGCGGCTGCGGCGGCGGCCCGCTCCGGCGTCTGGAACTGGGGCTCGGTGAACACGGGCGCCTGGAACAGGGCGACGGCGGGCCGCGCGGGCCGTGCCGACGTCTCCTCCTCACCGGCGGCCGCGGCACCGGCGGCGCCCCGCGCGGACTTCGAGCCGCGGGAAGCCCGCGAGGACTGTGCGGGCTCGGCGAAACCACTGGCGGCCCGGCGGACGACCCGGCGGCGGCGCCGCGGACCGGCATCCTCGGCGGACTCGGCAGCCTCGGACGCCTGGGCGGCGGGAGCGGCGGCCTCGGGGGCTCCGTCGGACTCAGCGGCGGGGGAATCGGTCACAGGTGCCTTCGCCTCCTCGGCGGGCGTGCCGGCGGGGGCCTCGGCGGGCCCACCGGACACGGCAGCG
>KE354357.1 GCA_000415505.1 Streptomyces afghaniensis 772
CCGGGTCCTGCGCGGAGCAGCCTCCTCGGCGGCCTCCGCGGTCTCCGCGCCGTCAGCGGCCGCGGCGGGCTCAGGGGCGCTCGGCTCGGCCTGCGCGGCGCGGGCGCCGCCGTCTCCACGGCCTCCGCCGGAGCCGCGGCGGGCGAGGTCACCGTGCGCGTCGCACGGCGCCGAGTGCGACGCGGAGCGGCGTCCTCGGACACCTCGGCGGACGCGGCGGCCTCGGCCTGCTCGGAAGCCTCGGAGGCGGCGGGGGCACCGGCGGTCACCGGCACCACGGTCTCGGCGGCCTCAGCGCCCGCCGGAGCACCGGCGGGGCGGCGGCACGGCGCACCACGCGGCGCCTCTTCGGAGCGGCGGGCGCGGCCTCCTCGGCGCTCTCGGCGGCCTCGGTGGTCTCCTGCGCCGCCGCGACGGTCTCCTCGGCGGCGGTCTCCTCGACCTCGTCGGCCTCCGCGGCGTCGGCCGCGAGCTGATCGGGATCCGCGGCCGGTATGGCCGGCGTGACGGTCTCCACCGGAGCGTCGGAGGAGGTACCGACGGGCGGACCCGCCGGCCGGGACGCGGCACGGCGCCGCCGGCGGGGCGGCAGGGTGTCGCTGGGGGTGTTCTGTTCGGAGTCCGTGGCGGACTCTGTGGGTTCGGTCGGTTCGAGCATGCGGGCTTTTCTCCCGTCAGGCTCCCGGGCGCCGCGCCTGGTCCGGCTGTGCCGGTGACGTCCGCGGCTCGCGCTGTGCGCGTCGCCGCCGTCCGGGGCGCGGGCGCCGCACGGGAGCTCTCTGTGTCCTGTCTCGCCGGTTCCGTACGCCGAATGCGTACGGCCTGGCGAAAGTCTTCTGGTCGGTGCGCTGCCCGACCCAGGTGGCTCCCGAGTCCGAGGGCGGCGCTACGACGTCCGTCCCTTCGCGGAACCTACGCCGGCGCCGTCGCGGCGGCAGGCGGTTCGGCCGTTGAGTGGGCCTCCGCTGCCTCGCGGTCAGGCGCGAGCGGGTCGGTCACCGTGCCGGTCTCTTCATCGAACAGCCCCTGCGCCAGCCTGGTCACCGCTGCGGGGACCGGCGGCGCCAGGTCGGCCACGGCGCGGAGACCGGACAGGACGTCGTCGGGTCGTACGGCAGGCGTCACGTGCCGAACAACCAGCCGCAGTATCGCACAGGGCTGGTCGGTCGGCCTATCAGCCTGCGAACTGTGCGTTTCTGTGAGGTCGGGGATCTCCAGGCTCACGACGGCGGAGCGGGCGTCGAAGGTGCGTACCCCGTTCTTGGCGAGGCGCTGGACCTCGACGGTCTCGGCCGCGTTGAAGGCGTCCGCCGCCCGGCGGGCTTCCTCCTGCGACACGCCGTCCAGCCGCAGCTCCCACACGGAAGCCGTCAGCCGGTCGGCGAGGCCCGGGGTGCGGGCCTCGACCGCCTCGACGATGTCGAGGCCGGTGGGCAGCGACTCGTCGAGAAGGATCCTGAGCTGCTCCGGGTCGCGCTGCGCGGTGAGCGCGATCTCCAGGTACTCCGCCTCACTGCCCGTGCCGGTGGGTGCGGCATTGGCGTACGACACCTTCGGGTGCGGTGTGAAGCCCGCCGAGTAGGCCATCGGCACCTCGGCACGGCGCAACGCACGCTCGAAGGCGCGCTGGAAGTCACGGTGGCTGGTGAACCGGAGGCGGCCGCGCTTGGTGTAGCGCAGTCGGATGCGCTGCACCGCGGGTGCGGGCGGCGGGCCTTCGGGCTGTCGCTTGCCCAGTGTCGTTCAGTCCTTCGTGAGAGCGGTCGTACTGCTACCAAGAGTACGTGCCTCGCGGCCCGAAGGTTCCCCGAGGTCGACCGGCTGCGGCTGCCGAGGCTCGCCGAAGAGCATCCGCCGGAAGTCGGCGCGCGCCTGCCGTACGGACTCCCGGGCGGCGGCCAGCGCCTGCCGCGTGGCCCGTCCCACACTGCGGGAGGCCTCGGCGGCGGGCCGCAGGACGACGTCCCGCACGAGGTGCCCGACGGGCGTCAGCACGCTCCGGTACACCCACCGCACCGGCTCGACGAAGATCCACCTCAAGAGCGTCGCGAGGAACCGCCCGACGGCGAGCGAGATGTGCCCGGCGATCCGCCACGCGTGCCCGAGGGCGTCCGCGACCTCCCGCCCGATGACGGCGAGGACCCGCCCGACCGGCGTGAGGATCCAGCGCCACACGGCGAGCGCGGGAAGGACGAACAGGATCCGGGCGATCCAGTACAGAGCCGTCCCGATGCCGGTGACGACCACGCTCACCAGCCACACCAGCCCCTTCGCGCACCAGGCGATCGCCCGCCCGACGGGCGCGAGCACCCACGTGTACAGCCACACGGCTGGTACGACGACGAGATACCGGGCGAACCACGCCACGACCGCGTACACGCCGGCCCCGAGCGCGGCGAGCACCGCGCCGAGCCCCTTCAGCACCCACAGCACGGCACGCCCGACCGGCGTGAGCAGGTACGAGTACACCCAGCCGAGGGCGGCCCCGATACCTCTGGCGACCCGGGTGACGACCCATGCGATCGCGTGTCCCACCGGCGTCAGCACGTGCCGGTAGAGCCACACCAGCGGCACGACGAGGAGGACGTTACCGAGCCAGCCGAGCGCCTTGGCCACCGGCACGACGACGTACCGCCACAGCCCCACGAACGGCCAGACGAACACCGCCCGCCCGAGCCACAGCAGTGCCCGGCCCAGCGGCCGGAACAGCACGTCGTTCAGGAACCGCCCGACCACGACGAGCGCGTCCCACACCATCCGCACGGGGACGACCAGCACGAGTACGACGATCCGCACGGGAATCCGGATCGCGACGGCGAGACACCCCTCGGGCGCCGCCTCACGCACCGGCGGCGCGGCCGGTTCGGGCACCCGTTTCCGCAGATCGACTCGCGTCTCGGAGCCCTCGCGGGCCGGTTTCTCCAGATCCATACCGTCGTAGACGCCTCAGCGGCCCGTCCGGATCCAGCACCGCACAGCCCCGCCCCGTTCTTCCGCAGTTCCTCCACCCGGCGTCATGATCATACGGCTCACGTGCCGGCGACCCGCGCGTGCAGCAGCCGGGGCGACTCCTCAAAGCCGCACCGGGCGTACGCGGGAATCGCCCGCGGGCTCGAGTGCACGGTCACCCGCTCCAGCCCGAGCTCCCGGGCCCCGTCCAGCACGGCCCGGATGAGCGCGCCGCCCACTCCGCCGTCGCGCGCCCCGGGTACGACGTACACGCACTGCAGATCGCCGGAGGCCCGCCGGGGCGCCCGGGGCGTGGGCACCCGCTGCACCACCGCCAGCCAGGCCATGCCGATGACGACGCCATCGTCACGCACGACCACCATGCACCGGTGCGAACCCGCGTTGTCCCGGGCCCAGTCGACGAAGTGCCGTACGAATTCCTCGCGTTCGCCGAGGGCCTCGTCACCGTTCTCGACGAGCCACTCCCAGCGAAGTGCCGCCACGGCCGCCAGTTCGCCGGACCGAGCCGGGCGGATGCTGATGTTCTCCATCAGTGCATTGTCCGGTCGGCGGCCCCGTCCGCCTCCCACCGCAGCAGGTCCCCCGGCTGGCACTCGAGGACCTCGCAGAGGGCGGCGAGGGTCGAGAAACGGACCGCCTTGGCACGGCCGTTCTTGAGGACCGCGAGGTTGGCGGGAGTGATGCCGACGCGTTCGGCGAGTTCGCCCACGGACATCTTCCGCTTGGCCAGCATCACGTCGATGTCGACGGCGATCGGCATCAGATGACCTCTTCCAACTCGGCCTGCATCCGGGCCGCTTCGACGTCCCGTGCGACGGCCTGCGCGAGCAGCATCCGCAGGACGAGCACGACCAGCGCCACACCCAGCACGGCCACGACGACCCCGCACAGCAACAGCACGACCCCGGGAGCGACGGCCTCGCCCGGGGCGAGAACGACCGCGAGCGCGAAGACCAGCAGGGCGGCCGCCACGAACGCGCCGATCACGATGTGCACGTACCGGAAGGCGGCCGTGGAGAACACCGTCCCACGACGCACCATCGTCACCAGCCGCCACACGCAGACCACGACGACCTGGGCGGTCACGACACCCAGCACCAAGATCACGAGGACCGGGGTGCGCAGGTACGCGTATTCGGGCCTGAGCCCGTTCATGTCGATGGCCAGCAGCGGGACCATCACCCCCTGCACGAACAACGACCCGGCGAGCAGCACCACGAGCACCACACGCAACGCCGCCACGGCCAGCTTCCCCATCGCCACTCCTTCGATCGACCCACGATAGGAATCTATCGAAATTCGATACATGAGGCAATGAGGCAATGGGGGTCGGCCTTCGACATGCACGGCAGAAGAGAAAGAGCCCCCTCCGAGTCGGAGGGGGCTCCACGTGCGGCAAGACGGATGCGGTGCCGCCGCCGGACGACCGTCAGTGCGCGTGCCCGCTCGGCGCCGGCGCCGCGTTCTTGACCGTCAGGGGCAGCAGCTTCTTGCCCGTGGGGCCGATCTGGATCTCGGTGTCCATCTGCGGACACACCCCGCAGTCGAAGCACGGCGTCCAGCGGCAGTCCTCGACCTCCGTCTCGTCGAGGGCGTCCTGCCAGTCCTCCCAGAGCCAGTCCTTGTCGAGGCCGGAGTCCAGGTGGTCCCAGGGGAGGACCTCCTCGTACGTGCGCTCACGCGTCGTGTACCAGTCGACGTCGACGCCGAAGGGGGCCAGCGCCTTCTCCGCGCACCGCATCCAGCGGTCGTACGAGAAGTGCTCGCGCCAGCCGTCGAAGCGGCCGCCGTCGTCGTAGACCGCGCGGATGACGGCGCCGATCCGGCGGTCGCCGCGGGACAGCAGGCCCTCGACGATGCCGGGCTTGCCGTCGTGGTAGCGGAAGCCGATGGAGCGGCCGTACTTCTTGTCGCCGCGGATCTTGTTGCGCAGCTTCTCCAGGCGGGCGTCCGTCTCCTCCGCCGACAGCTGCGGCGCCCACTGGAAGGGGGTGTGGGGCTTGGGGACGAAGCCGCCGATCGAGACCGTGCAGCGGATGTCGTTGGACTTCGACACCTCGCGGCCCTTGGCGATGACCTTCGTCGCCATGTCGGCGATCTGGAGGACGTCGTCGTCGGTCTCCGTCGGCAGGCCGCACATGAAGTACAGCTTCACCTGGCGCCAGCCGTTGCCGTAGGCGGTGGCGACCGTGCGGATCAGGTCGTCCTCCGAGACCATCTTGTTGATGACCTTGCGGATGCGCTCCGAGCCGCCCTCGGGAGCGAAGGTGAGGCCGGAGCGGCGGCCGTTGCGCGTGAGCTCGTTCGCCAGGTCGATGTTGAAGGCGTCCACGCGGGTGGACGGCAGCGAGAGGCCGATCTTGTCGTCCTCGTAGCGGTCCGCGAGGCCCTTGGCGATGTCGCCGATCTCCGAGTGGTCCGCCGAGGAGAGGGAGAGCAGGCCGACCTCCTCGAAGCCCGTCGTCTTCAGTCCCTGCTCGACCATGTCGCCGATGCCCGTGATGGAGCGTTCGCGGACCGGGCGGGTGATCATGCCGGCCTGGCAGAACCGGCAGCCGCGGGTGCAGCCGCGGAAGATCTCCACCGACATGCGCTCGTGGACCGTCTCGGCCAGCGGGACCAGGGGCTGCTTGGGGTACGGCCACTCGTCGAGGTCCATCACCGTGTGCTTGGAGACGCGCCACGGGACACCGCTGCGCTTCGGTACGACGCGGGCGATACGGCCGTCCGGCAGGTACTCGACGTCGTAGAAGCCGGGCACGTACACCCCGCCGTCTTCGCCAGGCGGAAGAGGAGCTCCTCGCGGCCGCCGGGGCGGCCCTCCGCCTTCCAGGCGCGGATGATCGCGGTGACCTCCAGGACGGCCTGCTCGCCGTCGCCGATCACCGCGCAGTCGATGAAGTCCGCGATCGGCTCGGGGTTGAACGCGGCGTGGCCGCCGGCCATGACGATCGGGTCGTCCAGGCCGCGGTCCTTGGCCTCCAGGGGGATCCCGGAGAGGTCCAGGGCCGCCAGCATGTTGGTGTAGCCCAGCTCCGTGGAGAAGGACAGGCCCAGCACGTCGAAGGCCTTCACGGGCCGGTGGCTGTCCACCGTGAACTGCGGGACGCCGTGCTCCCGCATCAGCTCCTCCAGGTCCGGCCACACGCTGTAGGTGCGCTCGGCGAGGACGCCCTGCTGCTCGTTGAGCACCTCGTAGAGGATCTGGACGCCCTGGTTGGGCAGGCCGACCTCGTAGGCGTCCGGGTACATGAGCGCCCAGCGGACGTCGCAGGAGTCCCAGTCCTTGACCGTGGAGTTGAGTTCTCCGCCGACGTACTGGATCGGCTTCTGCACGTGCGGGAGCAGAGCTTCGAGCTGCGGGAACACCGACGCAGCGACTTCGGCAGGCATGTCGCGCACCTTCGTGGGCTGGACTGAACGGACAGGGTGACCATCCAGACTAACGCGACCCGGACGCACCTTCGTACGCGCGGAAGATCAGAGGAGGATCAGCGGGAGATCAGAGGCCCGCCGCCCCGTGCTTGATCCCGTCCCAGAATCCGGGCAGCTCGGTCTCCACGCGCACGGCCCGCTGCTCCTCGCGCTCGTGGAGCAGGCCGTAGGTGAAGGCGCTCTCCCCGGCCGCGTGGGCGACCGCCGACAGCTCGCGCAGGGCCTGCCGGGCCATCACGCTGTCCTGGTGCTCGCCGAGCAGGGTCTGGAGCGCCTTCATGGATTTGACCAGGCCCTTGGCCGGCTTGCCGAGGGCCGGCCGGGCGGCCTCCGCCGCGTAGCGGGCGCGCTTGGTCTTCTTGCGGGCCTCGTGGATCGCGACATCGCGATCGGTGCCGGGCTCCAGTGCCACGGCCCGCTCGACCAGCCCGGCGACCCTGCGGAAGTCCTTCTTCACTGCCTTGGCGATCGGCTTGCGGGGCTTCTTGCCGGCCGCCTTCCGCAGGGGCGGGTCGGCGATCAGCGCGTCCAAGGTGTCGAGCAGGGCGAGGTAGCGGCGCGAGTCCAGGACGCCGATGAGCCGGCCGCGGGTCCCGCCGTGCGCGGCGCTCGCCCAGGTGTGCAGCCGCTCTGCGACCGGGCCGCGGACCAGTGTGGCCGGCACCTCGTCGAGGGCCGCCGTCAGCCGTTCGGTCAGCACCTCGCGGTCCCGGTCCAGGCCCAGCTCACCGGCCAGCCACTTCAGCTCGTCGCCGACCGGGTCGGTGACGGTCCGGTCGAGCAGCTCGCCGTACGACTTGAGGGTGCTGCGCAGCCTGCGGGTGGCCACGCGCATGCTGTGCACGGAGTCCTCGGCGTCCCGCCGCACGGCCGGGTCGAGCTCGACGATGGCGTCCCGCTGGGCGCGCACGTATGCCAGGACGTGCTCTCCGGCCGTCGCCGGTTCCCGGGCGGGTACGGCGGCGAGCTGCTGCTGGTGCGGCGCCGTCTCCGCCAGGGCCCGCGCCAGCTTCGACGCCGAGGCCGACGGCCGCACTCCCGCCTTGCGCAGCCGCTTCTCGACCTTGTCGAGGAAGGCCGGGTCTCCCCCGTCGGCGAGTTCCACCTCGATCTCGGTCCACTGCGTTTCACCGCCGCCGGCCGTGAGCCGGTCGGCCCGTACGGCGTCGACGCTGACCTCGGCGAGCAGCCGCCCGTCGGCGTCGACGAGGTGGCGCACGTCGCGGTTGGAGCGCAGCCGGACGACGGGCAGCAGTTCGCCGCCGCGGACGCGGGAGCGGACGAGCCCCGCGAGGTCGCCGGGGAGGGTGTCGGAGAGCGGGGCCTGGATCTCGTCGCGGACGCCGGGGGCGACGGGGAACTTCAGGTGCCAGCCCGCGTCCGAGCCGCCGGTGCGGCGGCGCAGGGTGACGGACGACGCGGCGAGGCGTTCGTCGGCGGTGTCGTAGTAGGTGGCGTCGAGGTGGGCGACGCCCTTGTCGAGCACGGCCGCGACCCCGGCGACACCGGTCAGGTCGGGCAGCCCGCTGTCCTCGGACTCGTACTTCCGCTCGATCTCGCGCTTGGTGTCCGCCATGCACCGAATCTAGTGGCTGACCGGCCGGGACGGCAGTGGTCGGTGCCGTCACGAGGGGCGTCGCGTTCAGGTCGTCAGCAGGGCCCGCATCTCCTCGCCGTCCGGGAACGGCGCGTCCTTCACCGTCCGGGAGACGAGGTACACGTGGGCGTCCTCGAACTGGTGGTACGACAGCGGCTCCGGGCCCTGTCCGACGATCAGCACGTTGTGCTCCAGGCGCCAGCTGACGTACCGGGTCGTGAACCTGGGCTGCCGGATGTCGTGGCTCGGCAGGCCCAGCCGGTCGGTGAAGCGCCGCACCACGGTGCCGAAGTGCGCGTCGAACTCCGGCCGCCAGGCGCCCTCCTCGCTGGTCCAGCCGGGCAGGGTGCCCCAGCAGTCCTCGTCGAGCAGACCGCCGTCGACCGAGTAGAGGTAGGCGAACGGCAGGTAGAGCGAGCCGTCGCCGTCGCAGGTGACGAAGTGGCCCTGCGGGGTGACGTGGGTGGCTTCGGGGACATCGGGTGTGTCCTCGTACGCCGGTCCCTGCACCGCCTGCGACCAGCCGGGCCAGCCGCCCTCGCGCATCCGCGCCTCGATGGCGTCGTCGTCGGTCAGGTCCAGCTCCGCCAGCGCGAGGAGCTGACTCACCAGGTCCTCGGTCACCGGGCACAGGGCCACGTACTCCCCGGACATTCCACTCCCCCCCGTCACTGCCCGCTAGGCCGACATCGGGCGCTGTACCCGGATGGACTGCAACAGACCGACCGCTATCCACACGGCGAACATCGACGAGCCGCCGTACGACACGAACGGCAGCGGCAGACCGGTGACCGGCATGATGCCGAGCGTCATGCCGATGTTCTCGAACGTCTGGAAGGCGAACCAGGCGACGATGCCGGCGGCCACGATCGTCCCGTACAGGTCGGTGGTCTCCCGGGCGATACGGCAGGCCCGCCACAGGACGATGCCGAGCAGCAGGATGATCAGGCCGCCGCCGAGGAAGCCGAGCTCCTCACCCGCCACGGTGAAGACGAAGTCCGTCTGCTGCTCGGGCACGAACTGGCCGGTGGTCTGCGAGCCGTGGAAGAGGCCGGAGCCGGTCAGGCCTCCGGAGCCGATGGCGATGCGGGCCTGGTTGGTGTTGTAGCCGACGCCGGCCGGGTCGAGCTCGGGGTTGGCGAAGGCGGCGAAGCGGGCGATCTGGTAGTCGTCGAGCACCCCGATCTGCCAGACGGTGATCGCGCCGATGGCGCCCGTGCCGAGCAGTCCGAACACCCACCGGTTGGAAGCACCGGAGGCGAGCAGCACACCGAGCACGATGATGACCATGACCATGACCGACCCGAGGTCGGGCATGAGCATCACGATCACCATGGGCACGGCGGCCAGGCCCAGTGCCTGCATGACCGTGCGGTGGTCGGGGTACTGCCTGTCGCCGGCGTCGACTCTGGCCGCCAGCAGCATCGCCATGCCGAGGATGATCGTGACCTTCACGAACTCCGAGGGCTGGAGGGAGAAGCCGCCGGGGAGCTTGATCCACGAGTGGGCGCCGTTGATCGTGGAGCCGAGCGGGGTGAGCACCAGCAGGATCAGCAGGACCGAGAGGCCGTACAGGACCGGCACGGCCGTGCGCAGGCCGCGGTGGCCGAGCCAGATCGTGCCGGCCATCAGGGCGAGGCCGATGCCGGTGTTGAGCAGGTGCCGGATGAGGAAGTAGTACGGGTCGCCCTGGTTGAGCTCCGTGCGGTTGCGGGTCGCGGAGTAGACGAGGAGCGTGCCGAGCAGCGACAGGGCCGTCGCGGACAGCAGGATCGGCCAGTCGAGCCGGCGCACCACCGAGTCGCGGGCGAGGAGCCGGGTCCAGCCGGAGCGCTCGGGGCCGTAGCCGGAGACCTGGAAGCTGTTCACACCGCCGGTCATGTCGGCAACCTCCGGCTTCCCCGCCGGCGCCGACGCCTTCGGGTGTCACGGTTCTCCGGCGACGGCGGGGCCGACGTAGCCGGCTGGAGCGGGTCGGCCGGGGCGTTCGGGTCCTTCTTTTTCGCCTGCTGGTCCTTGGCCGGGTCCTTGGGGACCTTCGGGGAGGCGATGGTGCCGTCCGTCTTGACCTTCGGCAGGGCCTTCTCCGGGGTGGGCAGCAGGGCCTTCTTCGCGTCGATGTCGCCTTCCTCGGAGACGCCGTACAGCGCGTTGTAGATGTTGCGGACGGCGGGGCCCGAGGCGCCGGAGCCCGTACCACCCTGGGAGATCGTCATGACGATCGAGTAGTCCTTGGTGTACGTGGCGAACCAGGAGGTGGTCTGCTTGCCGTAGACCTCCGCCGTACCCGTCTTGGCGTGCATCGGGATCTTGTCCTGCGGCCAGCCGCCGAACCGCCAGGCGGCCGTACCGCGGGTGGCGACTCCCTCGAGGGCTTCGTCTATGCGGTCGCGCGTCTGCTGCGTCATCGGCAGCTTGCCGTGCGACTGGGGCTTGATCGGCGTGACGGTCTTGCCGTCGGCGCTGATGACGGCCTTGCCGACGGAGGGGTTGTAGAGGGTGCCGCCGTTGGAGATGGCCGAGTAGATGGTGGCCATCTGGATGGGCGTGACGAGGGTGTCGCCCTGGCCGATGGAGTAGTTGACGGAGTCACCGGCGCGCATGCGGTTGCCTTCGAGGCAGTTCTCGTAGGCGATCTTCTCGGCGTAGCTGCCGTTCCGCTTGCCGGTGCGGCACCAGGCGTCCTTGTTGGCCTTCCAGTAGTCCAGCTTCCACTTGCGGTCGGGGACGCGGCCGGTGACCTCGTTGGGCAGGTCGATGCCGGTCTCCTTGCCGAGGCCGAACTGGTGGGCGGTCTTGTAGAACCAGTCGTTGGGGTGCTTCTTCGGCTTGCTGCCGCCGTCCTTCTTCCACTCCTCGTGGGAGAGCCGGTAGAAGACCGTGTCGCAGGAGACCTCAAGGGCGCGGCCGAGGCTGATCGGGCCGTATCCCTTGGATTCGAAGTTCTTGAAGACCTGGCCGCCCAGGGAGTACGAGCTGGAGCACTGGTAGGGGCCGTCGAAGGAGTAGCCGGCGTTGATCGCGGCGGCCGTCGGGATGACCTTGAAGATCGAGCCGGGCGCGGACTGGCCCTGGATCGCGCGGTTGAGCAGCGGGTAGTTGGAGCTCTTGCCGGTGAGCCGGGTGTAGTCCTTGGCGGAGATGCCGCCCACCCAGGCGTTCGGGTCGTACGTCGGGTTGGAGGCCATGGCGACGACGCGGCCGGTCTTGGCCTCCATGACGACGACGGCGCCGGAGTCGGCCTTGTAGTTGGTGCCGGTGTTCCGGTCGTGCTGCTTGCGGGCTTCCTTCATGGCCTCGTTCAGCTGGTACTCGGCGATCCGCTGGACGCGGGCGTCGATGCTGGTGACGAGGTTGTCGCCGGGGTGGGCCGGGTCGGCCTCGGCCTGGCCGATGACGCGGCCGAGGTTGTCGACCTCGTAGCGCGTGACGCCGGCCTTGCCGCGCAGCTGCTTGTCGTACTGGCGCTCCAGGCCGGAGCGGCCGACCTGGTCGGAGCGCAGATACGGCGAGTTGGTGTTCTGCGCCTGCTTGATCTCCTCGTCGGTGACCGGCGAGAGGTAGCCGAGGACCTGGGCGGTGTTGGCCTTGCCCGGGCTCGGGTAGCGGCGCACGGCCTCGGGCTCGGCGGTGATGCCGGGGAAGTCCTCGGCGCGCTCGCGGATCTGGAGGGCCTGCTTGGGGGTGGCCTCGTCGGTGATGGGGATGGGCTGGTACGGCGAGCCGTTCCAGCAGGGCTGGGGCGTCTTGGCGTCGCAGAGCCGGACCTTCTCCTGGACCTCCTTGGGCGTCATGCCCAGGACTCCGGCGAGCTTGGTGAGGACGTCCTTGCCGTCGTCCGGCATCTTCAGCAGGTCGGTGCGGGAGGCGGAGACGACCAGTCGCGTCTCGTTGTCGGCGAGGGCCACGCCGCGGGCGTCCAGGATGGAGCCGCGGACGGCCGGCTGGACGACCTGCTGGACGTGGTTCCCCGACGCCTCCTTGGCGTACGCCGCGCCCTCCCGGATCTGGAGGTACCACAGGCGTCCGCCGAGGGTGAGCAGGAGGGACAGGACGAGGACCTGGATGACGACGAGCCGGATCTGGACCCGCGGGTTCCGCCCGGTCTCGGGGATGTTGGTCACTGCGGCTGCCTCCCCCTCTCAGTGCACGTACGGATGTGCGAGTACAAAGCCGGGCCCGGATACTGAGGTCTGTCCGGGCACGTGTGTGCGGATACGTGTGAGGAACGACGGACCCACGAGCCGGCGTTCCTACCGGACCGGCGCGTTCGGGTGAACTTCCCTGCGTTCACAGCCGCTTGACCCCCTTGATGCGCCCGGCCCGCGCCATCCGCGCCCGGGCCGCTTTCACCCGCAGCCCGTTCCGCTGGCTGCCGATCTTCAGGCCGGTGCCGCCGGAGAGCCAGCCGGAGGAGATGTCGGTGGCCTTGGCGGCGGAGCCGGTCTCGGCGAGCGGATCGTTCTCGGCGCGCCTGGCCAGCGCCATCACCCCCGGCACCACGAACGGGGCGAGCAGCAGGTCGTACAGGGCGGCCGTGAACAGCAGGCTGCCCAGGCCCACATGGCGGGCGGCCGTGTCACCGACGAGGGCACCGACCCCGGCGTACAGCAGGGTGGAGCCGAGGGCGGCGGCCACCACGACGACCATCGGGCCGGTCGCGGACTTCAGCCGGCCCGTCTCCGGTTTCACCAGGCCCGCGAGGTAGCCGATGACGCACAGCACGAGGGCGTAGCGCCCGGCGGCGTGGTCGGCGGGCGGGGCCAGATCGGCGAGCAGGCCCGCGCCGAAACCGACGAGGGCACCACCCACATGGCCGTACACCAGGGCGAGGCCGAGGACGGTGAGGAGCATCAGGTCGGGCACGGCGCCCGGCAGATGGAGGCGGGCGAGGACGCTCACCTGGATCACCAGGGCGACGACGACCAGGGCGGAGGAGAGCAGGATCCGGTTGACGCGCATGAGGTGACAGCTCCTACTGCTCTTGCTGGTTCTGGCCGTCCGCGGGGGCCTCGGCGGACGGCGTCACGGTCACCGTCACCGTCGGCCTGGGGGTCGGCTTCGGCTTGGGCGGAAGCACCGTGTCGCGCGGGTCCTTCTTCGGGGCCTCGACGACGACACCGACGATGTCGAGCTTGCTGAAGGCGGCGTACGGCGTGACGTAGACGCGTGCGGGTCA
>KE354358.1 GCA_000415505.1 Streptomyces afghaniensis 772
CGAAGACCAGCTGTGGCTTCGGCATGTTGCTCATGAAGGACCGAACACAGTTGGTCCACACGGCACTTCGTACCCGATGGCGGACAGCAGCATCGCCCGCCCTCCCCGGAGCCGTCCGCGACATCAGGGCCGCGCGTGCCCGCGGCGTGCCAGGGGGACAAGGAATACCGCGGCACCGACGGAACGGTACGGGTGCCTGACTGGGGTCGCTGGGGGCCGCCTGCGACCCCGGGGACGGCTCATCGCGGTTGCTGCCCTCTGACAAGCGCAGTGGGCAGTGACGCGTCAAGGATCAGATCACGCGGCAGCGCCAGTTCGAAGCGCTGCTCCAGAACGGCGAGAGAGGCACGGTGCGCCGTGTCCCTTTCCCTCTGCTCCGGGATTCCGGCCGCATCGATCTCAGCGCGGATGAGGTCGGCGCCGGGGCCGGTGATCTCCTGCGACCAGGTGTGCATGTACATGTCGAAGCCGCACACATAGTGGTCGTCGTGGAAGTAGGCGAACGCGGGTGGCGGGACCTTCGGGTTCTGCTTCTCGTAGTAAAGCTCGAAGACGTGGGCCCCGTCTCGGGATGTCCCGTCGTGGTACGCGGGCCCGAGGACGGACGGCCAGTGGCCGTAGGCAAGGGCGAAGCCCAGGCCGGCGTGGTCGCCGTAGCGGACGGCGATGCTGTCGGCGTCGCCGCGCTCCGCGTCGAGCCGGTCGACGAGCGCTTCAGCCTGCGGCCCGGTGGTGGCCTGGACCGGTACGGGGCCGCCGGGAGCGGCGAGGCGGGCAGCGAGCTGTTCGCCGGTCAGGCCTCGGGCCAGCTTGATGTAGTAGCCGAGCCAGGAGATGTCGTCGTCCGCTATCCAAGTGATCCCGCGGAACTCACTGCGTGTCTCCGCTCTCCGGTGTGGCGCGGCCCGGGGTCGGCCCTGTGACCGGCCCCGGGCCGCACATGCGGTGTGCGTCAGTATCGTGCTACCGGATGTCGCACTTGATCGTCGGCTTCGAGGCGTCGCACTTGTCGAAGCCCGGCGTCCTGACGAAATACGCGTCCTGATCGATCAGCCGGAGTTCCTTGGCGAACGTGGGGAAGCGGCTCATCCAGGTGGAGTTGACCCACCCGGACATCGCGGACCGGCCGCATACTTCGGACCACGTCGGCGCGGCCGTGCGCTCGTCATCGTACAGCCGCCACGTACCGTCCGACAGCTTGGTGGCGTAGGTCTGCGCGCACTTGTCTCCCGAGGTGACCGGGTTGGTGCCGCCCATGTCGGAGGGCATCCCGCCGCTGTTGTAACTCGCCGCGAAGGTGAACTCGTCACAGGACGGCTTGTCGCTGGCGGAGATGTCGGTCACCGGTGTGGTATTCGGGTGGCCGGATTTGGCGGCCCAGCCGTCCGGGCAGATGACCCTGCGGTTGGCGTCCGGGTCGCGGCCGTACTTGTTGCGCTCACCGTGCTCGCCCGAATCGCCCCTGCGGTCGGGGAGGTAGCTCAGCGGCGCGCCATTGGGGGTCAGAGCTGATGGCAGTGTCTCCGGGGGCGGCGGCGACCGCGCGTCAACGGGTGTGAGCCCAGAACCTCGACAGCCTCGGCGATGTACCTGTCCCAACGCACCATGACCTGAACGAGGTTGAAGAAGGCTCACTGTGCTCGTCGCCTTCGAGCACCCGCCGTTCGGCATCGCCCGTCGTCGTCGGTGTCGCCGTGGTGGCGGTGCTCCACCTCCTGATGCTGGGGCGCTGACCCGCATGCCGCTCGACTTCGATGGCACGCCTCGGAGTTCTCGACAGCCGCCCTTGTTCGCGGCCCAGCACGTCTCACCGGAGCACAGCGTCACCAACTGGTGGACGCTCCTGGACCACAAGGCTCTGACCAGCCGAACGCTCCCGGTATCGATGCCCGCCACCCGGATCCGCCCGGGAAGGGCGCCTGAACTGGGCTTTTACCAAGGCCAGGACCAGGACGACGGCAAGGGTGACTGTGCGGTCGTCACGTCGACCGCCCCCGGCGTTCGGCCCCCACCCGAGCGTAGTGGTCGATCAGGTCGGGGGCGTCCACCGTCGCGGGGTTGACCACCTGCTCGGCCGGGGCGCCCTGGAGGAGGCGTTTGACGGGGACTTCGAGTTTCTTGCCGGTGCGGGTGTGCGGGATGGCCGGGGGCTTCGAGGATCTCGGTCGGGGACGTGGGCGGGGTGAGGCGCCGGCCGGATCGGCCTCCTTGATCTTCTCGGCGGAGCGGGTCGTCCGAGGGTCACGCCGGCGGCGA
>KE354359.1 GCA_000415505.1 Streptomyces afghaniensis 772
GGCAGTCAGGGGCGGGCTGAGGTCGCGGCCGGCCGCCGCGGTCAGGCCGGGTATGCGGCAGGCCGCGGTCAGGAGTCTGCGGCGCACCGCGGCGGCGCCGTCCTGGCCGCCGGTCATGGCCCAGCCCATGGCGATCGCGAGCCGGATCATATGCCGGGCGTGCGGCTTACGTTCGCTCTCGTACGTGTCCAGCAGTCGCTCGTCGCCGCCCTGAACCAGGACACGGGCGAGCTTCCAGGTGAGGTTGTGGGCGTCGCGCAGCCCCGAGCACAGGCCCTGCCCGATGAACGGCGGGGTGAGGTGGGCGGCGTCACCGAGGAGGAAGACCCGTCCGCTGCGCCATCGGTCGGCGAGGCGCGCCCGGAAGGTGTACTGCGCCTCGCGGACGACCTCGAAGTCCCCGTCGTAGGAAGGCGGCAGCCATGGCGCGACCAGCTCGCGGACCGGTTCCTCGGCGTCCCCGAGCCGGAACTCCCAGCGATAGCGGTCCTCGCCGACGCGCATGAAGGTCGCCGGGCGGTGCCGGTCGCAGACCTGGTCGACGCCCTCCCAGCAGCGGACGTCGGCCTTCGTGCGGACGTCGACGACGGTCCAGCATTCCTCGAAACGCAGGTCCTCCCATACGGCGCCGATGGCGTCGCGGGTGAGGCTGTTGGCACCGTCACAGCCGAGGACCGCGTCGGCCCGCAGCAGGTGTTCGCCCCCGTCGTCGTGGTAGGTCACCCGGACCGGGCCGTCGCCGTCCTGCTCGACGCCGACGACCTCCGCCCCACCGCGCAGTTCGCACTCCGGGCGCCGGGAGAGGGCGTCGCGCAGCAGCCGCTCCAGCTCGGGCTGGTCGAACATGCTGGTCTGCGGGTAGCCGTGATGGCCGTGCTCGGTGCGGCGGAACTCGGCCATCACCCGGTGCCGGGCGTCCAGCAGCCGCAGCCCGCCCGCCGGACGGGCGATCGTGGCGAACTCCTCCCCCACGCCCGCGGCCTGGAGGATCCGGCGGACCTCGTCGTCGGTGGCGACGGCGCGCGGGAGGGGGTAGAGGTCCCGGTGGCGTTCCAGGATCACCGTGCGGACTCCGCGCCGGGCGAGGAGGAGAGCGGCGGTCACGCCCACCGGTCCGGCGCCGACGACGACCACCGGTACGTGCTGTTCGGTACGGCTCACCTCAGGCCCCTACTTCGCGTCCGTGACGGGTGTGCGCTGCTCGCCTAGGTCGATCCGGCCGTCCGGGGTCGCGATCGTCGCGGTGATCACGTCCCCCGCGTGCAGGTAGTGCGGATTCCTCGCCTGGGACTTGAAGAACGCCTTCCACTTCAGGGCGGGCGGCAGCAGCGCGCCGATCTTCTCGACCGGCTTCGGCGGAGCCTTCAGGGCCGTGCCGCCGGGCGTGCCGGTCAGCAGCAGGTCACCGGGGTCGAGGGTCTGGAACCGGGCCAGCAGCGTCAGCGCCTGCGCCGGACGGACGATCATGTCGGCGAGCGTGCGGTCCTGGCGCAGCTCGCCGTTGACGGACAACTGCAGCCGCAGATCGAGGAGACGGACGAAGTCCTCCGGCTCCAGCAGGGCGAGGTACGGGCCGGTCGGCGTGAAGGTGGGGTACGACTTGCTCTCGTAGAACTGCGTCTTCGTCAACTGGACATCGCGGGCGCTGACGTCGTTGGTGATCACCAGCCCGGCGACGTACGACGGCAGGTCCCGCTCCTCGACGACGGTGCCGACGGGCAGCGGCGCCCCCATGACCAGGCCGAGCTCGATCTCGTAGTCGAGGAACTTCACGTGGGAGGGCCGGACGACGGTGTCGCCAGGCCCGCTGACCGAACCGGACGCCTTGCGGAAGAAGGCGGGCGGGATGTCGCCGGTGAAGCCCGAATCGCGGGCATGGCTGCGGTAGTTGACCATCTGGGCGACCACCCGGCAGGGGGTGGTGACCGGCGAGAGGGCGACCAGGTCGGCGACTGGCGTGCCCGTGTCGCCCGACAGGGCCGCCTCTCGTACGGCGTCGAGGTCGGCGATCAGCTCGGCGGTGGTGGCGGCCTTGGTGTCGACGGGGACGGCCCGGTCGATGGGGGTCCCCCCTGCTCGAGCGGAGTCGAGAGCTCGGGGGAGGGCGACCCACCATCCGTCGGCGGTGCGCAGGACATTGGTGCTCATGTCAGTACCTTCGTGAGGGGGTTGGGGTTCAGGACTTGGCGGCTTTGAGCAGGCCCAGCAGGCGCGCCGGGTCCATCTCGTTGTCACCGCGCAGGGCCTGGATGACGTCGCGGACCCGCTGCGGGGAAGGGCTCGCGCCGAGGAAGTCGCGGGTGGCGGGCGGACCCCACTGGGCCAGGCCGCTCGTCGACATCGGCGCCCACCTCGGCTCGACGTCGCGGGAGAACAGGTCCCCGTCGGCGAAGTGCTCCAGCATGAAGCGGTCGGTGTCACGCCAGTAGTCGAAGAGCTGGCTGCCCTGGATGTGCCGGCCGATGCCCCAACTGCGCCGGTAGCCGCGCTCCTTGAGGTACTCGCCACCGGCGGCGATCGAGTCCAGGTCGGTGACCTGGTAGGCGGAGTGGACATAGCCCGTCCCCGGCCCCAGGTGCATGGCCAGCGTGTGATGGTCGGCCGGCACACTGCCGAGGTCGCAGCGGATGAACGCCATGACCGGTCCGCGCTCGCGCTGCCCGTCCAGGAAGAGGAAGTCGGACACGATCATCCCCAGCGTGTCCAGGTACCAGTCCAGGGCCCGGCCGAATACGCGGGTCTCCAGCACCACATGTCCCAGGCGCTGGATGCGGGACGGCTCGCGCGGCGGACGTTGCGTGGCGTTCGTACGGCGGCGATCGGTGCCGAAGTTGAGCAGCAGCGGCTGCTGCTCGGGCAGCGCCGGCAACTGCTCGCCGCAGTGCACGACCCGCACCGGGAAGCCCGAGGGGTCGAGCAGATGGACCGCCTTGCCGCCGCCCGGTACGTCCGTGTCCCGCACGTCGGAGCCGGTGGCCCGGGCCAGCCGGTCCAGATCGGCCCACTCCGCCGCGCGGAACGCCGGGCCGATGAACCGGGATGCACGGCCACGGCGGATGACCATGCACGGCGAGCCGGCGAAGGTGCCGCGCAGCCACAGTTCACTCTCGGTGCGCACGGCGACCTGGAACCCGAAGTCCCGGGCGAAGACCTCGGCCCGGACCAGATCAGGCTTCTCGAACTCCAACCAGGCCAGGTCCGCCACCTTGATCACGGGATTCCGCGCCCGCCCGGGGTGCTCGCCGCGCAGGGCGCCCTGTTCGCTGTGGAGGTCCTGGTGGGCCGTCCTGGCATCGGTCCCGTGGACGCGGGTTTCAGACATGGTGCCCTCCGAGCGACATCGCCGTAATGAGGAAACCATCAACTATGATGGGCCTATCGTCAAGGTGCTCGCGGCAAGAAATGATGGATTCATCAGAGCTGCTGGCGTTATCGTCCCGACGGCTAGAATCAGCGCATGCCTACGTCAGCCCCACCCAGTAACCGGTTCGAGCGGCGCCGCGCCGAGACCCGACGCGCGCTCGTTCGCGCCGCCCGGCAGATACTCGCCGAGACCGGTGACACCGGCGCCAGCATCCAGGCGATCGCCGAGCGCGCCGACGTGGGCTTCGGTTCCTTCTACAACCACTTCCAGTCCAAGACCGAGCTGTTCGAGGCGGCGGTGGTCGACGCCCTGGAGGAGTTCGGCCAGAACTTCGACAAGCGCCTGGCCGGGATCGATGACCCGGCGGAACTGGTCGCGACGGGCTTCCGGCTCAGCGCCCGCATGGCCGACTCCCACCCCGAGCTGATGCAGGTTCTGCGCCGCCGGGGCTTGGGCCACATCCACTCGGACAACGGCCTGGCCCGGCGGGCGCTGCGTGACGTGGAGGTGGGTATGGCCTCCGGCCGCTTCACCCCCGTGGACCCGACGGTTGCCCTGTCCGCACTGGGTGGAACCCTGCTGTCCCTGGTGGAGCTGAGGTTCGCCCGCCCCGAACTGGACGGCGACGAAGCCGCGGTCGACCTGGCCGAGATGGTCCTGCGCATGCTGGGCGTGCCACCGGACGACGCCCACGAGGTCGCCCGCCGCCCCCTGCCCGACCCCGCCTGACCTACCCCGCCACGCGATGGCCGCGAAGCCCGGCCGGAAGGTGACCGACCCCGGCCGATCTCCGGTCCCGGGTATCCGTCCAGCAGCGCGGACGAAGACACCGCCCGGCAGTCCGGGAAGCCGGTCTCAACCGCCGCGCCGCACACGGGCCGCCCTGCGGGCCTCCGCGAGCTTGCGGGCCTCGCTGCTCCTGCGGGATGACCTGCCGCCGGAACCGCCCCCGGCGTCCTTGGTGGTGCCCAGGCCGCGGAACGGGGCGTTGTGGTTCTTGGGGCGCGGTACAGCCGGCCCGCCGTCGAGCAGCTTTCCGGAGGGAACCTTGGCGCCGGTGATCCGGCTCAGCTCCGCCTCGCCGGAGCGCACTTTGGTGACCTTGGGGGCACATCGGCGTCCGCCATGACCTGGCTCGTCTCACGGCGCTGTGCCGACAGGACGAGTGTCACGACCGTGCCGGAGCGGCCGGCCCGGGCCGTGCGGCCCGCGCGGTGCAGATAGTCCTTCGGGTCGGTGGCCGGGTCGACGTTGACCACGAGGTCGAGGTCGTCGACGTGCAGGCCGCGTGCGGCGACGTTGGTCGCCACCAGCGCGGTGACCTGTCCGTTCCTGAACTGGGCCAGGGTCCGGGTGCGCTGCGGCTGGGACTTCCCGCTGTGCAGGGCGGCAGCGGCCACGCCGCTGGCCCGCAGATGCCGCGTGAGCTGGTCGACGCCGTGCTTGGTGTCCAGGAACAGCAGGACGCGGCCGTCCCGAGCGGCGATCTCCGTGGTCACGGCGTACCGGTCCGGGCCGTGCACGACGAAGACGTGGTGCTCGATCGCGGAGACCGCGCTGGACGAGGGGTCCACGGAGTGGACGGCGGGGTCGCGCAGGTAGCGCTGCACCAGCTGGTCGACGTCGCGGTCGAGGGTGGCGGAGAACAGCATCCGCTGCCCGTCGGGACGCACCTGGTCCAGGATCTCGGTGACCTGCGGAAGGAACCCCAAGTCACACATCTGGTCGGCCTCGTCCAGGACCGTGATGCGCACCCGTCCCAGTCGGCAGCCCTTGCGCTCGATGAGGTCGTGCAGCCGACCCGGCGTGGCGACGACGATCTCGGCGCCATCCCGCAGCGCGGCGGCCTGCCGTCCGATGGACACTCCGCCCACCACGGTGGCGAGCCGCAGTCGCAGCGCCTCGACGTACGGGGTGAGCGCCTCACCGACCTGCTGCGCCAGCTCCCTGGTAGGCACCAGGACGAGCGCCAGCGGCTCTTTCGGCTGCGCGCGCTGCCCGGCCGTCCGGGCGAGCATCCCCAGGCCGAAGGCGAGGGTCTTGCCGGATCCGGTGCGGCCCCGGCCCAGGACGTCCCGTCCCGCGAGCGCGTCCGGCAGCGCCGCCGCCTGGATGG
This sequence comes from Streptomyces afghaniensis 772, assembly GCA_000415505.1. Lineage (GTDB taxonomy): Bacteria > Actinomycetota > Actinomycetes > Streptomycetales > Streptomycetaceae > Streptomyces > Streptomyces afghaniensis. The sequence goes on from KE354359.1 coordinate 5,481, forward strand.
GGAAGGGCACCGTCACACCGTGCTCATCGAGCGCCCGCAGAATTTCGGCCGGCAGCCCCAGCTGCGCGAAGGACGGCGCCGTGGGCGCCGCCGAAGTGGCGCCCGACGCCTCGGACACATCGTCCTGCCGCTGGGCATCGGCACGTGCTGATTCGCTCACAGAGAGCCTTCCTCCGAAGGGACCGTACCGAGGAAGGCGCGGCAGGGACGCGGCCACCAGCCAGAGACACCGAACGGAGACCGGCACAGCGACGCTGCAAACGCATAACGCTAGCACGGGACACGCCGCCCGGGCCTGTCGTGTCCCGTTCGGGTGGAGCCAGGATCATCCTGGCTCCACCCGTGGCGCGGGCATGTCACTGGAACTGTGCGAAGAACCTCCAGATCTCTGCTTTGGTCCAGGTGGTGACGCCGCTTTCGCCGGAGGAGCCGTCGACCGGACCGGGTATGTGGCCTCCGTCGAACGCCGCCCATTGGACCGGGTATCCGGCACGGCAGCCCGAGTAGGTGCTGGTGATGTGCGTGCGGCTGCCCGGCGCGGGCTCGCGCGGGCTCTGGGCGGTGCAGCCGTTGTTGCGGACGAATGTGTCGCGCAGGGACCGTCCTTGCCCGATGCTGAGGACGTTGTCGCTGATGCCGTGGATTCCGAAGTAGGCGATGGGCTGGTTGCCGCCGCTGCACCCGCTGATCTGGGCGCCGGAGATGACCGCGACGGCCCTGAAGAGGTTCGCCCGGCTGCATGCGAGTGCGTAGCTCATACCGCCGCCCCAGCTGAATCCCGTGGCGAAACGCTGTGCCGGGTTGACACAGAGGCCGCCCTCGATGCGCCGGATCATGTCGTCGACGAAGGTGATGTCCTCACCGCCCGAATTGGCCCAGCCGTTGCCGAGGCCCTGGGGGGCGACGAGGATCGCGCTGTTGTTCGACTGTTCCTGTTGGCCGTAGTAGGACCAGGCGTTCCCGCTCGTGCCGCCCGAGGCGACGTCGCCGGCGGTGCCGCCCCGCCAGTGGAACGCGAAGATCAGCCGGTAGCGGTGGCTGTTGTCGTAGTTGGCGGGAACCCTGAGGATGAAGCTGCGGCTCTTGCCGCCGCTCTGAATCGTGTGCGTGCCGCTCGTCAGGGTCGGGGCGCTGCCGCATCCGCCGCCACCGCCACCGGACGACAGCTTGACCATCTGCCATTGCTGGTTGGCGCCGCCCCAGTCGGAGTACTGGACGACGTTGCCGCCGTCGGCGGTGGAGGCGCCCTGCACCTCGACCGCCTTGCCGCTGGTGCGGTTGATCAGCCGGACGTGGCCCGCGTCGGAGTCGGCCAGGCGGAACTGCTGGTTGGCCCCGTTGTGGTCGGCCCACTGCTGGATCGCGGCACCGTCCGCGGTCGAGGCGCCGGCCACGTCGAGCACCTTGCCCGAGTGCCGGGCCTTGAGGCGGTAGAAGCCGCCACCGGAGTCCACGAACTGCCACTGCTGGTTGGCTCCGTCGGTGCGCGTCCACTGGCTGACCCGCGCGCCGTCTGCGGTGGACGTGCCGGAGACGTCCAGCGCCTTGCCGCTGTTGCGATTGACCAGGACGTACCAGGCATTGGTGTCCACCGTCGCCGCCTCGGCGGGCGCCGGATTCACCACGGCGAGCATGCCCATCGCGAGGGTCGCGGCCACCACGGCGGCGACCCGGGACCACCAGCGATGTCTGCGTGGAGGGGCGGGAGAAGCCGCACCGTAGGTCCTCATCGACTCACCCTTTCGTCTGTGACAGGCCCCATCAGGTGCGGGTCCAGCGCTGGTTGCCGCCGTTCGAGCAGGAGTAGAGCTGGATCAGGGTGCCGTTGGCGGTGCCGGCTCCGACGGCGTCGAGGCAGAGGCCGGACTGGACGCCGACGATGGATCCGTCGGAGTTGAGGCGCCATTTCTGGTTGTCGCCGCCCCAGCAGCTGTAGATCTGGACCTTGGTGCCGTTGCCGGTGCCGGCGGCGTCCAGACACTTGTTGCCGTAGACCCTGAGCTCGCCGGCGGCGGTGTGCGTCCACTGCTGGTTGGTGCCGTTGTTGCAGTCCCACAGCTGGAGCTGGGTGCCGTCGGTGGTACTGGTGCCGGGCACGTCCAGGCAGCGGCCCGAACCGACGCCCTTGATCGGTCCGGAATCCGCAGGGGGCGTGGTGGAGCCGCCGTTGAGTGCGTTGAGGACGGCGGTGTAGGCGGGCTTCTTGCTGCCGTTGCCGTTGAACAGCAGCGGCGTCTGCTCCGCTCGCCAGGAGTCGGTGTCGCGCACACCCCAGACGGTGATGCCGAGGCAGCGCGGGACGGCCAGGCAGTCGTTGGTCACGTTGGCGTAGGTCGAGGCCGGGGCGCCCTGGATGTCGAGTTCGGTGATGGCCACGTCGACGCCGAGGGCGGCGAAGCTCTGCAGGGTGGTGCGGAAGTTGCTGTTGTAGGGGCTGCCGCTGTTGAAGTGCGACTGGAAGCCGACGCAGTCGATCGGCACGCCGCGCTGCTTGAAGTCTCGGACCATGCGGTACATGGCCTGGGTCTTGGCCCAGGTCCAGTCCTCGACGTTGTAGTCGTTGTAGCAGAGCTTGGCGGCCGGGTCGGCGGCGCGCGCGGTGCGGAAGGCGACCTCGATCCAGTCGTTGCCAGTGCGTTGCAGGTTGGAGTCGCGCCGGGCTCCCGAATTGCCGTCCTCGAAGGCCTCGTTCACGACGTCCCACTGGGCGATCTTGCCCTTGTAGTGGGCCATCACGCCGTTGATGTGGTTGATCATCGCCTGGCGTAGCGCGCCGCCACTGAGGCGCTGCATCCAGCCGGGCTGCTGGGAGTGCCAGGCCAGGGTGTGGCCGCGCACCTGCTTGCCGTTCTGCACCGCCCAGTTGTAGACGCGGTCACCGGCGGTGAAGTTGAACTGACCCGGCTGCGGTTCGGTGGCGTCGATCTTCATCTCGTTCTCGGCCGTCACCGAGTTGAACTCACGGCTCGCGATCGACGTGTACGCCGAGTCGCCCAGCCTGCCCGAGGCGATGGCGGTGCCGAAGTAGCGGCCGCTCTGCGCCGCCGCGGCACCGAGCGTGTTCTCGGCGGCGTGTGCGGTCGGCGGCGCGACCAGCGCGGTGACCACACCGAGGACGCCGACGACCAGCGCCAGCAGCAGGCCGCGGATCTTCCGGCGGACAGCGGGTCTGGGAAGGGCATACGAGCCCATGACTGTGCCTCCAAGGTCGAAAGCAAGGAAGGACTGGAGCGCAGGGGAAGTGGCACCTGTCGTGCAGCACAGATTGCTCAGGGCCGACGCGGTTCGATATCTCGAACTACGGCCGGTTTCTCAGACCGGATGATTGAGGGATTGACGATGCATCGTCAATACTCCTCACAGAAGAAGTTTCGATTTCTCGCCCGAAACATTCGAGGCTGGCCGAGGCGCTGTTTGTAGACAGATCAGCGACAGGCCTTGACCAAAGGGCCCCCCATTCCTAGCTTGTGGCGTCAAAGCTTCCGGGAATTCTTCGAAACATTTCGAGATGGTTCCCTCGGGGCCCTCTCGCCCCCGCCCCCGCCCCCGAAGGAGTGCCCCTGATGCGTCTGAGACGCTTACTCGCCGTCCTTGCGCCCCTGCTGCTCGTGGCCACCTTCCTCGGTGCCCAGCCCGCCGGCGCGGCGACCGTAGACCCCAACGCCTCGTATGTGCTGGTCAACCGCAACAGCGGCAAGGCCCTGGACGTCTACAACATGGCGACCGGCGACGGCGCCCGCATCACCCAGTGGACCAGGAACGATCAGGCCCAGCAGCAGTGGCAGTTCGTCGATTCCGGGGGCGGCTACTACCGCATCAAGTCCCGCCACTCGGGCAAGGTGCTGGATGTCCACAACTGGTCCACCGCGAACGGCGGCTCGATCGTCCAGTGGACCGACCTGAACGCCACCAACCAGCAGTGGCGGCTGGCCGACAGCTCGGACGGCTACGTGCGGCTCATCTCGCGCCACAGCAACAAGGCCCTCGAAGTGCAAGGCGGCTCCACCGCCGACAACGGGAACATCGTCCAGTACGACGACTGGGGCGGCACCAACCAGCAGTGGCAGCTCGTCAAGGTCGGCGGCGGCAACCCCGGCACGTGCGATCTTCCGTCGGCATACCGCTGGACCTCGACGGGCGCCCTGGCGCAGCCCAAGGCCGGGTGGGCCTCGCTCAAGGACTTCACCGTCGCCCCCTACAACGGCAAGCATCTCGTCTACGCGACGACGCACGGCGCCGCGGGAACGGGAGCGGGCTGGGGTTCGATGAACTTCGGCCTGTTCACCAACTGGCCGGAGATGGCCTCGGCCGGCCAGAACCCGATGTCGGCTTCCACCGTCGCGCCCACGCTGTTCTACTTCGCGCCGAAGAACATCTGGGTGCTCGCCTACCAGTGGGGCGGTGGGAGCGCCTTCTCCTACCGGACGTCGAGCGACCCCACCAACCCCAATGGCTGGTCAGCACAGAAGGTGCTCTTCTCCGGAAGCATCACCGGCTCCGGCACCGGCCCCATCGACCAGACGCTCATCGCTGACGGCCAGAACATGTACCTGTTCTTCGCCGGTGACAACGGCAAGATCTACCGGGCCAGCATGCCGATCGGGAACTTCCCGAGCAGTTTCGGCTCGAACTACACAACGATCATGAGCGATACGGCGGACAACCTGTTCGAAGCCCCGCAGGTCTACAAGCTCCAGGGCCAGAACCGCTACCTCATGATCGTCGAGGCGAGGGGCTCGCAGGGCCGCTACTTCCGCTCGTTCACGGCCACCAGCCTCAACGGCTCATGGACACCCCAGGCCGCGACCGAGAGCAATCCCTTCGCCGGCAAGGCCAACAGCGGCGCCACCTGGACCAACGACATCAGCCATGGCGAGCTGATCCGCACCAGCGCCGATCAGACCTTCACCGTCGATCCCTGCAACCTGCAGTTCCTGTACCAGGGACGCAACCCCAACTCCGGCGGCGACTACAGCCAATGGCCCTACCGTCCGGGTCTGCTGACACTGCGGCGCTGACGGCGTGACACGGGTCCGGCTCCGGTAGACAGCCGGCGGGGCGGCTCGGCGGAAGGCCGAGCCCGCCCGGGTCACGCGACAACCTCAGCGCAACACTGACCGGATACAGTGCGCGAGACGGCAGCCCGGTCAGGGAGGGGAAGCGTGACCGACACCAGCAACACCCGACCCGCCGACAGCGAAGCGCAAGCTCCGCGGCAGAGCCGACTGCACCGCCTGATGCGCTACCTCCCCCTGATGCCCCCGTCCTGCTGTGGGCCGTGCCCTGCTGGGTGCTCCTGCACACCGGCCAGCACTGGCCGCTGCCCGTCACGCTGGTTGGCACCGCCCTGTTCGCCCTCGGCCTCGTCGGTATGCCGCTCGCGATGGTGCGCGGCCACGGCCGGCGCCAGCAGGACCGGGCGGCGATCGTCGGTGACACCCTGCTGGGCACCAGCTGGGTTCTGTTCACCTGGTCCGTGCTGCTCGGCGTCCCCTTGCGGCTCGCCCTGGCCGTGGCCGGCGTCGCCGAGAGTCACGACCGGGCCCGCATCGTCACTTGCGCCGTCCTCGGCGTGACCGCCGTACTGCTCGCCTGGGGGTACGCCGAAGCCCGCCGCGTTCCGCGCGTGCGCCGACTCGACGTGCGCCTCCCACGGCTGGGTGCCGGGTTGGACGGCATCCGCGTCGTCCTCATCACCGACACCCACTACGGCCCGCTCGATCGCCGCCCG
>KE354360.1 GCA_000415505.1 Streptomyces afghaniensis 772
ATCGCGGACGGCACGGCCGAACGCCGCCGCGCCCAGGCCGTCCCCCTCGGTACCGTGCGGGCCACCCGGGCCCGTGTGTACGTCACCGGCAACCACGAGTACTACAGCGAGGCCCAGGGCTGGGTCGACCTGATGGACGAGCTGGGCTGGGAGCCGCTGCGCAACCGCCACCTGCTGCTCGAACGCGGCGGCGACACCCTCGTGGTCGCCGGCGTGGACGACGTCACCGCCGGGTCCTCCGGCCTGGCAGGCCACCGCGCTCACCTTGCCGGAGCCCTGAACGGCGCCGACCCCGACCTGCCCGTCCTGCTCCTGGCACACCAGCCCAAGTTCGTCGACCGGGCGGCAGCCGCCGGCATCGACCTCCAGCTCTCCGGCCATACCCACGGCGGCCAGATCTGGCCCTTCCACCACCTGGTCCGCCTCGACCAGCCCGCCGTCGCCGGCCTCAGCCACCACGGCACCCGCACCCTGCTCTACACCAGCCGCGGCACCGGCTTCTGGGGCCCGCCGTTCCGCGTCTTCGCCCCCAGCGAGATCACCCTGCTCGTGCTCCGCTCCCCCACCTGCCCACCTCGCCGTAGCCGGGTTCTGCTGAGTCGCCTACGACAGGTCTCTGGTCATGCTCGCTACCAGGCGGCCGACCTCGAAGCCCTCCAGGTGGGCGGTGTGTGCCGAGGCGGCGCCCTGGACCATCAGGTCGGCCTGGCCGCCGGTGAGGTCGACGGAGGCGCGGGGGCGCTGGTCGAGGTAGACGTCGACGCGGTCGACGTTCTCCGCCGCGAGCTTCAGATGGAGCGCGCCGTCGGCGGGGGCGGCCTCGGTGATCGTCACGGCGTGCGGAGGCAGACCCTGCAGGAGCCGGCCCGCGTGGTCCAGGAGATCGGTGTTGCCCTCCAGCAGGTCGCGGCGCGTCATACGGTGCAGCTCGTCGGGGACGACTCCCAGGTCCTCCACCGGCGTGCCCGAGTTCGGGCCGACCCGCAGCGTGCGGCGTATCGACACCCGCATCCCGGCGCCCTTCGGCAGGGGCGTGTAGGGCGTGCCCGGGTCGTCCGCCAGGAACTCGGACAGCAGGTCATGCGTCCAGACGTTGGCGCCGCCGGCGCCGGTGTTCTCGTCGGTGCCGAGCACGGGACCGATGCCGTGGTCCTGGAAGCCGGCCGCGAAGATGTCCGTGGCCGAATAGCACCGGGCGTTGGTGATGAGCACGACGGGCCCGAAGTACTGCTGCCCGATGGCGTTGGCGCCGTTCTCGGGACTGATCGGGAAGGCGCCGGAGTAGACCGAGCCGGTCTCGACGGCCTGTTCCATGGACGGCACCCAGGGACCCAGATCCAGTCCCGGACCGCCTTGGAACCGACGGCAGATCCGCAGATTGAGCGGGGTGTTGACGAACTGCACCGGTTCGGGGGCGATCCGGCGCGGGGTCAGCGTCTGCAGGGTGAACTCGGCCGCGTGGATGTGCCCTCCGCCGTTGTCCCGGACGTCCACGATGAGCCCGCCCTGCGGCAGTTGCCGGATGAGCCGGACGAACTCGGCGACGAACGTGCCGGGGCTGCTGACGTTGAAGGTGAAGATGCGGATGTGGCCGAACGTTCCGGACGGCGTGGTGACGGCCCGGGCCCGGAACACCTTGGGCATGCTGGTGGCGATCTCCCCCGCTCCCAGGTCCGGCAGGGATTCGTCCGCCTCGGCGGCCCGCTCCTGGGCGACCACCCGGGGCGCGAACAGCAGCACCTTGGCCCGCTGGGTCTCATCCCCGTCGAGGTCCAGGCCCTGGGAGACGGCCGTGTCCCGGTCGGCGGAGACGAACGAGGGCAGGTTCTCGACGATCTGCCAGCTCTGCCGGAGTTCCCGGGCCGTTCCGGCGAGGTCGATGTAGCTGACGGTCACCCACTCCTCCAGCGGCGGAAGATGGATGACGAGCGGCCGCACGGTCAGCGACTGCACACCGCGGCTGCGCCGCGCCGCCGTGTTGCTGCCGGCGAACCGGGCCGCGTTGAGGTCGACGGCGTCCAGAATGGGGATGCCGCTCCAGTGGGTGATCTCGACCCCCGGCTCGAACCCCGGGGCCGAGAAGCCGCTCGCCACATGGGTGACCAGGAACCGGGTGCGGTCCCCTTCCGTGCAGGACTCGACCAGGAACGGAAGGAAGGCGATCTTGTCGTTGAAGGGGTCGGGCAGCAGGTAATTGGTGTGCAGGTCCCGCACCGAGTGGAAGATCTCCGACATCTCCGCGTGGAACAGCCACTCCCTCGGCATGGTCTGCGGTGTCTGCCGCTCCATGCGCCGGCGCAGCAGCCGCAGCCGCTGGACCGGGTTGACGGCGTGCATCGCGGTCTTCAGGGGCAGATGGACGTAGTTCTGCTCCAGCAGGACCAGGGCCTGGTCGACGAGGAGCCGACGGTCCTCCAGGGACAACTGGTCGGCGCCGTGCAGGAAGGCGGGCAGGGGGGCCGCGCCGAGCAGGTGGTCACGTACTGGTTCCGCCGCGTTCCGGAGGAACTCGGGTGGGTTCTCATGAACCGGTTCGGGCATGGTGATGCGCCGGCCTTTCATGGTGTGCGTGCGGGGCCTTGACGGGGAGTCAGCCCCACTCGATGTCGGAGGTGGTCTCCAGCGGCGTGCGGTCCGCCGCCGCCTCGGGCACGCGCAGGGTGTCGCCCTTGTGGAGGGCGGCGGGGAAACGCACCCGGGTGCGGTCCTCGACCTCGCCGAGGGTGACCTGGAAGACCCTGAACTCGTCCAGTTCCAGCGCTTCGAGCTGGTCCAGGTTCTGGGTGAGCAGAAACGCCCTGGCCCTCAGTTCGCCGTTCTGGGTGAAGACGATGACCTTGTAGAACTCCCGGGCTACGGGCACGTCGCGGTAGACACGGTCGTCGTCCTGGAACACGGGTCCGCCGAAGACGCTGATCTTCAGGTCATCGACGTCGACGTCGGCGAAGACAGCGTCCTCCAGCGCTCCCCACACCCCGTTCTTGGAGCTCTGGTTGAAGTCGTCCATCTGCGGGGTGATGTTGGTGTAGAAGAACGAGTCGGTGTTGGCCTTGCGCGCCTCCGGCAGGCTGCCCCAGAGCAGGTCGGCGCGGCGGGCGATGTGCCCCCGGTCGAGCCGGTTGGCCTGGTACAGCTCGTTGCCGACCTGCGCCGTGCCGGGCAGCCTCGGATCCTTGACGAAGGGGATCCCGCTGCGGCTGAGCTTCTTGAGCGAGCCACCGTCGACGTTCCAGGCCACCCAGAACGGGAAGCGCCGCTTCTTGCTCAGGGTGAGGGAGAAATGCGTGTACGGGATGACCGGCGAGCCGTCCAGGAGTGCGGCATCGCGCGTGAGGTCGGTGTCCAGTTCCGGGGTCTCGACCCGTTCGCCGAGGAAGTCGGCGTCGTAGCCGGCGATGATCTCCAACTGCTCCGGCGCCGGCTGGCTGAGGGTGATGTCGAGCTTCTCGAACACCGAGGTCGACAGGCAGGCGAGGGCGTGCTCGTCCGGCTCGCCGGTGCCCTCGCCGGCGAAGTGCAGGCCGGCCAGCACCGTGCTCACGCGGTCGTCGCCCTCCTTGAACATCCACACCGCGCCGGAGTCACCGCCACTGCTGACCTCACCGTCCGCCGACGGATGGGCGGGATCCGGGCCGATCTCGAAGCACCCGATGGTCTGCACGCCGGTCACCCCGCCGTAGTCGATCTTCGCTACGGTGTCGACGCGGCGGACGATGCCATGGGTGACCCCGGTGGACCGGCCGCTCTTGACCACCTTGTCGCCGAGCTCGGGCTCCCCCAGGGTCCGGGGGGCGACGTCCAGTTCGAGGATCTCCGGGAGCGAGTTGCGGTCCTCGATGGTCGCCACCGCGCAGTCCCCGGCCACGCCCAGGTGGGAGCGCTTGAGCACGCCCATCCGGTTGCGGTCGATGCGGTTGTCGTCCCGTGTGCCGGGCTGCACGACCTCGATCCCCAGCTCGCCGAACGGCCCGTGCAGCACATGCCAGTTGCTGAGCACGTACGGTGTGCCGTCGGCCCGGTCGAACACGACGCAGCCGATGGTGCCGGCCGACACCGTCACCGCTCCGACGCTGGCCCCGGGCCGGATGGGATCCAGCCGGCTCTTGCGCAGCGGGCTCTCGACCTCGGCCACCATGTGGAAGCTCGGCTTGTAGGTGCGCTCGATGACATCGGTGGGCACCTCGACGCCGTCGACGGTGATGCTGGCCGGGATCAGCGAGGTGCCCAGGGACTCCAGCGCCTCCGGCTCGGCCTTGGTCGCCACGGTGAACTGCAACGCCACTTCGCCGCCCGGCTGGTCGCCGGTGACCTTGCGGCCGACGCCCACCGACGTGATGTTGGGATCCTCCAGCAGGTGCGGGCCACGGACGCGGACGTACTGCCGCAGCGACGAGATGAGTTCGTCGTCGGAGGGCGAGCCCTTCTTCGCCGAGGCCGTCTTCGCAGCGGGCTTCGACGCGGACTTCGAAGCGGACTTCGACGCGGACTGCGATTGCGCGGTCTTCGAGGTGGTCTTCTTCGGATTCGTGGTTCTGGTGGCCATGCTGGCACGCATCCCTTCGGGGCCGAGCACCGGAGAGGTGCCGGGGCGCAACGCCTTTTCACTGGTGAGTCATTCGGTGGCGGCGCCTTTTCGGCCCTCATGTCCATCATGGTCCAGCGGCATGAAGAGGCAAGTTGACATTGGAGCTTGCCTCTTCTGCACCTTGGCGAGTCATCCCTCGGTCAATGACATCCAATGAAGCGTCAAATGTTGAAGGCAGACCTAACGCCGCTGGTTTCCGACGGTGACGATGCCCTTCGTCCTGGCGCCGGTCCTGTTGTCGTAGAGGACATCGCCGGTGGACTTCTGCCAGATCTTGATGCGGAAGGTGTCCGGGCCGTCGGTGGCGGTGACTCTGAAGGCGTAGCCACCCTTGCCGCCCACCGTGCCGGTGCCCTGGTAGACGGCCCGGGAGCCGTTCACCACGAGCCAGTCGGAGCCGGTCGAGCGGAAGGCGAGTCGGGCGGAACCGAAGACGAACGTGACCTTGCCGGCCGGGACAGTGGCTCCCTTCCGGTACTGGGCGCCCAGGGTGAACGCCGCCTTGCCGGTCAGCCCCGGCTCGGCCGGGTAGGCGCCGACCGGTGAGGCGATCGTGCCGACGCCGGCAGCGGGTCCGGCGGCACGGTCGTAGACGATCAGCTCCGTGAGCGTGCTGCTGTCCGAGCCCTCGTCATCGTCGGTGACCGTGACGACCGGGCGGTGGATGCCCGCCTCGTCGTAGACGTGTGCGGCGCGGCAGCCGGAGTGGGTGAGCGTGCCGGGCGTCGGCCGGCTGCCGTCCTTCCAGTCGACCTCGCAGGTGTGGCGGTCGGCCGTGCCCGGGTCGTCGAAGGACGCGGTGACGACGGCGGCCTTGCCCGCCGGGAGGGGCGAGCCGGGGCCCTCGGCGGAGGTGATCGTCGGGGCGGCGTTGGAGACCTTGACGGTCGCGGTGTCGGTGCCGCGCCCACCGGTCAGGGTGACCTGGAAGGTGCCGTCGTCGGTGCAGACGAGGGTCGTCCGGGCCGCCGCGGGGTCCTTGACGGCGCACGGGGCGCCGTCCTGCACGGTCCACTGGGGCGTGCCTGCCCCGGAGACGGTTCCGGCGAGTGTGATCGCCTCGCCCTCGGTGCCGGTGGCGTCCGGGCCGACGTGGACGACGGTGACCGGGTCGATGCCGCCGAGGGTCGGGACGACCTTCTCGATCAGGCCGTCGGAGTCGAACTCCAGCTTGTCGATGGTGGTTTCGCGGTGGGTGCCGTCACCGCCGGGGATGGCGAAGCGGTGGTAGGCGATGTACCAGTCGTCGGTGTTCGGGACGTGGACGGCGGAGTGATGGCCCGGTCCCTTGATGCCCAGTGACAGGTCCTTCTCCAGGATCACGCCCCGCTTGGTCCACGGGCCGGTGGGCGAGGGACCGGTCGCGTAGGCGACGCGGTAGTTCTCGTCCCGGGTGTCGTTCTCCGACCACATGAAGTAGTAGGTGCCCTTGCGCTTGAGGACGAAGGTGCCCTCGTTGTAGCCGCTCGGGGTGATGTCCTGGACCTTCGAGGTGTCGATGGAGGTCATGTCGTCGTTCAGCGGGACGACGTAGGCGCGGCCGTTGCCCCAGTAGAGGTACTGCTTGCCGTCGTCGTCGGTGAAGACCGCCGGGTCGATCATCTGGCCGCGGAAGTCACCGGCCTTCAGCAGCGGCTTGCCCAGGGCGTCCTTGAACGGTCCGGTGGGCGAGTCGGACACCGCGACGCCGATGTTCGCGTCGGCGCAGAAGTAGAAGTAGTACTTCCCGTCCTTCTCCGTCATCGCCGGAGCCCAGGCCCTGCTGTCCGCCCAGCTGACGTCCGGCCCCAGGTCGAGGATGACGCCGTGGTCCTTCCAGTGGACCAGGTCCGTGGAGGAGTAGGCCTTGAACTGCGTGCCGCTCCAGCCCTCGAAGCCGTCGGTCGTCGGGTAGATGTAGAACGTGTCGCCGAAGCGCACGATGTTCGGGTCGGCGTTCAGCCCCGGCAGGACCGGTGTCTTCATGAGCAGCGCCGAGACCTTCCAGGTGCGCTTCTTGCCGTCCGAACCGGTGACCTCGTACGTCACCGGCTTGGTGAAGTCCTGCACGCTGCCGGAGGCGGGGCTGATGGTCGCGCCCTCGGCGAGCGCGAACTCCGGTGCCAGCGCGGTGAGATCGGTGCCCGCCTTCATCGGCAGCGTGATCGTGCCGGCCGCGTTGTCGATGAGCGCGTCGACCTTGAGCGCCGGGTGCGTCACCTTGGCGATGCCCGCCGTGTTGCCGCTGAGTTCCATGACCTCGGCGCCCGTGAGCGCACGGTCGTAGATGCGGAAGTCGTCGACCTCGCCGCCGAAGTACGGGTCGGCCGCGTACAGGGACCGGCCGATGTAGCCGCTGTAGTCCTTGGCGGCGTCATACAGTTCCGACGGCTTGACGGTGGTCGTCGTGCGGGCCGCCTCGACGCCGTCGGCGTAGAGGACCATGGTGCCGGTGGCGCCGTCCAGCGTCACCGTGACGTGCCGCCACTGGCCGGGCGTGAGCTGCGAGCCGGCCGTGAGCTTCGACTCCGCCGACCAACTCGCCTTCGTGATGGCCGAGTAGAGGCTGGAGCCGCCGTTGGACGGGGTGGCGAACAGGTACTTGTCACTGTCGGGTCCGAGCCCGAACAGCCACTGGAAGCTGCTGCCGCCCTTCCACTTGGCGTACGTCGACACCGTCACGCTGTCGGCGTTCTTCAGCACACCGTTCGGGATCTTCACGTACGGCGAGCCGGAGTCGCCGGACATCTTGAACGAGCCGCCGTGCACGCCGCTGCCGAAGTCGGGGGTGCGGACGTAGGTGCCGTGGTGGCCGTGCCCGCTGGAGTCACGGGCGATGCTGCCGCTCGTCTCGTCGAAGTCGTAGTGCAGGAGCAGGTCGGCCGGGATGTCCGGCCCCTCCTCCGACACGGTGACGTCGGCCCGGACCGGAATCGCGGCGCCGTTCGGCAGACTGCCGGTCACGGTGAAGGTGCCGGCCTGTGCGTACTTCGACGCCGGTACGTCCTCCCAGGTGACCGCGACGGGACGCTTGACGCCGTCGGCGTACTCGGCGATCACCGTGGCCGGCAGCACCGGTGCCCGGCCGATCCCGGTCTTCACCGAGACGTCGTCGACGCTCTGCACGATCTGGTCGGGCTGGTAGGCGCGCAGCAGCCGGTCGTACTCGGCCTGGGTGACCGGCAGCACGGTGCCGTGCCGGGGCTTGGCGGGCAGGTCGTAGCCGGTGGACGGGGTCCAGGTGCCGGAGTCCAGGTCGGTCGTCTCGAACGGGATGTAGCCGCGGCCGCCGAACTCGTCGAGGAACGCGTACCACTTCTCCTCGGTGTTGGACTTGAACACCAGCGGTCCCTCGGCGGCGTTCATCGCGCCCTTGCCGATGCCCTCGGCGACCGCGGTCCAGGACGGGTCCAGGATCGAGTCGCTCTTCTCCTGGAAGATGAACTTGCTGTTGGGGGTGGAGGAGGTGTTGTTCCGCTCGTCCTTGGACAGGCGGTAGTACGTCCCGTCGTGCCGGATCATCGTGGAGTCGATGACCGAGTAGCCGCGGTCGATCCAGACCTGGGGCTCGCTGAAGGTGTAGAAGTCGCGGGTGGTGGCGTACATCATGCGGTTGTACGTGTCGCCGGAGTGGTCAACGTTGTCGTACAGCTTCGACGCCCAGAAGACCACGTACTCGCCGCGCTCGGCGTCGTAGAACGCCTCCGGCGCCCAGGTGTTGCCGGCGCTGTCGGGCGAGACCTTGACCAGGCGCTGGTTCGTCCAGTGCACCAGGTCGGTGGACTCCCAGACCATGATGGACTTGCTGCCGGTGCGCTGGGAGGCGTCCCAGTCGCCGTTGCCGTAGATCCTGAGGTCGGTGGCGATCTGGTAGAACTTGTCGCCCTCCGGGGAACGGATGATGAACGGGTCGCGCAGGCCCTTCTCGCCGAGCGTGGAGGTGAGGACCGGCTTGCCGTCGTTGAGTTCACGCCAGTGCAGCGGGTCGTTGCCCTTGCTGAGGGCGGCGTAGAGCTGTTCGCCGTCCGAGGTGCCCTCGCCGGTGAAGTAGCTGAACATATAGCCCTTGAGGTCAGTCTCGGCGGGCAGTTCGGGCACCTTGGCCGTCATGACGCGCGTGGCCTCGGCCTCGCCCTTGGTGACGGTGGCGGTCAGCTCGACGGTGGTGGCGCCGTCGCCGTGCGCGGGGCGGTGGACCTCGCCGGCGGCGGAGACGACGTCCGGCTTCGCGGAGGACCAGGTCACGGTCGTGCCGAAGGCGCCGCTCCCGGGCAGGGTGAGGTTGCCGCGTGCGTCGTCGAGGTTGTGCACCGTGAGCGCCTCGGCGGCCTGCCGGGTGGCGGCGGCGTCGTCGAGTGCGGGCCGGACCGTGACGTCGAAGCTCTTGGTGCCGGTCACGGTGCCCTTCTTCAGGGTCGCCGTGAGCGTGGCACGGCCGTCCGGTGAGCCGGCCTCGGGGCGGGTCACCTTGCCGGTGTCCGACACCACGGACGGGTTGTCGCTGTCCCAGCTGATGGAGGAGCCACCGGCCGTGCCGGTCCTGGGCAGGTCCAGGTCGGAGGTGACGCCGCTGGTGTCACCGAGGCTCAGGGCCTCCTTGTCGGCGGCGACGCCCTGCGTGGCGACGGGGAGGGAGAGCTGCTCGACCTCCGAGCCGTCCAGTGCCCGGTCGTACACGCGGAAGTCGCGTATCCGGCCTTTGAAGAGCTTGTCGCCGTCGTAGACGGACTTGCCGATGTAGTTGGCCTTGGTGGTGCCGGAGCCGATGGCGCCGGGCGTGGTGGTGACCGAGGTGTTGCGGCCGACCTCGACGCCGTCCTCGTAGAGCACACCCGTGGAGCCGGTCTGGGCGTAGGTGATGTGCTTCCACACCCCGCGGGTCAGGTTGTGGGAGTCGGACGGCTTGGTGGTCTGCTCGGTCGACCAGTTGCCCGTCGCGACGGAGGTGCGGAAGGAGTTGCCGGTGGTGAACAGGTAACCGTTGCCGCTGCCCGCGCTGGTGTTGCCGAAGCCGTAGAGGAAGTAGGGCGTGCTCTGGGCGGAGTCGATCAGTACGTCCATGGAGACGGTGATCGAGTCCATGCCCTTCATGACGTCGTCCGGCACCTTGATGTAGGTGTCCGATCCGTTGAAGGCGAGCCCCTGACCGGATGCCGACCAGTCGGCGGCGCCGCTGACCGTGCCGTTGCGGCCGTTGCCGGAGGCGTCGGTCACGGTGCTGCCGGAGCCTGCGTCGAGCTTGTACCACAGGGCCAGGCCGTCGGTGATGTCCGCGGCTTCGGCCGCCGGTGCCGCCGGTGCCGCTTGAGCGGGAGCGGTGGGTCCGGCGAGGGTGAGCAGTATCGACGCGGCGGTCAGTCCGGCGAGATGACCCGCCCGGCGTCTCGCGCGGCTGCGAAGTCGTGCGCATCGTGCGACGTGCGTCATGTCGAGGTTCCCTGCTGAGGCATGGCTGCTGACGGACAGGCGGAAGGCGGAACGAGGAGCCGACGAGGCGACGGCAATCCCTTGCCGTGGGCCCGCCGTTGCACGCAGGTGACGTGTGTGTTGCGAGAGTCTCAGTCGACGCCCAGGGCAGCGTCAATAGGTTCCGAACAATGTCCGACAGGTCGAACAATTCCGTCCGACTCGCGGTGATCTACGGGGGTGAGCCGTGCGTCCTGTGTCCGGGCCGGTCAGCGCGGAGTGCGCCGCGTACCCGCCGGTCAGCCCGCGGGAACGACCGGTGGCGTCTCCCGCGGCCGCCGCACCCGCACCCCGATGAGAGCCCGGGCCATCACCATCGGGTTGAGCAGGACCGACGGCTCCGCTGCCCGCATCGCGAACATCGCCAGCCGACGGGCGACGTAGGGGTCGGACACGGCTGCTGTGCGGACCGCCCGTTGGAGCGCGTCGGGCGGTTTCGCGAGCGCTTCCTTCCGGCCGAGGGCGTCGTACTTGTCGATGAACCTGTGCGCTCGGCGGTAGGAGCGCAGCGCCTGGCGCACGTTCCCGCCCCGGGCCAGGGCTTCGGCGGTCGCGTCGGTCAGCCACGCCGCGCTGCGGAACGCCCAGCCGCATCCGACCGCCGGAACGGGGTCGGACGCGGTCGCGGCATCCCCGATCAGGGCCAGGCCGGGCCGCGGGGTGGGATCCCGGCGAACGCACGGATAGTCGGTGGTGCCGACGAGGTTCGACACCTGTCGCGCACCGGCGAGCGAGGGCCCGTCCGGCAGGCGCGCGACGAACCGGTCGAAGGCGGCGGTCCGATCGGTGGTGAACTCGGGAAGCCGGTCCTTCACCGGGAAGACACCCACCTGCGTCAGGCCGTCGTCGACGGGGATGCACACGGCGACGTCCTGGCCGAGGGGCCAGACCTGGCCGTCGCCGGGTCCGTTCATCGTCGCCCCCGCGTAATAGGTCCAGAACAGGAAGCGCTCGTTCGGGGCACGGTCCTCGGCGACCCCGGCGAGTCGGGCAACCGTGGACCGGTGGCCGTCCGCACCGACGACCAGGGGGGCCCGCAGGATGGTGCGTCCGGTCCCGCCGTCCGACGTGACGACTCCCGCGACGGCTCCCGCGGCGTCCTCGACCAGGTCGACGACACGGTGCCCCCGCATGAGGTGCACGCCGGGGGTCGAGCCGGCGATCTCCCGCAGCAGCGGGTCGAGCTTCCTGCGGCGCAGACTGATCGCCGGCGGTATCCCGCTGTCCGGCCGGGGGACGATCCAGCCGGACCCGGTCCACACGCCGAGCCCGGTCGTCACCGTCGCACCGTGCTCGAGCATCGGCTGCCAGAAGCCCAGTCGCCGCAGGACGTCATGGGTGCCCCCGAGTACGAAGTGCCCGCACAGCGTCTTGTGTGCCTGAGGGCTGCGATGCCGCTCGACCAGCGCCACCCGCAGTCCCGCCCGGCCGTACGCCGTCGCCGCCGTGCAGCCGGCGATGCTCGCGCCCACGATGATCACGTCGTAGTCCATGGCCGTCTCCGCCGCTTCGACATGGGTCCCTTCGGTCAACTCGAAGCATGCGCTGAGCGGCCGGACACGGACATCGGTAGTGGATACCCATCCTTCCGGGCGGCCGTCTACCTACCATCGAAGTGTGACGGCCGGCACACGGACACTCGAAGAACGGGACAGCGAGCTCGCGTCGCTGTCGCGCTGGTGGAGGGAAGCGGCCGCCGGCACCGGGCGCCTCGTCCTCGTCGGCGGCGATGCGGGCGCCGGCAAGACCGCGCTGCTCCACGAGTTCGGCCGGCGCCTGGGCGACGCCCGACTGCTCAGCGGCAGCAGCGAACCGCTCACCACGCCGCTTCCCCTCGGTCCGCTGCGCGACATGGCCGACGCCCTGCCCGCCCCCCTGAGCCGGGAGCTCAGCGGCACCCCCGACCCCGTGAAGGTGCGTCGCCGGCTGCTCCAAGAGCTGCGCGAGGGCTGCGTCCCGACACTCGTCGTCCTGGACGACGCGCACTGGGCCGACGAGGCCACGCTGGACCTGCTGCGCTTCCTGGGCCGCCGCCTGGGGGCATGCCCGGCCATGGTCGCCGTGGCCTACCGGCAGGACGAAGTGGGGCCCCGCCATCCGCTGCGGGTGCTGGCCGGGGACCTGGCGGCGCTTCCCTCGGTGCGCCGACTGACCGTGCCCACGCTGTCCGAGGCGGCCGTCGCGCGTCTCGCGGCGGGAACCGGCATCGACCCGGCCGAACTGCACCGCCGAACGGGCGGCAACGCCTTCTTCGTGACGCAAGTACTGGCCGACGGCGGCGCCACCGTGCCCGCCACGGTCCGGGACGCGGTGCTGGCCCGCGCCGCGCGTCTGGCACCGGGGGCGCGCGATGCGCTCGACGCCGTCGCCTGCCTCGGGACCCGGGCCGCGCCGTGGCTGGTCCAGGCGGTCTCGGGCCGCTCGGCCGGAGAGCTCGACGAGTGCGTGGAGCGCGGAATGCTCACCGCCGAGCACGGCGCCGTCGCGTTCCGCCACGAGCTGGTCCGCGTCGCCGTCGAGCAGGCGATCCCGCCGGGGCGCGCGGCGGAGCTGCACAGGCGGGCACTATCCGTACTCGCCTCGCGCCCGCCCGGCGAAGTGGAACCGGCGCGGCTCGCCGAGCACGCGCAGCATGCCGACGACCGGGCCGCCGTGCTCGCCTACGCCCCGCTCGCGGCAGAGCGGGCATCCGCGCTCGGGGCTCACAAGGAGGCCGCCGCCCACCTGCGCCGTGCTCTCGACGTCCTCCAGGGGCTTCCTGCCGCTGACCGGGCGGGGCTGCTGGAGGACCTCGGACGCGAATGCCATCTCGCCGACGACCTCGAAGCCGCGCTGCGGGCCCGGCAGGCCGCGGTCGACGCGTGGCGGAAGACCGGTGACAGGCGTCGGCAGAGCGGGGCGCTGGTCGGTCTGGCGATCACCGCGGCACATCTGGCCCGGGAGGTCCCCCTCGGTGAGAAGGCGTGTGACGAGGCCCTCGGGTTGCTGGCCGGACTGCCGGTGACGCCCGAACTGGCACTGGCCTGCGCCGTCCGCGCGAAACTGTCCGCGATGGCCTTCCGCAGCGCCGATGCGATCGCCTGGGGTGAGCGGCTCCTCGCGATGACCGGCGACGGAACGGACCCGCAGGGAAGGGCGCTCGCGCTGTCGTCGATCGGTATCGGCCGTGCCCTGGACGGCGACGTGGCCGGCCTCGGCCTCATCGGGGAGAGCATCCGGCTGGCACGCGCGGCGTCCGCTCACGACCAGGCGGGACTCGCCTGTTTCTGGCTCCAGTTGATCTGCGTGACCCGCCGCTGGCACCGGGAGGCCGAACGCTGGTACGGCGAGGCCCTCGCCTTCACCGACGACCACGGCCAGGAGGTCTGGCGGCAGTGGCTCCGCGCGTTCCACTCGCGTGCGCTGCTGGACCAGGGGCGTTGGGAGGAGGCGGAGGCGCTGGCCTCTGAGGTGCTGCGCACGGCGGGCGTGGACGACGGACGCAAGATGCTCAGCATGGTGGTGCTGGGGCGGCTGCGCGCACGCCGGGGCGACTCCGATGCCCGCCCGCTGCTGACCGCGGTGCGGACGACCATGGTCACCGCCGAACCGGTCGTCGGCTGGATCATCGGCGCCGCGCCGGCGCTGGCCGAAGCCGCCGCATACGCGGGCGACACCGGCCAGGTGCGCGCGATCGTCACCTCGGCGTCCGCCTCGGCCGTGGAACAGGGCGAGCCGTGGCTGCTCGGTGAACTCGCCTACTGGCTGTCCCGAGCCGACGGACCCGTCACCGTCCCGGCGCGCGCCGCCGAGCCCTACCGGCTCCAGCTGTCCGGCCGCCCGCGGGAGGCGGCCGTCCACTGGCAGGAGCTCGGCTGCCCCTACGAGGCCGCGCTCGCGCTCGCCGACACCACCGACGCGGGGATGCTGCGCGAGGCGCTCACGGCGTTCGACCGTCTGGGCGCCGGGCCGATGCGTGACGTCACCGCCCGTCGGCTGCGCCGGCTCGGGGTGCGCGACATCCCCAGACGCCGGTCCCGCACGGTAGGCCCCGACGGGCTCAGCGCCCGCGAACAGGAGGTGCTCGCCCTGCTGGCCGACGGACTCCGAAACGCCGAGATCGCCGAGGCACTGTTCCTGTCGAGGCGGACCGTCGAGCACCATGTGGCGGCCGTCCTGCGCAAGCTCCGCGTGGCGAACCGGGCAGAAGCCGCTCGGTACGCCCGCCACCACGGCGTGGCTGTCCGCTGACGACGCCGGACGCCATGCTCCGGGGCCTTTACGGTGTGGGCTCTTACCGCTTGGCCGCGAGATTCCTGTCGATCCGCTCGTGCAGCGCGATTCCGAGGGAAACGGACACGTTGAGAGACTCGGTCGAGCTCATCATGGGGATCGAAACCGAGGCGGAAGACGCTTTCTCGAACAGGTCGGAAGGCCCGCCTTTTTCGCTGCCGAACAACAAGGCCAGCCGATCCGGACGGTCTCCGAGTTCCTTCACCGAAATGTCGCCGTCTGCCTTGAGTGTCATCAGCTGCATACCGCTGTCCCGAATGAAGGCAATTGCCTCCTCGCGACCGGAGAGGACGACGGGAAGGGAGAAGACGTAACCACGGCTGGCCCTTTGCAGACGCCGGTCCGCGATGCTGGTGATATCACTGTCGACCAGGATGATCCCCGACGCTCCGAGCGCGAGCGACGTTCGCACTATCGCGCCGATGTTGCCGACGATCTTCACCCCGTCGAGAACGACGACGTCCCCACTCCGGCTTTCGATGTCGCTGAACCTGGCCGGGCGAGGGACGCGGGCGATGCCGAACGTCTTGGCCTTCCGCTCCCCCTTGAACAACTGGTTGACGATCGAGGAGTCGATGAGGCGGACCGGTACGTTCTGCCGCCTGCACAGATCCAGCAACTCGGGTGGAAAAGGACTGCTGTCGCTGCCGTAGACCTCGATGAACTCCACCCCGGCCGTGATGCTGTGCATGAGGGGCTCGACGTCCTCGATCAACGTTGTCTTTATGTTGGATCGCGAAGGCTTGGTGACGTCGATGATCCGCTGCACCGCCGGATCGGACGGGTTTGCGATGGTGTCCAACTCAGTCATGGTCGTCCTGTTCTTCCCCGTTCGAGGCCGCGCGGTTCACGATAGCAAGATCTCCTTCGCCCGCGACCGGCCGGTGCTGTCGCGGTGAGGCAGGTCCCGGCGTGCCCCGAGCCCTAAGGGACTGTAAGGACTTGGCTCCCGGCATTGAGCGCCCCTGTTCGCGCCGTCGACTCTGTGTGCTTCCGGGCCGCAGACAAGGGAGTTCCGATGGCCACACAGACCACCGCCGAGCGTGCGCGGAAGCCGCGCCACGACGAACGCAGGGTCGTCAGCAACATCGTGCGCGGATCGATCGGCAACCTGATCGAGTGGTACGACTGGTACGCGTACACCGCCTTCAGCGTCTACTTCGCCTCCGTCTTCTTCCCCTCCGGGGACCAGACCGCCCAACTCCTGAACACCGCCGCGGTGTTCGCCGTCGGCTTCCTGATGCGGCCGATCGGCGGCTGGATCCTCGGCCGCTACGCCGACCGCCGTGGCCGCCGCGCGGCGCTGACACTGTCGGTGACGCTCATGGCGGCCGGTTCCCTGATCGTCGCGCTGACCCCGTCGTACGGCTCGATCGGGGTCGCGGCCCCCGTGCTCCTGGTCACCGCCCGGCTGCTCCAGGGTCTGTCGGTGGGAGGTGAGTACTCGACCTCCGCCACCTACATGTCCGAGGTGGCCTCGCCCGGCCGCCGCGGCTACTACTCCAGCTTCCAGTACGTCACCCTCATCGCCGGCCAGCTGACGGCGCTCGGTCTGCAGATCGTCCTGCAACAGGTGCTCAGCCCCGCGCAGATGGAGTCCTGGGGCTGGCGGATCGCGTTCGTCGTCGGCGCCGCGGGGGCGGTGATCGTGCTGTGGCTGCGGCGCGGCATGGACGAGTCCGAGAGCTTCGAGCGTGCCGCGTCGGAGGGCGAGCAGGAGCAGAGCGGCCCGGCCCGCGGCAGCCTGCGGCTGCTGCTGTCCTACCCGCGGCAGTGCCTGGTCGTCGTCGGGCTGACCATGGGCGGCACGCTGTTCTTCTACACGTACACCACCTACCTGCAGAAGTTCATGGTCAACACCAGCGGCATCGCCAAGCCGACGGCGGCCTGGATCAACTTCTTCGCGCTGCTCGTGTTCGTCGTGCTCCAGCCGGTCATGGGCCTGCTCTCCGACCGGGTGGGGCGGCGTCCCCTGCTGATCGCGTTCGGGGGGCTGGGCACCGTGGTGGTGGTGCCCTCGCTGACTCTGCTGTCGCACACCAGCGACCCGGTGTACGCGTTCCTGCTGATGGTCGTGCCGCTGGCCGTCAGTTCCCTGTACACCTCGATCAGCGCGGTGGTGAAGGCCGAGCTGTTCCCGACCTCGATCCGGGCGCTCGGCGTCGGCCTGCCGTACGCGCTGACCGTGGCCGTGTTCGGCGGGACAGCCGAGTACGTCGCCCTGTGGTTCAAGAACGCCGGACACGAGAACTGGTACTTCTACTACGTCACCGCCTGTGTCCTGATCTCGCTGCTCGTCTACATTCGGATGCGCGAGACCTCCGACGCGTCGCCGCTGGACGAGGACGTTTCCCGGTCTCGCGGCTGACGAGGCGGGAAGGAGGCGACCGTGCGGGTGCTGCTGGCCGAGGACGACGACGGTGTGGCGGGCGCGCTGACCGAGGCGCTGTACGACAACGGCCACCTGCCGTCCCGGGTGCGGCGCGGCGAGGACGTGCTCTCCCGTCACCGGCAGGCGGACCTGCTGCTGCTCGACCTCGGCCTGCCCGACGTGGACGGTCTGGAGGTGCTGCGCAAGCTGCGCGCGGTCAGTGCCCTGCCGGTGGTGGTGCTCACCGCGCGGGGCGACGAACGGTCGGTGGTGCGCGGTCTGCGGCTGGGCGCCGACGACTATCTGGTCAAGCCGGTCCGGCTGGCCGAGCTGCTGGCCCGCATCGAGGCCGTCACCCGCCGCGCCACGACACCCGCCGCCCCGGCTCCGCGCACCGTCCGCGCCGGCGACGTCGAGGTCGACCTCGACGCGCGCCGGGTGACGGTCGGCGGCGCGGAGGTGCGGCTGACCACCAAGGAGTTCGAGGTCCTCGCCGCCCTGGCGGCCCGGGCCGGCACGGCGGTCAGCCGCCAGCAGCTGATGGACGAGGTGTGGGGCGACGCCTTCCTCGCCGTGTCCCGCTCGCTCGACGTGCACCTCACCCAGGTGCGGGCCAAGCTCGGCCGCCCCGGGGTGCTGACCACCATCCGCGGCTTCGGCTACCGCTTCGGCGACTGAGCCGGTCACTGACGGCAGGCCCTGTTCATGCGCACGCGCGTCCTCACCGTCGTCCTGGCCTTCGTGGTCCTCGCCGTGGCCGGCTTCGCCGTCCCGCTGCTGGCCGTCACCGCCGCGCAGCGCACCCAGCAGCTCGTCGCGGCGCGCACCGCCGACCTCGACCGTTTCGCCGGGCTGGCCGAGCAGGCCGCCGAGAGCGACGACACGGGCGCGCTCACGGCCGATGTGCGCCGCTACACCGAGCTGTACGGCGAGGCCGTCGTGGTCGTCGACGCCCGCCGTGCCCCGCTGGTGCAGACGGGCGGCCTGCGGGCCGCCGACCCGGACGTCACCCGGCTCGTCGACGCGGCGCTGCGCAACCAGCCCGTCTCGCCCGGGGGGACGCTGCGGCCCTGGTCCCGGTCCGACCGGCTGCTCGCGCGTCCCGTGGGCACAGGCACCAGGGTGTCCGGCGCCGTGGTGCTGCGGGCCTCGGTGCGGGCCGCCGCGGACGACATCGCCCTGCGCTGGGCGCTCGTCCTGGCCGGCGCCGGCCTGTTCGCCGTGGCCTGTGTGCTGCTCGCCCGCCGGGCCACGCGGTGGGTCGTACGGCC
>KE354361.1 GCA_000415505.1 Streptomyces afghaniensis 772
CGGGGCGAGGCCGCGCTGTACGACTTCAGCGCCAACCACGTGCCCGGTGAGACCACCCGCGACCAGGGCTACTGGCGGGACGTCGGCACGCTGGACGCCTACTACGAGGCCCACATGGACCTGATCGCCGAGCGCCCGGCCTTCAACCTGTACAACCGCAGCTGGCCCATCTACACGCACTCGTACCAGCTCTCGCCGGCCCGCTTCAACGCCGGGGGCATCGCCAGCGAGTCCATCATCAGCGCCGGCTGCCTCATCCGCGGGCAGGTCACGCGGTCCGTGCTGTCGCCGGGTGTGGTGGTCGACCCGGGGGCCGTCGTGCAGGGGTCGGTGCTGCACGACAACGTGCACATCGGCCGGGGCGCGGTGGTGCGCGGCGCCGTGCTGGACAAGAACGTCGAGGTGCCGCCGGGCGCGACGATCGGCGTCAACCCGGAGCGCGACGCGGAGCTGTACACGGTGTCCAAGGGCGGCGTCATCGCCCTCGGGAAGGGGCAGCTCGTCACCTGACGAGGAGGGCCCGGGGGACTTTGTCCTGCCTCTGGACGAAGAACGGAATCCGTGATGTTGTCATGCCAACTCCTGTCCATGACAACGTTGTTATGGAGGTTCCGTGCGTACCGGACGCCTCAGAGCCCGACTCGCGTTACTCCTCGCCGCGCTCCTCGCCCTCACCGGCCTGACCGCGGCACCCGCCCTCGCGGACGACCCGGCCGAGATCCACGGCCTCAAGGGCGAGTACTACACGCACTCCGCCCCCGGCGCCTTCGACTTCCACACCCTCAAGGCGACGACCTTCGACCAGGACCTCGACTTCGACAACCTGGAGCCGCGCCTGACCTTCACCACCGGACAGTCCGACGACGTCAGCGTCCGCTGGACCGGCAGGATCGTCCCGGAGGAGACCGGCCCCCACACCTTCTCGATCATCGGCGACAACGGCTTCCGTCTCTGGATCGACGGGCAGCTCGCCATCGACCACTGGATCGACGACTGGGACCGCGAACAGACCGCGCAGCCCGTCGACCTGACCGCAGGCACGCCCTACGACATCAAGGTCGAGTACTTCGAGCACTACGGCGGCTCCAACCTCCACCTCCGCTGGACGCAGCCCGGCGGCGGCAAGGAACCCGTCCCGCAGTCGGCGTTCCGCCTCCCCGACGGCTTCGCCTACGACGGCGCCCTCGCGGCCACGGTCCAGTCCACCGGCCGCACCCTCAAGCTCGACTTCGCCCAACCCCTCGCCGCACCCCCGCCGGGCTTCACCGACCACCTGCGCGCGGTGATCGGCGGCGCCGCATGGCCCCTGGGCGCGGCACGGCCGGACCCGTCCGACCCCGCCTCCCTCCTGGTGACCCTCGACGAACCGGTCGTCGGCAACAAGACCGGCACGGCCCGCGGCAGCGCCGACGTCCGCTACGACGGGCAGGGCGGCCTCACCGACACCGACGGCAACGTTGTCAAGGAGTTCTGGAGCAGCGGTCCCAACCGCTCGACCTACCAGCTGCGCACCCGCTGGGCCGACGAGGTAGGACCCGGCAACGCCCTGCCCGAGTACCCGCGCCCGCAGCTGACCCGGGATGCCTGGCAGGGCCTCAACGGCCGCTGGCAGTTCGCCGCCGCCGAGCCGGGCGAGCAACCGCCCGTCGGCAGGACCCTGAAGGAGCGCATCCTCGTCCCGTACCCGGTGGAGTCCCAGCTCTCCGGCATCGAACGGCACGAGGACCGCATGTGGTACCGCCGCACCTTCACCGTCCCCTCCGACTGGCGGATCGGCTCCGGCCAGCGGCTCAAGCTCAACTTCGGCGCCGTCGACTGGCGCTCCGAGGTGTACGTCAACGGCACGAAGGTCGCCGAGCACGAGGGCGGCTACGACAAGTTCAGCGCCGACATCACCGACGCGCTCAAGCCCGGCCGCACCCAGGAGCTGATCGTCGGCGTCTACGACCCGACCGACGCCGCCTCCGGGGAGAACCCGCCGCTCGGCAAGCAGCGCCTGGACCCCAGCGGCATCTGGTACACCCCGTCCTCCGGCATCTGGCAGACGGTCTGGATGGAGCCGGTGGCCCGCGACCACGCCGACTCCCTCAAGATCACGCCCGACGTGGCCGGCGAGAAGGTCACCGTGGAGGCCCGGGGCGTGCGGGACGGCGTACCGATCACGGCGACGGCGTACGACGGCCGGCGCGAAGTGGCCACCGCGAGCGGCCGCACCGGCAGCCCGCTGACCCTGACCGTCCGCGACCCGCACCTGTGGTCGCCCGACGACCCGTTCCTCTACGGCCTGAAGGTGAAGGTCGGCGCCGACCGGGTCGGCAGCTACTTCGGGATGCGCTCCATCGCCGTCGAGAAGGTGAACGGCGTCCCGCGCACCGTCCTCAACGGCGAGCCCGTCTTCATGATGGCCACCCTCGACCAGGGCTTCTGGCCGGACGGCCTGCACACCGCGCCCACCGACGAGGCCCTCGCCTACGACCTCAAGGCGCACAAGCGGCTCGGCTTCAACTCCGTCCGCAAGCACATCAAGGTCGAGCCGGACCGCTGGTTCTACTGGGCCGACCGGCTCGGGCTGCTGGTGTGGCAGGACATGCCCGCGATGACGGCCGGGGTGAACCCGAGCGCCACCTCCCGCGCCCGCTACGAGCGCGAGCTGAAGGAGATGATCGACGAGCACGCCAGCAGCCCGTCGGTCGTCATGTGGGTGACCTTCAACGAGGGCTGGGGCCAGTACGACGTGGGCCGGATAGCCGAGCAGGCCAAGGCGTGGGACCCCACCCGGCTCGTCAACGGCCAGTCCGGGCTGAACCTCGGAGCCGACGGCGGCACCGGCGACATCATGGACGAGCACGGCTACCCGAGTCCGGCCCTGCCGCCCCGGCCCGACGGCGAGCGCGCCCTGGTCAGCGGCGAGTACGGCGGCCTGGGCCTCGCGGTGCCCGGCCACGCCTGGTCGGTCCAGCAGTCGTACGTCGACGTCGACCCGGCCACCTACACGGACGACTACCTGGCGAAGCTGGACGAGGTCCGCGCGCTGGTCTGCCGGGGCGGTAACGGGGCCGTGTACACCCAGATCGCGGACGTCGAGGGCGAGCTGAACGGCTTCCTCACGTACGACCGGGCCGTGCTGAAACCGGACACGGCCCGGCTGAAGGCAGCCCACCGGGCACTGATCCATGACGCCTCCCGGGTGACTCCTGCGGGGTGCCCGGCGCCGCAACCTGTGCTGGACTGACCTCACATGCACCATAAGTCCCGCCCCTCTCACCGGGGCGGGACTTAATCTGCTGTTAACTGTACGTAGCGTGATCGTACTTGACCGTAATCGGCTGGGAGCGATTGACTGCTGGCCCACCCGTCGTCGACGCGAGGCAAGCCCTTGACTGCTGACCTGCTCGCTCCTCTCGACCTGGCGTTCTGGAACATCGAGTCCGCGGACCACCCGATGCACCTCGGCGCGCTCGGGATCTTCTCGGCCCACTCGCCCGCCGCCGGC
>KE354362.1 GCA_000415505.1 Streptomyces afghaniensis 772
TTCTCCTGCTGCTTGCGCCAGCGAATTCCGGCTTCCAGGAAACCGTCGATCTCACCGTTGAAAACGGCCTCGGGGTTGCCGACCTCGAACTCGGTGCGCAGGTCCTTGACCGATCTGGTACGGGTGCAGCACGTACGAACGCATCTGGTTGCCCCAGGAGTTGCCACCGTCGCCCTTGGAGGGCGTCCATCTTGGCCTGCTCCTCTGGCGCGCCGCTCCAGCAGCTTGGCCTGGAGCACGTTCAT
>KE354363.1 GCA_000415505.1 Streptomyces afghaniensis 772
CGGTTTGCCCGGACTGCGGATGAGGATCCGCGACGTGTGGCAGCCGCTGCCCTCCGCGCTGCGCCGGCCCCTGGCCTTCGGCGGCGCGGCCCGCGAACCCGACCCGGACTTCGACCCCCTCAACCATGTGCGACTGCACGCCCCGACCGCCGACTTCCACACCGTCGCGGGCCGGCTCATGGGACGTCCGCTGAGGCGGGGCCGGCCGCCGTGGGAGGCCCATGTGCTGCCCGGCGAGGACGGGGTCTCCTTCGCGGTGCTGTTCAAGTTCCACCACGCCCTGGCCGACGGGCTGCGGGCGCTGACCCTCGCCGCGGGTGTCATGGACCCGATGGACATGCCCGCGCCCCGGCCCCGCCCCGCCGAGCCCCCGCGCGGCCTGCTGCCGGACGTGCGCGACCTGCCCGGGATGGTGCGCGGCGCCCTGTCCGACGTGGGCCGGGCCCTGGACATCGGCGCCTCCGTCGCCCGCTCCTCCCTCGACGTGCGCTCCACCCCCGCCCTCACCTGCGAGCCGAGCGGCACCCGCCGCACCGCCGGAGTGCTGCTCGACATCGACGACGTGCACCGCGTCCGCAAGACCGTCGGCGGCACCGTCAACGACGTCCTGATCGCGGTCGTCGCGGGCGCGCTGCGCCGCTGGCTGGACGAGCGCGGCGACGGCAGCGAGCACGTCGCGCCCCGCGCCCTGATCCCCGTCTCCAAGCGCCGCCCGCGCACCGCGTACCCACAGGGCAACCGGCTCTCCGGTTACCTGATACGGCTTCCGGTGGACGACCCGGACCCGCTGGCCCGCCTCGCCTCGGTCCGCACCGCCATGGACCGCAACAAGGACGCCGGCCCCAACCGGGGCGCGGGCGCCGTCGCCCTGCTCGCCGACCACGTCCCGGCCCTGGCCCACCGGCTGGGCGGGCCCCTGGTCGGCCAGGCGGCCCGGCTCTGGTTCGACATCCTGGTCACCAGCGTGCCCCTGCCCAGCCTCGGCCTGAAGCTCGGCGGCAACCCGCTCACCGCCGTCTTCCCGTTCGCCCCGCTGGCCCCCGGCCACTCCCTGGCGGTGGCGGTCTCCACGTACCGGGGGAGCGTCCACTACGGGCTCGTCGCCGACGGCCATGCCGTGCCGGACCTCGACCGGCTCGCGGCGGCCGTCACGGAGGAGGTGCGCACGCTGATCGCCGCCTGCCGGTCCTGAATCGGGTGGGTTTGGCGGTGTGGCCCGCCGCTCGCGTAAAATTCGCCCTTCGAAAGCGGGCGCGACCGGCGCGCCACCACAGCAGAGCAGGGAACGACAGCGGCGATGACGGTGACAGAGGACGGCCCGCAGGCCATGGACGAGGCGAGCGGGCTCTCGTACGGACCCGGCATCGACCCGGAGCGGCTGGCCGTCTGCCTCAGCGTGCTCGAGGAACTCGACAAGCTGGAGATCGACCACCCGGACGCCGTCGCCGTGCGCCGGGCCACCGCGGGCGTCTACCGCACGGTCAAGCAGCGCCGCCGCCAGGAGCGCCGGGCCGCCAAGACCGCCCACGACAAGGCGGTCACGGAGGCCACGGCGACCGGCTCCGCCCAGCGCATCGACGACGAGACCGAGGGCCTGCTGCCCTCCTCTCGCACGGAGGAGGGCAGGATCGCGGGGATACTCCAGCGCCCGCGCTCCTGCTACACCTGCAAGACCCGCTATGTGGAAGTCGACTACTTCTACCACCAGCTCTGTCCGGACTGCGCCCGCGTGAACCGCGAGAAGCGCGACGTCCGGGCCGACCTCAGTGGCAAGCGCGCCCTGCTCACCGGCGGCCGCGCCAAGATCGGCATGTACATCGCGCTCCGGCTGCTGCGCGACGGCGCGCACACCACGATCACCACGCGCTTCCCGAAGGACGCCATCCGCCGCTTCAAGGCGATGGACGACTCCGCGGACTGGATGCACCGCCTGGAGGTCGTCGGCATCGACCTGCGCGACCCGGCCCAGGCCGTGGCCCTCGCGGAGCAGGTCGCCGAGGCGGGCCCGCTCGACATCCTCGTCAACAACGCGACCCAGACCGTCCGCCGCCTGCCCTCCGCCTACGCGGCGCTGGTCGAGGGCGAGAGCGCCCCGCTGCCCGCCGGCGAGCTGCCCGCCCACCACGTCATCGGCGCGTTCAACTCCGGCGCGGTCGACGGCCTGGCCGCGCTGCCCCTCGGTACCAGCGGCCTCGACGCCCAGCAGGTCGCCGATCTCGCCCTGGTCGCGGGCAACGCCAGCGTCGAGCGGCACCTCGACGGCACGGCGATCGACGCGGGCGGGCTGGTGCCCGACGTCGTCGACTCCAACACCTGGGTGCAGACGATCGAGCAGATCTCCCCGGTGGAGCTGCTGGAGACCCAGCTGTGCAACTACACGGCGCCGTTCATCCTGATCAGCCGGCTCCGTCCGGTGATGGCCGAGGCCGCGAAGAAGGCGGCGAGCGGACGCGCGTACGTCGTGAACGTCTCGGCGATGGAGGGCGTGTTCGGCCGCGGCTACAAGGGCGCGGGGCACCCGAACACGAACGCCGCGAAGGCCGCGATGAACATGGTGACGCGGACCAGCGCGCAGGAGATGTTCCAGACCGACGGGATCCTGATGACCTCGGTCGACACGGGGTGGATCACGGACGAGCGGCCTCACTACGACAAGCTGCGGCTGGCCGAGGCGGGGTTCCACGCGCCGCTCGATCTGGTCGACGGTGCGGCCCGGGTCTACGACCCGATCGTGCGGGGTGAGGCCGGGGAGGATCTGTACGGGGTCTTCCTGAAGGACTACGCGCCGGGGAAGTGGTAGGGGCTGCGGCTGTGGGCTGAGGGGGCGGCAGTCCTGATCGGTGGAACGATGAGTTCTTGCGGGCTGCCGGGTCAGTACGGACATGACTGCAACGAACACGCCGCCTGTCGTCTCCCGTCGGGAGTGGCTGGCCGCGATCGACACCCTGCGCACCCGGGAGAAGGCGCACACCCGGGAGGGCGACGCCATCGCCGCCGCCCGGCGCCGCCTGCCCATGACCGAGGTGGACCCCTCGACCCCGCTCGTCGGAGCCAAGGGGCCCGTCCCCTTGACCGACGTCTTCGAGGGCCGCACCCAGCTGTTCGTGTCGTATCACATGTGGCATGACGGCCGCCCCGCCGCCGAGCAGTGTGAGGGGTGCACCTTCTTCACCGGCCAGGTCCGTGAACTGTCCTATCTGCACCAGCGGGACGTCACTTTCGCCGTCTTCTGCCAGGGGCCCTACGAGGAGTCGGACCGCTACCGCCGGTTCATGGGCTGGGAGCTGCCCTGGTACTCCGTACCCGCCGAGTCTCACGAACGGCTCGTCGCCGGTCGCCACTTCGGGATGAAGGCGTGCTACCTCCGGGACGGGGACCGTGTCTACGAGACGTACTGGACCACCGGCCGCGGCGTCGAACCCATGGCGCCGTCGTACGGCATCCTGGACATGACCGTCTACGGGCGGCAGGAGACCTGGGAGGACTGCCCGCCGGGCCGGCCGCAGCCGTACGAGACCCGCGGTCAGCAGTTCCGCGAGGACGGGCGGCCGACCGCGCAATGGGCACGGATCGCCGCCGGGCACGACGACGGCCTCACCGACGGACAGTCCGGCCCGGGCAGCTCGGGCTGCTGCTCCTGAAGCCGGACCGCGACCGCCCGTCGGCGGGCGGTCGCGGTCTGCGCAACCGTCTGGAAACCGCCGGTGCGGACGTACACCGTTCGGGTGATCCGTAAAAGCGTCCTTCCGCGGGCAAATCGGTGCGTAAACCCGAGCTGAACACGGGATGACGCGCGATCGTTACCGCTTGTTTTCAGCCCCATCGAGCGGGGGGCCGCTCATTTGGTTAGTCTGAGGCGGACGGGCAGCAGGACGGGACCCACACCCACGGTCCGTCATGGGACAAGCCGGTACACCACGGCCTGCGCTCCCGCGAGTTACCGGCGCCACCGCGTCCGAACTGCATTTGGCATCAGACCCGAGCGGGCGTCAGGCGCAGAGCAGGACGGCGCACACGTCCCGAGGGTGACCGACACATAAGGAGTGCGCGGTGACACCGGAGAAGACGAATCGCGAGCAACGCCCCAAGGAACGCACCGAGCGCAAGGGCCGCCGGTCCGACGAGCTCGGCAGCCTCGACGTGTGGGCCCGCTCGGCCCCCATCCGCCTCGCGGGCTACGAGGAGGACCTCGCCGAGCCCCACATCCTGCCCAGCGTCGACTGAGCGGGCGCGGCCCCTCCACGTTCTCCGGGCGCATGGGCGTGCCAGACTCACGCCCATGCTGATCAGGGAAGCGACGGCTGACGACTGGCCGTGCATCTGGCCGTTCTGGCACCGCATCGTCGCCGCGGGCGAGACCTACGCATGGGACCCGGGAACCTCCGAGGAGGAGGCCCGGGTCCTGTGGATGAATCCGGCGAAAACCGTCTACGTCGTCGAGGACGACAGCGGCAGTGTCGTCGCCTCCGCTTACCTCACCCCGAACTACGGTGGCCCCGCCGCCCGCATCGCCAACGCCGGCTTCATGGTCGACCCGGACCAGGGCGGCCGGGGCTACGGCCGTGCCCTCGCCGAACACCTCCTGACCGAGGCCGGGGCCGCCGGCTACCGGGGCATGGTGTTCAACGCCGTCGTCGAGACCAACCCGGCCGTGAAGCTGTGGACCTCCCTCGGCTTCACGATCCTCGGTACGGTGCCCGACGCGTTCGAACACCCCCGGCACGGCCTGGTGGGGCTGCACATCATGTACCGGGCGCTCTAAAGCATCAGGACATCGGAGGGTTCCATGGCCGGGTTTCGGGTGAGGCCCCTGGACGCGGGCAGCTGGCCGGACTTCGCCGGTCTGGTCGAGCGGCACAACGGCGTGTGGGGCGGCTGCTGGTGCATGGCCTTCCACCCCGAGGGCCTGAGCCGCACCAAGGATCCCGAAGAGAACCGCGCCCGGAAGGAGAGCCGGGTCCGCGAGGGCGGCGCGCACGCCGCCCTCGTCTACGACGGCCGGGTCTGCGTCGGCTGGTGCCAGTTCGGGCCGGCGCCCGAACTGCCCCGCATCAAGCACCGGCGGGCCTACGAGAAGGACCTCGGCGCCCTTCCGGACTGGCGGATCACCTGCTTCTTCGTCGATCGCGCCCACCGCCGCCAGGGCGTGGCCGCCGCAGCCCTCGACGGAGCCCTCCAGGAGATCGCACGCCTCGGCGGCGGAACCGTGGAGGGCTACCCCGAGGACGCCGAGGGCCGGTCGGTCTCCGCATCGTTCCTCTACACCGGCACGGTGACCCTGTTCGAGAGCCACGGCTTCGAGCGGAACCGGCGCCTCGGCAAGCACCACTGGGTGGTCGGCAGGACGGTCACCCGGGCGGACGTCAGGGACGGACGTACGGCCGCGTCATGATCTCCATGTTGTGGCCGTCCGGGTCGTCGAAGTAGGCGCCCCGGCCGCCGAAGAGGTCGTTGACCCTGCCCGGCTCGGTGTGGCTCGGGTCGGCGTAGTAGGTGACCCCCAGCGCCTCCAGCCGGGCGATCATGGTGTCGAACTGCTCCTCGGGCACGAGGAACGCGTAGTGCTGCCCCTGGATCGGCTCGTCGGTCTTCTCGTAGTAGTCGAGGGTCACGCCGTTGCCCAGGTCGACGGGCAGGAACGGCCCGAAGGGGGCGCCCACCTCCAAGCCCAGGACTGCCGCCAGGAACTCCGCCGACAGCCGGCGGTCCGAGGCGTAGACGGCGGTGTGGTCGAGGCGGGCGACAGTGGCCGGCGGTTCGGGTGCGTGCGGTGCGTGGGACATGAGTGTGAAACGTCTCCGGTTCTCGGGTCCTTGATGAAACGCCGCAGTGGCGCAAGGGGGATGAGGAAACACGGAGACGGGAGGCGGGGCTCGTACCCTCTCCGGCTCTCGGCGGGGCCCGCGCGGGGTCGCCCCCGCCGCGCTCACGCCGAGGCCGGGCGCCTCACTCGTGCATGGCCTACGGCCGACCCGGCAGTCACCCGGCCGACTCTAGTTCATCGGCGCCGTACGCCGCCACGGATTGCGTTCCTGCAACTGCTCGGCCACTTCCAGGAGTTGGTACTCCGTGCCGGGGCGTCCCACCAGCTGTACGGCACAGGGGGCGCCGGAGGGGAGGGTTCCGCAGGGGACCGACATCGCGGGCCAGCCGGTCAGGTTCCACGGGGGCGTCAGGGGCGAGTAGTTCGTGTTCGCCAGGACATTGCTCAGCCAGCCCCGCTCGTGCCAGGGCCCGGCCTTCGGGGAGCGGCGGGCGAGCGCGGGCGTGAGCAGCACGTCGTAGTCGGCGAAGAACGGCTCCAGTCGCCGGCGCAGCTGCCTCCCGGGCGGCCCCGGAGCGCGCCCTCGTCCAGGAAGAGCCCGGCCGAGTCCGGCGTGGACCCGGGTACGCCGGGTCAGCAGATGTGCGTCGAGGTGCCGGGCGTCCGCGGCGGTGCCCGCCGTCCAGTGGACGAGTGAGGTCACGGCGAGCGACATCGGGTAGGGCGGGTCGGCGCGCCGGACCTGGTGACCCGCCTTCATCAGCACCCCGGCCGCCTCCCGCGCGGCCGCCGTGTACGGCCGGCTGACGGTGACGCCGGCCAGCGGACTGCGCAGCGACACGGCGACCCTCAGGGGGCCGCCTCGGAGCGGAGGGCGGGCTCGTCGCCGGCGAGCACCGAGAGCATCAGGCGGGCGTCCTCGACGGTCGTGGCGAGCGGTCCGTTCTCCGACATACCGAACCAGTCGCTGTCCCCGGCACCCGTCGGGACCACTCCGTGTCCCGGCTTGATGGTGACGAGGCCGCAGTTGGCGGCCGGTATGCGCAGGGAACCCATGCCGTCGTTGCCGAGCGCGATCGGCACCATCCCGGCGGCGACCGCGGCGGCGCTGCCGCCCGACGAACCGCCCGCCGAGCGCGTCGGGTCCCAGGGGTTGCGGGCGGTGCCCAGCACACCGTCCGTCGTGCCGAAGACACACAGCTCGGGCACGTTCGTCAGCCCCACGACCACCGCGCCCGCCGCCCGCAGTCTGGCCACCGTCACATGGTCCCGGTCGGCCGGGGTGTCCGGTGTCGCGGCCGAGCCGACGCGGGTGGACTCGCCGCGCACGGCGAGGTTGTCCTTGACGGCCACGGGCACACCGGCCAGGGGCAGACGGTCGAAGTCGCCGCGTGCGGCCACCTCGTCGGCCTCGGCGAGCGCCGCCTCGGCGCGCACGGCGCGGAAAGCCCCGACACGGCCGTCGAGCCGCTCGATCCGCGCGAGGTGCTCGGCGGCCACCTCGCGCGGGGTGACCCGCTTCTCGCGTACGGCGGCGGATATCTCGGCGGCGGTGCGGCCGGCCCAGCTGGTCACGGAGGCTCCTCGGCATGGAAGGGACGGGCTTACTGGCGAGTACGTAGGGAGAACTGTGCACCGGCCGGAGGCGCACGTCGAGGCCCTCAGCGCAGGTGGCGTGCGAAGAAGGCCTCGGTGAGGTCCATCGAGGCCGGCCACCTCGGCCCGAAGGTGTGTCCCTCACCGGCGTGGGTGCGCAGTTCCACGTCCTTGCCCGCCTTCTCGAACGCGGCGGCGACCTGCTGTGACCAGCGGGGAGGGCAGGTGTCGTCCGCCGTGCCGTGCTGGATCAGCAGCGGTTCGGTGACACGGTCGACGTACGTCAGGGGCGACACGGCGCGCCAGAACGCCGGGTTCTTCTCGGGTGTGCCGTGCCTCTCCTCGATCTGGGCCACGACGGGATCGCCGTCGGGCCGCTGGAAGTGGTCGATGTTCTCCTCCGGTCGGGCGCTCACCGGCGCGTACGCCACCGCGGCGTCGAACAGGCCGGGCGCCACGACCAGCGTGTTGTACACGACCCCGCCGCCCATCGACCGGCCGAACAGGCCGATCCGGTCGCCGTCGATCTCCGGGCGCCCGGAGTCCCGCAGAGCCAGGGCCGCGCCGATGACGTCCTCGGTGTAGCCGAGGCGGAGGTCGACGTCGTTGTCCGGGTCGTCGTCGGAGCGGGCGTGGTTGCGGTAGTCGGTGTGCAGGACGACGTAGCCGCCGCGGGCCAGGCGGTCCTGCTCCCGGGTCATGCCCTGGCCGCTGACGTAGACGTCCGGGTCGATGTACCCGTGCGCCAGCACGAGCGCCGGGAACGGGCCCTTGCCCTCCGGGATGTTCATGATCCCGGAGACGGTCAGACCGTTCGCCTCGTAGGTCACCGCGTACCGCGTGTAGGCCGGGGTCCGGTCGAGCACGTTCCCGAGCCGCAGCCCGGATCCGGTGTGCTCGCGCCGTATCAGCGCGGGGAGGGAGACGGGGTCGGCCGGGGCGGGGGAGGGCGTGGTGCGGGGGCGCTCGCTCGTGGCCCGGGTGGACGTCGGAGAGACCTCGGGCGCGCTTTCGACCCCGCCGCCGGTACAGCCGATCGCGACGGCCGCCAGCAGTCCGGCGGTGACCCAGGCCGTGCCCCGCAGCCGCATACGGCCCATTCTCGCCCTGCGGGAGACGCACGTCACATTCCGCGATGTCACATCGGGCCGGGCCGCCGACTCATAAGGGCGTAAGCATCGACAACGACACAGGAGTTCACCATGAACGCGCGTCTGGACGTCTTCGCCATCCCGAGCGCCGGCAAGGTCATGAAGCAGTTCATGTCCCTGGGGCGGCTGGTCGTGGAGTCTCCGCTGCCGGCCGCCACCCGGGAGCTGGTCTCGCTCCGGGTGAGCCAGATCAACGGCTGCGCGGTCTGCATCGACATGCACACCAAGGAGGCCGCGGCGGCGGGTGAGACCTCCGTGCGCATCAACCTGGTCGCCGCATGGCGGGAGGCCACGGTCTACACCGACGCCGAGCGGGCCGCGCTCGAGCTGGCCGAGCAGGCGACCCGGATCGCGGACGGCGCCGGCGGGGTGCCGGACGAGGTGTGGGAACGGGCCGCCAAGCACTACGACGAGGAGCAGCTCGTCG
>KE354364.1 GCA_000415505.1 Streptomyces afghaniensis 772
GCGGTGATCCGGGCGGCGGCCAGTGCCGTCGCCGTCGACTCCAGGATCCGCCGGATCTCCAGCAGCTCCACCAGACGCGGGCCGCGCGACAGGTCCGCCACGACCCCGAAGGTCTCCAGCAGGTCGCCGGCCTCCAACTGCGTGACGTAGATGCCCGATCCGTGCCGCGCCTCCAGCACGCCCAGCACCGTGAGCGCGCGGATCGCCTCCCGCATCGAGCTGCGGGACATGCCGAGCTGGGCGGCCAGATCACGTTCGGTCGGCAGCCGCTGGCCCGGCTCCAGCCGGCCCTCACCGATCATCGCCTTGATCCGCTCGATGGCGCGCTGCGTCACGGTGCCCTTCTGCGGGGCTGTCTCGTCGTCCACGCCATTCCTCCGATCACCGGCTGCGGCGCAGTCTAATCGCCGATGTGGTCGGACCACTATGCGCCAGAAGCGCGAAAAACTGGCGTCGCAGGGTGTTCCGGTGGGCGAGTGGTCTGATAAGTATGCGGGCATCTGCTGGAAGACCGGTCGATGGGAGGGCCTCAGATGCCCGGAAGCACAGCCCGCAAGCGGAACAGGTCCCGGATCCTCGGCACGGTGGCCCTGGCCGCCGGCGCCTCCCTCCTGCTCGCCGCGTGCGGCAGCACCAAGGACACCGGCGCCTCCAGCGCCGGCGGCGGCGACGGCAGCGGCAAGGTCGGGGTCGTCCTGCCCCTGCTGACCTCGCCGTTCTGGCAGTCGTACAACGACTACGTGCCGAAGATGGCGAAGTCCGAGGGCGTGGACGCGATGAAGACCGTCAACTCCAACAGCGACCCCTCGCAGCAGATCACCGACATCAACAACCAGCTCAACCAGGGCGTCAAGGGCCTGGTCGTCGCGCCGCTGGACAGCGCCGCCATCGAGGCGGGACTCGACCAGGCCGAGCGCAAGGGCGTGCCGGTCGTCGCCGTGGACGTGGCGCCCGACAAGGGCAAGGTCGCGATGGTGGTCCGGGCGAACAACGTGGCGTACGGCGAGAAGGCCTGCCGGTACCTCGGCGAGCACATCACCTCCGGCAAGGTCGTGCAGATCATGGGCGACCTCGCCTCGGTCAACGGCCGCGACCGCTCCGAGGCGTTCCGCGCCTGCGTGAAGAAGAACTTCCCGAAGCTGAAGGTCCTGGAGATCCCCGCCAAGTGGGAGTCCGACGCGGCGGCCTCGAAACTCGACACCCTCCTCAACGCCAACCCCGACCTCAAGGGCATCTACATGCAGGCGGGCGGCGTCTACCTCGCGCCCACCCTCCAGACCCTCAAGTCCAAGGGAATGCTGAAGAAGGCCGGGCAGCCGGGCCACATCGCCATCGTCTCCAACGACGGCATCCCGCAGGAGTTCGACGCGATCCGCAAGGGCGAGATCGACGCGACCGTCTCGCAGCCCGCCGACGCCTACGCCAAGTACGGCATGTACTACATCAAGGCGGCGATGCAGGGGAAGACGTTCAAGCCGGGCCCGACGGACCACGACTCGACCATCGTGAAGCTGCCCAGCGGCATCCTGGAGGACCAGCTGCCCGCGCCGCTGGTGACGAAGGACAACGTCGACGACCCCAAGCTCTGGGGCAACACGGTCGAATGAGCACCCCACTGGCTGAAGCGCGGGGCGTCGTCAAGCGGTACGGCCCCACCACCGCCCTCGCCGACGGGCAGCTCACCGTGCTGCCGGGCGAGTCCCACGCCCTCGTCGGGCGCAACGGCGCCGGCAAGTCGACCCTCGTCAGGATCCTCACCGGCCTTCAGGCCCCCGACGAGGGCACCGTCCGCTTCGACGGCGACCCCGCGCCCCCGCTCACCGACCGCGACGCCTGGCGCCGCAAGGTCGCCTGCGTCTACCAGCACCCGACGGTCGTCCCCGAACTGACCGTCGCCGAGAACCTGTTCATCAACCGGCAGCCGCTCCGGCGCGGGTTCATCAGCTGGCGGCGCCTGCAGACCGAGGCGTCCCGGCTCCTCGACACCTGGGACGTGCGCGTCGACCCCGGCGCCCGCACCGCCGACCTCAAGGTCGAGGACCGGCAGATGGTGGAGATCGCCCGGGCCCTCAGCTTCGGCGCCCGCTTCATCATCCTCGACGAACCCACCGCCCAGCTCGACAACCGCGAGATCGAGCGGCTGTTCACGCGCATGCGCGCCCTGCAGGACTCGGGCGTCACCTTCCTGTTCATCTCCCACCACCTCCAGGAGGTGTACGAGGTCTGCCAGACCGTCACGGTCCTGCGCGACGCCCGCTGGATCACGACCGCGCCGGTCGCCGACCTGCCCCGCCAGGCCCTGGTGGAGGCCATGGCGGGGGAGACGATCGCCGAACAGGCCGAGCGGCTGCGGACCGTAGCGGCCGCCGGGCCCGTCCTCCTCGACGTCCGCGGCCTCACCTCGCCCGCGTACGAGAACGTCGACCTCACCGTCCGCCGCGGCGAGGTCGTCGGACTCGCCGGATCCAGCGCCAGCGGCAAGATCGAACTCGCCGAGTCGTTCACCGGACTGCACACCCCCACCAGCGGGACGGCCCGGATCGACGGCGCCCCGCTGCCGTTCGGCGACGTCCAGGCGGCGCTGAAGGCCGGTGTCGGCTTCGTCCCCCGCGACCGGCACGACGAGGGCCTGGTCTTCGGCATGTCCATCGGCGACAACGCCACCCTCAGCGTCCTGGACCGGCTCGGCCGGTTCGGTTTCGTCGGCACCGACCGCAAGCGCGGTGTCGCCACGGCGCTGATCGAACGCCTCGACATCCACGCTCAGGGCCCCGACCAGCCCGTCTCGGACCTGTCCGGCGGCAACGCGCAGAAGGTCGTCATGGCCCGGGCCCTCGCCTCCGACCCACGGCTCCTCGTCCTCGTCAACCCGACCGCGGGCGTCGACGTGAAGTCCAAGGAGTCCCTGCTCGCCCGGGTGGACAGCGCCCGCGAGGACGGCACCGCCGTGCTAGTGGTCTCCGACGAACTCGACGACCTCAGGCGCTGCGACCGGGTCCTCGTCCTCTTCCACGGCCGTGTCGTCGCCGAGCACCCGGCGGGCTGGCGCGACCACGAGCTCATCGCCTCCATCGAAGGAGTGGACCATGGCTGAGACCAAGGCGGCCCCGCCGCTCGCGCCCGCGCGAGTCACCGACCCGCGCGCCGCCAAGGCCGTCCTCCTCCGCCGCGCCCGCGAACTCGCCCTCGTGCCCGCCCTGTTGCTGCTCCTCGTGCTCGGCGCGGTGGTCAACGACTCGTTCCTCACCGAGCGGAACATCGTCTCGATCCTCGGCGCCTCGGCCGCCCTCGCGATGGTCGTGCTCGCCGAGTCCCTCGTGCTCATCACCGGCAAGTTCGACCTGTCCCTGGAATCGGTCGTCGGCATCGCACCCGCCGTGGGCGCCCTGCTCGTCCTGCCCGCCGCCCAGTCCGGCTGGGGCACCGAACTCCCCGCCGCCCTCGCCCTGTTGGCGATCCTGGTCGCGGGCGCGGCCGTCGGTGCCTTCAACGGCGTCCTGGTCGTGAAGTTCAAACTCAACGCGTTCATCGTGACGCTCGCCATGCTGATCGTGCTGCGCGGCCTGCTGGTCGGCGCGACCAAGGGCAAGACGCTGTTCGGGATGCCCGACAGCTTCTACTCGCTGGCGACCACCACCTTCCTCACCGTGCCGCTGTCCGTGTGGCTCGCCGCGATCTCCTTCGCCGTCGCCGGGCTGGTCCTGAAGTACCACCGCGTCGGCCGCGCCCTGTACGCCATCGGCGGCAACGCGGACGCGGCCCGGGCGGCGGGCATCCGCGTGGAGCGCGTCATGCTCGGCGTGTTCGTCGTCGCGGGTGTCCTCGCCGCCGTCGGCGGCATCATGCAGACCGGGTACGTCGGCGCGATCAGCGCCAACCAGGGCCAGAACATGATCTTCACCGTGTTCGCGGCCGCGGTGATCGGCGGCATCGCCCTCGACGGCGGCAAAGGCACCATGTTCGGCGCCCTGACCGGCGTACTCCTTCTGGGCGTCGTCCAGAACCTGCTCACCCTGGCCCAGGTGCCGTCGTTCTGGATCCAGGCCATCTACGGCGGGATCATCCTGGTCGCCCTCATGATCGCCCGGGTCACCACGGGCCGCGCCCAGGACTGACCCGCCCGACTCCGCAACCGACCCGAAAGGCCCCCTGTGTCCCCGACGCCCGCCCGCATCATCGCGGTCGACACCCACGACATCCGCTTCCCCACCTCGCGTGAGCTCGACGGCTCCGACGCGATGAACCCGGACCCCGACTACTCGGCGGCCTACGTCGTCCTGCGCACCGACGCGGCCGACGGGCACGAGGGGCACGGATTCGCCTTCACCATCGGGCGGGGCAACGAGGTGCAGGTCGCCGCGATCGACGCGCTGCGCGGACACCTGATCGACCGCTCCGTCGACGACCTGTGCGCGGACCCGTCCACCCTGAACCGCGACCTGATCGGCGACAGCCAGCTGCGCTGGCTCGGCCCCGAGAAGGGCGTGATGCACATGGCGATCGGCGCGGTCGTCAACGCCGTGTGGGACCTGGCCGCCAAGCGCGCCGGCCTGCCGCTGTGGCGGCTGCTCGCCGAGGCCGACCCCGAATGGCTGGTCCGCCAGGTCGACTTCCGCTACCTCACCGACGCCCTCACCCCCGAGGAGGCCCTGACTCTCCTGCGCCGGGGCAGACAGGGCGCCGAGGAGCGCACGGCCCGGCTGCTGGAGCGCGGCTACCCGGCCTACACCACCTCGCCCGGCTGGCTCGGCTACGACGACGAGAAACTCACGCGGCTCGCGGCCCGTGCCGTCGCCGACGGCTTCCGGCAGATCAAGCTCAAGGTCGGCGCCGACCTCGACGACGACATCCGCCGCTGCCGGGTCGCCCGGTCCGTCATCGGCCCGGACGTCCGCATGGCCGTCGACGCCAACCAGCGCTGGGACGTCGACGAGGCGATCCGCTGGACCAAGGCCCTCGCCGAGTTCGACCCGTACTGGATCGAGGAGCCCACCAGCCCCGACGACATCCTCGGCCACGCGGCGATCCGCCGGGCCGTCGCCCCCGTGAAGGTCGCCACCGGCGAGCACGTGCACAACCGGATCGTCTTCAAACAGCTCCTCCAGGCCGGCGCGCTGGACGTCGTGCAGATCGACGCGGCCCGCGTCGGCGGCGTCCCGGAGAACCTCGCGATCCTGCTGCTCGCGGCCAAGTTCGGCGTCCCGGTATGCCCGCACGCGGGCGGCGTCGGCCTGTGCGAACTCGTCCAGCACCTGTCGATGTTCGACTACGTGGCCCTGACCGGAACCACCGAGGACCGGGTCATCGAATACGTCGACCATCTGCACGCCCACTTCCTCGACCCGGTCGTCATCAGCGAAGGTCGTTACACGGCACCCACCGCGCCGGGCTTCTCGGCCGCCATGCGGCCCGAGTCGCTGGCGCGGTACACCTACCCGGGCGGCGAGTTCTGGGCCGCCGACCTCGACAAGCAGAAGAAGGGTCGGGCTGCATGAGCGACTTCGAGGGCATCAGGGCCCTGGTGACGGGCGGCGCCTCCGGCATCGGCCGGGCGACCGCGGAACTCCTGGCCGAGCGCGGCGCCCAGGTCGCCGTCCTCGACCTGGACCCGTCGCCGGTCGACAAGCCCCTGCTGGCCTACCGCGCGGACGTCACCGACGACGCGTCCGTGCGCGAGGCCGTCGCGGCGGCGGTCGCCGACCTCGGCGGACTGGACGTCCTGGTCAACAACGCGGGCATCGGCGCCCAGGGCACCGTCGAGGACAACTCCGACGACGACTGGCACCGCGTCTACGACGTCAACGTCGTCGGCATGGTCCGTACCACCCGCGCCTGCCTGCCCCACCTGCGCGCCTCCGCGCACGCGGCGATCGTCAACACCTGCTCCATCGCGGCCACCGCGGGCCTGCCGCAGCGCGCCCTGTACAGCGCCACCAAGGGCGCCGTGTACTCGCTGACCCTCGCCATGGCCGCCGACCACGTCCGCGAGGGCATCCGCGTCAACTGCGTCAACCCGGGCACGGTCGACACGCCCTGGGTCGGCCGCCTCCTCGACGCGGCCCCGACCCGGCCGCCGAACGCGCCGCCCTGGAGGCCCGCCAGCCCACCGGCCGCCTGGTCGGCGCCGGCGAGGTCGCGGGCGCCATCGCCTACCTGGCGAGCCCCCTGTCCGGCGCCACCACGGGCACCTCGCTCGCCGTCGACGGCGGCATGCAGGGCCTGCGGCTGCGCCCGGTGACCCGGTGAACCGGCTCGGCGGCAGCGGCGTCCGGGTCAGCGCCCTGTCCTTCGGCGCGGCCGCGATCGGCAACCTGTACACCGAGGTCGGCGAGGAGCAGGCCCACGAGGCCGTGGAGGCCGCCTGGCAGCGCGGCATCCGCTACTTCGACACCGCCCCGCACTACGGCCTCGGCCTGTCCGAACGCCGCCTCGGCGCCGCCCTGCGCGGTCACCCCCGTGAGCAGTACACGATCTCCACCAAGGTGGGCCGCCGCCTGGAGCCCTCGGACGGCACCGGCGACGACCTCGCCGGCGGCTTCGCCGTGCCCGCCACCCACCGGCGCGTCTGGGACTTCAGCGCCGACGGCATCCGCCGCACCCTGGAGTCCAGCCTGGAACGCCTCGGTCTCGACCGGGTCGACGTCGTCTACCTCCACGACCCGGACGAGCACGCCGAGTGGGCCTTCCGCGAGGGCTACCCGGCGCTGGAGAGGCTCCGCTCTCAGGGCGTGGTCGGGGCGATCGGCGCCGGCATGAACCAGGCGGAGATGCTCACCCGCTTCGTCCGCGACACCGACGTCGACGTGGTGCTGTGCGCCGGCCGCTACACGCTGCTCGACCAGAGCGCCCTCACCGGCCTGCTGCCCGCCGCCCACGAACGCGGGAAGTCCGTCGTCATCGGCGGCGCCTTCAACTCCGGCCTGCTGGCGAACCCGCAGCCCGGCGCGAAGTACAACTACACCGTCGCACCCTCCGACCTGGTCCAGCGGGCGCTGCGCCTGAAGTCCGTCGCCCACCGCCACGGCACCACGCTGCGTGCCGCCGCCCTGGCCTTCTGCGCCGCCCACCCGGCCGTCGCGAGCGTCCTCGTCGGAGCCCGCTCGGCGCACGAAGTGCGCGACTGCGCCCACCAGTTCGCCGCCCGGGTGCCCGCCGGGTTCTGGCAGGAGCTGCGCGCCAAGGGCCTTCTGCCCGCCGACGCCCCCGTCCCCGGCGAGGAGCCGTCCTCTTCGACGACGGCCTCGGCCAAGGAGCCGTCATGAGAGTCGCCCTGCACACCAAGGTCCGCGCCGACCGGATAGCCGACTACGAGGCCGCCCACCGCGAGGTGCCCGCGGAGCTCACCGACGCCATCCGCGCCGCCGGCGCCACCTCCTGGACGATCTGGCGCAGCGGCACCGACCTGTTCCACGTCCTGGAGTGCGAGGACTACGCCCGTCTCCTCGCCGAGCTGGAGAAACTGCCGGTCAACGTCGCCTGGCAGGCGCGGATGGCCGAACTGCTGGACGTGGTGCACGACTACTCCGGCGAGGGCGCGGACGCCGGTCTGCCCGTCGTCTGGGAGCTGCCGTCATGACCGTGGTCGACGCGCACCATCACGTGTGGGACCTGTCCGTGCGGGACCAGGACTGGATCGCGGAAGGCAGCCCGATCCGACGCGACTTCACCGTGCGGGATCTCGCACCCGAGGCCCGCGCGGCGGGCGTCGACAGCACCGTCCTCGTCCAGACCGTCACCGTCCCCGAGGAGACCCCGGAGTTCCTGGCCCTCGCCGACGAGCACGAGCTGATCGCCGGGGTCGTCGGCTGGACCGACCTCACCCGCCCCGACGTCGCCGACGAGCTGGCCCGGCTGCGCGAACTGCCCGGCGGGCGGTACCTCAAGGGCATCCGGCACCAGGTCCAGGGCGAGCCGGATCCACAGTGGCTGCTGCGCCCGGACGTACGCCGCGGCCTGACCGCCGTGGCCGACGCGGGGCTGGTGTACGACCTGGTCGTGCTGCCCCACCAGCTCCCGGCCTGTACCGAGGCGGCCGCCGCCCTCCCGCAGCTCACCTTCGTCCTCGACCACTTGGGCAAGCCGCCCATCGCCTCCGGCGCCCTCGAACCCTGGGCGTCCGACCTCCGGGCCCTCGCCGCGCTGCCCCACACCGTCTGCAAGCTCTCCGGCATGGTCACCGAGGCCGACCTCGTGTCCTGGACGATCGACGACCTGCGCCCGTACGCCGACGTCGTACTGGAAGCCTTCGGCCCGGACCGTCTGATGTTCGGCTCGGACTGGCCGGTGTGCACCCTCGCGGCGACCTTCAGCGACGTGCTCGACACCGCACGCCGGCTGACCGGCCCCTCCGAACACGCCCGGATCTTCGGGGGCACCGCCACCCGCGTCTACGACCTCTGAGCCACCCCGGTCAGCCGCGTCGGCGGCAGATACTCCCGTACGTACGTCCGCTCCCAGCACGCGCCCGTCTCCCGTAACTCGCGCCAGGTCGTGTACCGGTAGCGGAAGAGGCGGGCGCGGACGAAACGG
The DNA here is from genome assembly GCA_000415505.1 of Streptomyces afghaniensis 772. Lineage (GTDB taxonomy): Bacteria > Actinomycetota > Actinomycetes > Streptomycetales > Streptomycetaceae > Streptomyces > Streptomyces afghaniensis. Next base: position 8,530 of record KE354364.1, read on the forward strand.
GGCGGCGCGTCGGGCGGGAACGGGGAGCGGCGCAGCAGCTTCAGCGTGTCGCGGTCGTTCTCCAGCAGCCGCTCCACCAGGGCGCCGAACCACGACCCGGCGTACGCGGGGGAGAGGGCCGCGAACCACATCATCCAGTCGAGGCGCAGATGGTACGGCGCGAACTGGCGCGGCCAGCGCCGGGGATAACCCGGCTTGCCCTTGAACTCGTACTCCCGCCAGTCGGAGTCCTCGCGGGGCACGTCGTCGGCCGTGCCCTCCACGACCACCTCGTAGCGGACCCGGCTGACGCTGCCGAACGCGCCGTAGGTGTTGACCAGATGGAGCGGGTCGAACGAGCGGTTCATGACCTGCCGGCGGGAGATCATGTTGCGGACCGGCTGGTAGCTGAGACCCACCAGCAGCGCGGCGACCGCGAGGACCACGACCTCGTACCAGAGCGGCGCGCCGGGCACCGACGGCGGATCGCTCGGGAACTCCACCGCCGACAGGGCGAGCACGATCGTGATCCAGTTCAGCCAGGAGAAGTTGCCCGACAGCACCAGCCACAACTGGGTGACGATCATCAGCGCGGCGGCGGCCGTCGCGACTGGCTGCGGGGTGAACAGCAGGAAGGGCACCACGAGTTGCGTGACGTGGTTCGCGGCCACCTCGACCCGGTGCAGGGGCCGGGGCAGATGGTGGAAGAACCAGCTCAGCGGGCCCGGCATCGGCTGCGTCTCGTGATGGTGATCCAGGCACGTCAGCTTCCGCCAGCACTCGTCGCCGCGCATCTTGATCAGCCCCGCGCCGAACTCCACACGGAACAGGATCCACCGCAGCAGGAACAGCACCACGACGGGCGGCGCCACCTCGTCGTTGCCGAGGAACACGGCGAGGAAGCCGACCTCCAGCAGCAGCGACTCCCAGCCGAACGAGTACCAGGTCTGCCCGACGTTGACGATCGACAGGTACAGCACCCACGGCACCAGCCACAGCAGCATGCCGCCCCACAGGGGCAGCAGCGAGTCGAGACCCGCCAGCAGCCCCGCCGACACCGCGCAGCCCGCCCACGCGCAGACGGCGAAGAAGGGGTCCGAGTAGTGCAGCTGGAACAGGCTCGGCGCCCGCTTGAACGGCACCCGCTCGACGAACCGCGGCACCGGCAGCATGCCGCGCTGCCCGATCAGCGCGCGGAACTGCAGCGCCGCCGTCAGGAACCCGACCAGGTACACGGCGGCCAGCGCCCGCTGGAAGACCAGCCGGGTCAGCCAGTAGTCGGATGCTGTGAACCAGTCCACGGCCGTGCGTTCCTCCCAGTGCGGCGCCGGACCTCGCTGTCACGCTCCGTGTGCCACCGTTCCGGTTGCGTGACCCGAGTGAGTGAAGCAAACAATAGTGATGACTGTGACATACGTGACGAAGTGGGCTGGAGGGTGAGGTGCGGAGACCTACCGGGACCTTCGTCACGGCCTGCGCGCTCTTTGCGGCGCTCCTCCTCTCGGGCTGCGGGGGCGACAGCGGCGGCGACGGCGATGGCGACGCCGCGGGCGCCGGCGGGGCACTCTTCCTCCAGCCGGCCGCGGCCCCGGGGCCGAACCCCTTCACGGACTCCACGGCCACCACGACGGTTACCCCGTCCCCCACCCCCCGAACGCCGGAGTCGGTCCCCCCGGGCGACGCAGCCCGGGTCTCCGCCGGCCTGAACGGCCTGCGCTCGCTCTCCGGCGGAACACCCGGCCTGTACGGCGGCATCGAGCGGACCGGCAGCTGTGACGTCGCCCGGCAGATCGGCCACCTCACCCGCGACCGGGCCAGGACGCACGCCTTCGCCCGGGTCGCCGGCGTCTCCCCGGCGTCCGTCCCGGACCACCTGCGCGCACTGACCCCGGTGGTGCTGCGCTCCGACACCCGCGTCACCGGCCACGGCTTCCGCGCCGGCCGGGCCCTCGGCCACCAGGCCGTCCTCCAGGCGGGCACCGCCGTCCTGGTCGACGACCGGGGCGTGCCGCGCGTGCGGTGCGCCTGCGGCAACCCGCTCCGCCCGCCGGTGGCGCTGCGCGGCACGCCGGACACCAAGGGCATCCCCTGGCCCGGCTACCGGCCCGGCCGGGTCATCGTCGTGACCCCCGCCCCACAGGTGATCACCACCTTCACGATCGTCGACGTCACCACCCGCACCTGGATCGAACGGCGCACCGGCCACGACGTACGCCACGACCGGGCCCTGCCGCCACCGGTCTGGGCGTCGGACCCGCCACCGCCGGCGCCGGTGCCGTCCGGGCTCCCACGCGAGTCAAGCGCTCCACCGGACCCGGCAGGCACATCCTCCTGGGACACGAGCTCCCCGAGTGACATGAGCCCCCAGGCCACCGCCACGGACGCACCACCGGCCGACGGCACCGGCCCGCTGCCCGACGAACCGTCCCCCGAGGACATCGCCGGCCCCGACGCCGACGAGGTCGACGAGTTCGGCCCCGACGCCGTGCCGGACAGTCCCGATCCGCCCGACGGAGCCGGGCTGATTCCCGACGACCGGGCCGTCGAGAGCATCCTCGGCAGCCCCACGGACGTCTTCGGTAACTGAGGGCCGGTTCGGCGGAGTGGCCCGTAAACTCAGCACATCCGGTCGAAGAATCGGACGAATCCTGGCAAGGTGGGCCCATGGCTGATCGGGGAGCGAGCGCCCTGTCCCTCCCGGACGACTGGCCCGCCCACCCGGACCCGATCCTCGCGCTCAACCGGATGGGCAGCTTCGACTGGGATCTGGACACCGGCCTGATGCACATGGACGCCCAGGCCCACGACATCTTCGACGTGCGCCCCGACGAGTACGACGACCACCCCGAGACGCTCGCCAAGCGCGTCCCGCCCGGCGAGGCCCGGCGCTTGGACACCGCGGTCTCCCAGGCCCTGAAGGACGGCAGCGAGAACTACGGCGCCTACTTCCGCATCCGGCGCCGAGACGGCTCCCTGCGCTGGACCCACACCCAGGGCTACATCCGCCGCGACCACACCGGACGGCCCCGCCGCATCATCGGCATCGTCCGGGACGCCACCCGGGAACTCGCCAAGAGCGACGCCCGCAGCGACGAGGCCGCCCAGGACGAGGCCCGACGGCAGCAGACCAGCGTCGTCGAACTCACCACGGCCGCCCTCGCCCACGCCCGCACCGTCCAGGACGTCATCGACGTCCTCAAGGACACCCACGGCCTCACCCACCTGGGTGCCACCAGCCTCGTCATGGGCCTGGTCGAGGCCGGCCGCATCCGCCTGGTCGCCGAGGGGCCCTCGGACAGCTTCGTGCCCGGCACCCGCATCACCCGGATCGACGAGCCCTACCCGATGAGCGAGGCCGTACGGACCCTCAGCCCCTGCTTCATCGAGTCGCCGGAGGAGTTCGCCGAGCGCTACCCGATCCTCTGGCCGCACATCACCGGCCTGAACATCACCTCGGCCGCCTATCTGCCGCTCATCGTCCAGGCACGGCCGATCGGCGCCATCGGGCTGCTCTACAGCGACCGGCGCGGCTTCACCCCCGAGGAGCGCAACATCCTCGTCGCCCTCGGCAGCAGCATCGCGCAGAGCCTGCAGCGGGCCATGTTCTACGAGCAGGAGATGGACCTGGCGCAGGGCCTCCAGCAGGCCATGCTGCCCCGGACCATCCCGAGCGTGCCCGGGGCCGACGTCGCCGTCCGCTACCGCGCCGCCACCATCGGCGGCTCCGTCGGCCGGGACATCGGCGGCGACTGGTACGACCTGATCCCGCTGCCCGGCGGCCGGGTCGGCGCCGTCATCGGCGACGTCCAGGGCCACGACACGCACGCGGCGGCCGTCATGGGCCAGTTGCGCATCGTGCTGCGCGCCTACGCCGCCGAGGGGCACACCCCGGCGACCGTGATGGCCCGCGCCTCCGTCTTCCTGCACGAACTCGACACCGACCGCTCCGCGACCTGCCTGTACGCGGAGGCCGACCTGTCCACCGGCGTGCTCCAGATGGTCCGGGCCGGCCACATCGATCCGCTCGTGCGGCACACCGACGGCTCCTGCCGCCGCGTCACCGTCCCGGGCGGCCTGCCGCTCGGCCTGTCCGCCGAGTTCGGCCGCCTCGACTACCCGGTGAGCACCGTGGAGCTGGACCCGGGCGAGACGCTGCTGCTGTGCACCGACGGCCTGGTGGAGCAGCCCGGCGCCGACCTCGACGACGGGATGCGCACCCTCACCGCACTCGTCGCCACCGGCCCCGACGACGTACGGGACCTCGCCGACCGGCTCATCGACGTGGCCGCCGAGCGCGGCGGCGACGACGATGTGGCGCTGCTCCTGCTGCGCCGGCGCGGCCCGGACAGCCCGCGGTCCGGCCGGCGGCTCCAGCGGCACGTCGCCCCCGGCGACCCGGCGGCCCTCGTCGACGCCCGGCACATGATCCGCACCGCGGTCGGCGTCTGGGGAGCCCGGGAGCGCGCCGACGACATCGAACTGGTCGCCGACGAGCTGATCACCAACGCCCTGATGCACACCGAGGGCTCCGCGATCGTCACCCTGCGGGTCCTCACCGGCTCCGAGCGCCGGCTGCGCGTCGAGGTCGAGGACTCCTCCAGCGCCCTGCCACGCCGCCGCGAGGCCGGCGAGTCGGGCGTCTCCGGACGGGGCCTGCTGCTGGTGGAGCTGCTCACCGACGTGTGGGGCGTGGAGGCACGCGGCGGCGGCAAGGCCGTGTGGTGCGAGTTCGTGGTGCCCGACCACGAATGACCCCACGTGGCACTCTGGACCTATGCCGGAACTCCCCGAGGTCGAGGCGCTCAAGGACTTCCTCACCGAGCACCTCGTCGGCCACGAGATCGTACGGGTGCTGCCCGTCGCGATCAGCGTCCTGAAGACGTACGACCCGCCCCTGTCCGCGCTGGAGGGCCACGAGGTCGCCGCCGTGCGCCGGTACGGCAAGTTCCTCGACGTCGGGACCGCGGACGGGCCGCACTTCGTGACGCATCTGGCCCGCGCCGGCTGGCTGCACTGGAAGGACCGCCTGCCCGACGGCCCGCCCCGCCCCGGCAAGGGCCCCCTCGCCCTGCGCGTGGCCCTGGAGACCGGCGCCGGCTTCGACCTGACCGAGGCGGGCACCCAGAAGCGGCTCGCGGTGTACGTCGTGGCGGACCCGCAGGAGGTCCAGGGCATCGCCCGGCTCGGCCCGGACCCACTGGCCGACGACTTCGACGAGCGGCGCTTCACGGAACTCCTGGCCGGTGAACGGCGGCAGCTCAAGGGCGCGTTGCGCGACCAGGGGCTGATCGCGGGCGTGGGCAACGCCTACAGCGACGAGATCCTGCACGCGGCGAAGATGTCGCCCTTCAAGCTGGCCGCGTCCTTGAGCGAGGAGGAGACCGGGCGGCTGTACGCGGCCTTGCGCGACACGCTCACCGAGGCGGTCGAACGCTCCCGGGGCGTGGCGGCCGGCCGGCTGAAGGCCGAGAAGAAGAGCGGCCTGCGCGTGCACGGCCGCACCGGCGAGCCCTGCCCGGTGTGCGGGGACACCATCCGCGAGGTGTCCTTCAGCGACTCCTCGCTCCAGTACTGCCCGACCTGCCAGACGGGCGGCAAGCCGCTGGCGGACCGCAGGATGTCGCGGCTGCTGAAGTGACCCCGCCCCGCCCTCAGCAGGGCGGGCGCGACCACTCGAACATGAGGATGGTCGCGTCGTCCCGCAGCCGGCTGGTGGACGAGTCGAGGATGGAGTGGATGAGGCGCCGCAGCGTCTCGGGCGCCAGCTCTCCCGCGGCCGTCGCCCGGATGATGTAGTCCGCGAACTGCTCCAGCCCGAACTCCGCGCCGTCGGCGCCCCTGGCCTCGGTGACCCCGTCCGTGTACATCAGCACCCGGTCGCCCGGCCGCAGCGCGATCTCGTGCGTCTGCCGCTGCCGCCCGGCGAGCAGCGAGGGCAGCCCCATCGGCGGATCCGGCTCGCGGCGCATCGCGTCGACGAGCAGCCGCTGGTCGCGGATGAGCAGCGGGGTGGGATGCCCGCAGTTGCTCCACCGCAGCGTCCCGGAGGCCAGGTCCAGCTGGGCCAGGACGCCCGTGCAGAACTGGTCGGGCAGCCAGCGCGCCAGCGCGTCGTCGACGCACTCCACGAGTTCGGGCAGGTCCGCCCCGGTCCGCCGGGCGTTGCGGCACGCGGCCAGCGACACGGCCGTGGTGAGCCCGGAGGCCAGGTCGTGTCCCATGGCGTCGAGGACCGTGGCGTGCAGGGTCGTCTCCGTCAGGGAGTGGTCGAAGGCGTCGCCGCCGATCTCGTAGGCCGGCTCCAGCACGGCCGTCGACACGACGTGTCCGGTGCCGATCGTGCGGGGCGGCAGGAAGGCCCGCAGCATCTCGGCGGGCAGGGCCATGGGGTTCGTGCGCGTACGCCGGACGAGGGAGTCCTGGTACGCCCGGGCCGACGTGATCATCATGGCGAGCAGGGTGGCCAGAGCCCTGCCGCGGCGCAGGACGGCCGGCGTCAGCGACGGCGCCTGCACGGCGAGGACGCCGAGGCGTTCCGCGCCGTCCACGAGGGGGACCCAGGCCGTCATGCCGCCCGACTCGGACTCCTCCACGCGCAGGGACTGGGTGCGGTAGGTCCAGCCCGCGAGGGAGTCGTCGACGAGCAGGGGCGGGTGATGTCGCCGAGCGGGACGAGCCGGCGCTGCTGGATGTCGGCACCTCGTCTCCCCTCGCCGGGACCGCGGGCACCCGGGGCCTGCCGGGTGTGTCGTCCAGCAGTCTCACACCGGGGCGCACGGCGTGCCCGGCGACAGGGGCGGACGGACGACAGCCCCTTCGCGGACGGACCGGCCTACTGGGGCTGGAGTCTCACCAGGACCTCTCCGGACGCCGAGCGGACCTCGTAACGGGCGGTCTCGTCGGGATGCTTGGAGGAGCTGGCCATCATCGTGCTGGGGTGGGTGTCGTGCCCGGGCCCGTGCCAGCTGGTCGCGGTCTCCTCGGTGCCGTCACGGCCGACGATGACCAGGTGGCAGGACCGGGGACCGGCCGCGTCCTTCACCTTCAGCTCGACCTGGCTGCCCGAGGCCTTGTCCTCCACCGTGACCTGGGCCCAGACACCCGACCGGGCGTCGGTCGCCGCGATCCGCACCGGCTCCTCGGCGCTGCCCCGGGCCATCATCGCCACGCCGGGTACCGACACGGCGATCAGCACCGACGCGGCCAGGCCGAACAGCATGCGCCGGCGTCCGGCCCGGCGCCGGGTCGCCACCTCGGCCAGCAGCCGGTCCAGCATGCGCGGCCCGGGCTGCGCCATCGGGTGCACGAACCGTGGCGTCGCCCGCCGGTACAGCATCAACTGCCGTGTGGTCGGGCCGAATTCCGTCACCTCTGCGGCGCACCGAGGGCACTCCATGAGGTGGTCCTCGAAGCGGAAGGCCTCCGCCTCGTCCAGCACGCCGAGCGCGTAGGCGCCGACGTCGCGATGCCTTTCCAGGGACCTCATGCCGAATCCTCGTGCCGTTGGGTGCGGGTGGGGTTACTCCTTGCTCCCACCGGTACGGACCAGGCAGCGGAATCACTCAAGCCGGTGACACAATCGCAACCAAAGGATTCGGAGCCCTCCGGCCCGCGGATTGGTCCGGGGCCGCAGAAATCTAAAAAAGATGGATGGCGAGGTGTCCCAGCGGCAGTCCGAGCTGCCAGGCGGGCGTCCAGACCTTCGGCCCCTCGTCCTCCCCGACCACCGGAGCGCCGCCCGGCACCGCGTTCAGGTCGGGCGCGAGCAGCTCCGTCTCCTGGAGCCAGCGCCAGGCCTCCTCCGCCAGGTCCAGGTCCGGCGCGGGCCGGCCCGACTCCGCGGCCGCGGCGGCGACCTCGGCCAGCCGCTCGCGCACCCACTCCTGCCACGGCTGGTCGTACGCCGTCAATGACAGCCACGTCTCCAACTGCGTGACGACCCGGATGCCGGAGAGCTCTCCCTCGGTGTCGGAGAGGAAGATGGTCAGCGCCAGGGCGTCCCGCCCCGCGCGGAACTCGAAGGACGTCGGCGGCATCAGATCGCCGGTCCGCAGCAGCTCGTCGGCGATGTACTCGGCATACAACCACGCCATGGGGACGGTCAGTTCACCGCCGGCGCCGTCCGTGCCCTCTTCGCTTCTGTGCAGCATCCCTTCCTGCCTTCCTCCGGTACGTGCGCGTCGCCCGACACCGGGCTCCGGGGCACTGACGGCCCCCTCCGGAACACGGATGGGAACAGCCGATTACTCAACCGGGGTCCTCAGCAAGGCGCTTTACGGAGGCTTGACTCGGCCATTGGTTTCAGCGCAGGTCGGCGGCGTATCCCGGAAGCACCCGGCGCAGGGCGCGCAGCGCGTAGTACGCGCGGGACTTCACGGTACCGGGCGGGATCCCGAGGGTCGCCGCGGCTTCCGCCACACTCGCCCCCTGGAAGTACACGAGCACCAGGACTTCACGGTGTTCCGGAGTGAGTGTCTTCACAGCCCGGCGGACATCGAGCATCGCCGCGGCCCGCTCGGCGTGGTCGGAGATGACCCGCGCGTTCTCCAGCACCGCGTCGCCGACCTCGGCCGGACGCGCCTGCCGGGCCCGCCGGGCATCGATCGCGAGCCGCCGCCCGACGGTCATCAGCCAGGGCCGTACGGAGTCGAAGTCGTCGGCGCGCAGGGCCTCGGGGTGCTGCCAGGCGCGCACCAGCGTCTCCTGCACCAGGTCCTCCGCGCGCTGCCGGTCGCCGTCGCAGAGCCGGAGCAGGAGCGCGAAGAGGGGCCGGCCGTGCTCCCGCTGCAGTGCGGCGAGCTCGTGCTCGGCGGTCGTCCCGTTCGTGAGAGTGGATCCGGCCGTCATGGCCGTATGCCACCGCAGGGCGCAGCCGGGGGGACAGGGCACGTACCCGCCTGTGCGGCGGACGGTCGATCGCGTCGACGAACGGTTCGACGAACGGTCAGGGCGTCCGGCCATGCGGGTGCCGGACGGGCTGATGAGCGTGTCGGAGCCGCGTGGGGCGCTGTGTGCCTTCTTTCCTGTTCGTGTGTAAATACGACCACAACGCCCACCGTGGGGTGAATGGATGATCGCACGCAGTCGACAGGTGGCCCTGGCCCTGACCGTCGCCCTCGCCGCGGGCGCCGCCTGCCAGGCCCGCAACCACGAACCGGCCGGCCAGGGACGCTCGGCACCGTCCGCGGTCGCACCACGCGGCTTCACACTGGTCGCCTCCGGGGACGTCCTCCCGCACAGCTCGATCATCGACCGGGCCCGCTTCGACGCCGGCGGCACCGGCTACGACTTCCGGCCGATGCTCGCCGGGATCCGCTCCGTCGTCTCCCCTGCCGACGTGGCCCTGTGCCACATGGAGACCGTGTACGGCGCGAACGGCGACTACACCGGATACCCCGCCTTCAAGTCCCCGCCCGAGGTGGCCCCGGCCCTCGCCGCCACCGGCTACGACGGCTGCTCCACCGCCTCCAACCACACCCTCGACGACGGCGCCGACGGCATCCGCCGCACCCTCGACGCCCTCGACCGCGCGGGCGTCCGGCACGCCGGCTCGGCTCGCACCGAGGAGGAGGCCCGCACGGTGACGGTCCTCCAGGCGGGCCCGGCGAAGGTCGCCCACCTCGCCTACACCTACGACACCAACGGCGTCCCGCTCCCCGACGGGCAGCCCTGGGCCGTGAACCTCATCGACGAGACCACGGTCCTCGCGGACGCCCGGGCCGCGCGCGAGGCGGGCGCCGACGTGGTCGTGGTCTCCCTGCACTGGGGCACCGAATGGCAGGAGCCCCCGACGAACGGCAGCTGACCCTGACCCGGAGCCTCACCGCCGCGCGCAGCGGGAACCGTCCCGACATCGACCTGATCCTCGGCACCCACGCGCACGTCCCGCAGGCCTACGAGAAGGTCAACGGCACCTGGGTGATCTACGGCATGGGCGACCAGATCGCCGGCGAGATGACCAACCACCAGGGCGCCCGGGACCCGCGCGGCAACCAGTCCACCCTCGGCCGGTTCACCTTCGCCCCGCCCGCACGGCCGGGCGGCCGCTGGGAGGTGACGAAGGCCGAGTTCGTCCCACAGTTGTTCGACGTCGACGCCGGCCGGGTCGTCAACCTCAACCGGGCGATCGCCCAGGGCGCCGGCGTACAGGCCGTCCGCGACCGCATCCGCGACATCGTGCTCAGCCGGGGCGCGGCCGAGGACGGCCTGGTGATGGGGGAGTAGGCGAGAACCGCCAGGTCAGCGCCGCGCCAGCTCCGAGCGCCGGTAGGAGTACGCGAAGTAGATCACGAGCCCGATCGCGAACCAGACGGCGAACCGCGCCCACGTCTGCCACTGGAGGAAGGTGATCAGCCAGATCGAGAAGACGATGCCCAGCGCCGGCACGACCGGCATCCACGGCGTACGGAACGTGCGCGGCAGGTCCGGCTGCCGGTAGCGCAGCACGATCACCGCCGCGCACACCACCACGAACGCCAGCAGGATGCCGATGTTGGTCAGCTCGGCCGCCTCGCTGATCGGCAGGAACCCGGCGATGGCGGCCGACGCGACCCCCACGATCCAGGTGACACGGGTGGGCACGTGCCGCGTCGGGTGCGTCTTCGCGAACCACTTGGGCAGCAGCCCGTCCCGGGACATCGAGAACCACACCCGGGTCACGCCCAGCATGAACGTGAACATCACCGTGAGGATGCCGATGATCGCGCCCACCGCGATGACGTCCGCCAGCCCGCTCAGCCCCACCGACTTGAACGCCGTCGAGAAGCCGCTCTCCTTGTCGATGTCCTTGTAGTCCTGCATGCCCGTCAGCACCAGGCAGGCCGCCACGTACAGGACCATCGAGATGACGAGCGAGTAGACGATCGCCTTCGGCATGTGCCGCTGCGCGTCCTTGGACTCCTCGGCCGCCGTCGACATGGCGTCGTAGCCGAAGACCGCGAAGAACACCGTCGCCGCGCCCGTGAACGCCCCGCCCAACCCGTACGGGAAGAACGGGTTGTAGTGCGCCGTGTCGATGTGGAACACGCCGACCCCGATCACCAGCAGCACGACCAGGACCTTCAGCACCACCACGACCGTCTCGAACCGGGCCGCGTTCTTGATGCCGAGGGTCAGCAGGTAGGCGATGAGCAGGCACAGCAGCGCCGCGAACAGGTCGACCCTGTGCCCGTCGCCGGTGCCGGGCGCGCCCAGCATCCAGTTCGGCAGGTCGGCGCCCATCTCGCCGACCAGGAAGCTGAAGTAGCCCGAGATGCCGATCGCGACCACCGCCACGATCGCCGTGTACTCCAGCAGCAGGTCCCAGCCGATGAACCAGCCCGCGAGCTCGCCGAGCACCGCGTAGCCGTAGGTGTAGGCGGAACCGGCCTTCGGGATGAGCCCGGCGAACTCGGCGTAGGACAGGGCGGCCGCGGCACTCGCGACGCCCGCGATGAGGAAGGAGACGAGCACGGCCGGACCCGCCGTGCCGTTGGCCACGGTTCCCGCGAGCGTGAAGATGCCCGCGCCGATGATGCCGCCGACCCCGATGGCGGTCAGCTGCCACAGCCCCAGGGACCGTTCCAGCTGGGTGCCCTTGCCGACTTCCGTCTCCTCGATCTGCTCGATGGGTTTGCGACGGAGAATCCCTTGTCCCATCCGGAGCCCGGCCATGCGCCTCACCTCTTCGCGATCGGCAAACGGCTGATGGCGGATCATGATGGCCCAGGTGCCCCCGCGACGGAAGACACCGTGCAAGCTCCCCGCCGCCTCACGGGGCCACGGCGCGGCTCAGGTCGTGTGCGACGAGGGACAAGGGCTCCAGCCGCAGCCAGCGCGTAGGAGGACCTGACCCGGTCACGGCTGCCCGTGACCGCTTCGACGCGGCCACCCGGCTCACCGCATGGGCGCTTCCCTACGCCGGGCTCGGCCACGACCTCGCCGCGGCGCTGCACATACGTCGCCCTGAAGGGCGGGCTGCCCCGCACAAGCCACCGGGGAGGCCTGTGCCTGCGCTGCCGTCATGGCTGACCGAACCGCTACGACCAGAAGTCGTCGTGCGCCGCCGGGTCGGTCGTCACCACCCAGCCCTCGGTGATCCGGCTGTCGTCGATGTGGAGGACGAGGGCGTAGTCCATGTCGAGTGTCTTCGCCCCGCGTGATGCCGTGACGTGGAGCAGGGCGACCGTGTGGTCGTCGTTGGCGAGGAGGTCGTGGAGCTCCGGGCGGTAGGTGCCATCCGTAAGCTCGAACTCGCGCGCGAACCGGGCGAACGTCTCCTCGCGTCCTCGGTACTCGCCCGCCAGGGGGTTCCTGCCCCCCACGTGCCACACCACATCGGGATGGAACATCTCGGCCAATGCGCCCATGTCGCCTGCCGAGAATGCGGTCATGACACGGTGGAACACGGCGATGTTCGGGTGATCGGTCATCAGTACCTCCCTCGGCCCCCTACGAACGTAAGTCGGGCGACGGACCGAGACTCGCCGACGTTACGCCGTCCGGTACCGGACCCGCGATCAAGGCCTACGGCACCACCGTCACCGGCCACCGCCCGGCCTTCACCAGGCGCACCGCCACCGATCCGACGATCCGGTGGCCCGCCTGCTCGGACGCGCCCACGACCACCGCGTCCGCCTTGAGGTCGTCCGCCGCCTTCACCAGGCCGCCGTACGGGTCGCCGCGGAACGTGTGGAACTCCCAGCGGACCTCGAATATCCCCTTGAGCCGCTCGGCCGCGTCCCGGATGTACGCCACCAGGTCCTCGGCGATCTCGTCGGTCGTCTCGGCCACCGGCGCCCCGAGCGCCGCGCCCGCCGCCAGCACCGGCTGCACGTACACCACGGCGAGCAGCGCGTGCTGGCGGCGGGCCAGGCCGGCGGCGTAGGCCGCGGCCCGCAGGGACGAGTCGGAGCCGTCCACCCCGACCACGATCACCTTCGGCCCGTCCGTGCCCCGTTCGAACTGATGGGAGTGCTGTTCCGTCACGCCGCGAGGCTATCGGAGGCCACCGCTCCGGCTCTGCGGCGGGAGCTGTTCGAGGGGCGGGAAGACGCGGGTGTTCCTATCGTCGAAACATGAGTGCCAGCGCGGACACCGGGACGGCCGGGACGGACACCACGGGCCCGATACGGCCGCCCCGCGGCCGGGCCCACGGCTTCCCCGGCCGGGTACCCGAGGGCTTCGCGGTCCTCTTCGGCGCCCTGGGCCTGCTCTGCGCCCTGCTGGCGGTCATCCCGCCGCTGCGCACCGCGCTGCGCCCCCTCGTCCGCTTCCTCGACCTGCTGCTCGTCCCCGTCAGCGCCAACCTCGCCTACGCGGTCTTCCTGTTCCTGCTCGCCGCCGCGACCGGCGCCCGCAAGAAGATCGCCTGGTGGCTGGTCGTCGTCTACCTGGGCCTGCTGGTCCTGACCGACATCCTCGGCATGGCCGTCGGCGAGTTCGCCGAGTCCGTGCCGTCCTTCGTGGTCTGCGGCCTCGCCCTGATCCTGCTGATCGCCGCCCGCGGCGAGTTCTACGCCGCCTCCCGCCGGGCCGCCGTACGCCGGGCGCTCGCCGTCCTCGTGGCCGGGCTGGTCGGGGCGATCCTGGTCGGCTGGGCACTCGTCGAGGCGTTCCCGGGCACACTGCCCCGCAGCGAGCGCCTCGCCTGGGCCGCCAACCGGGTGCTGGGCGGCCTGGTGCCCGCGGGCAGCTTCGACGGCCGTCCGCCGCACGCCCTGTTCTTCCTGCTCGGCCTGTTCGGCGCGCTCGCCCTGCTGAACGCCGTCGCCACCCTCTTCCGCTCGCAGCGCCTGGAAGCCGCCCTGCACGACGACGAGGAGGCCCGTATCCGCGCCCTCCTCGCCCGCTACGGCGACCAGGACTCCCTCGGCTACTTCGCCACCCGCCGCGACAAGGCCGTCGTCTTCTCGCCCAGCGGCAAGGCCGCCGTCACCTACCGCGTCGAGGCCGGCGTGTGCCTGGCCGGCGGCGACCCGGTGGGCGACCGGGAGGCCTGGCCGCACGCGATCGCCGCCTGGCAGGAGATGGCCCGCCGGTACGCCTGGGTACCCGCCGTGATGGGCGCCTCCGAGGAGGGCGCACGGGCCTTCGTCCGCGCCGGGCTCGGCGCGCTCCAGCTCGGCGACGAGGCGATCCTGCACGTCCTCGACTTCGACCTCGACGGCCGCGACATGCGCGTCACCCGCCAGGCCGTCAACCGCGTCCGCCGCACCGGCGCCACCTGCCGCGTCCGCCGCCACTCCACCCTCAGCGAGGAAGAGATGCGGCAGATCGTCGAACGGGCCGACGCCTGGCGCGACACGGAGACCGAGCGCGGCTTCTCCATGGCCCTGGACCGGCTCGGCGACCCGGCCGACGGCGACTGCCTCCTCGTCGAGGCCCACGACGAGGACGGCCGCCTCCTCGCCCTCCAGTCCTTCGTGCCCTGGGGCAGGGACGGCGTCTCCCTGGACCTGATGCGCCGTGACCGTACCGCCCCCAACGGCGTCATGGAGTTCATGGTCGCCGAACTGTGCCACGCCGCACCGAAACTGGGCGTGCGCAGGATCTCGCTGAACTTCGCCGTCTTCCGCTCCGTGTTCGAGGAGGGCGCCCGCATCGGCGCCGGACCGGTGCTCCGCCTCTGGCGCCGCCTGCTGCTGTTCTTCTCCAAGTGGTGGCAACTGGAGGCCCTGTACCGGTCCAACGCCAAGTACCGCCCCGAGTGGTACCCGCGCTTCCTCTGCTACGCGGACGCCGCCTCGCTCGCCCGGGTGGGACTCGCCTCCGGCATCGCCGAGGGCTTCGTCTCCGTACCGTCGATGCGTACGTTGTGGGGCAGGGGAAGAGGGCACCCGAAGGGCGGACAGCGGCCCGCCACCACTCAGGGGCTGCCGTCACTGGCGGCGCTCGGCCTCGCCGGAGGGGACGGGACCGAGCCCGCCGACCCTCTCGCCGGCCTGTCCGACCAGGTCCGCGTCCGGCACGGCAAACTCGACCGGCTGCGCGCCGCGGGCACCGACCCCTACCCGGTGGGCATCCCGGCCCGCACGCACACCCTCGCCGGCATCGAGCAGGGCGACGACGTCACCGTCGCCGGCCGGATCATGCTGGTCCGCGACTTCGGCGGCATCGTCTTCGTCGTGCTGCGCGACTGGTCCGGCGACCACCAGCTCGCCCTCACCCGCGACCGCTCCGGCCCCGCCCTGGACCGCTTCACCGCCGACACCGACATCGGCGACCACATCACCGCCACCGGCCGCGCCGGTGTCAGCGACCAGGGCGAGCCGACCGTCTTCGTCACCTCCTGGCAGCTCACCGGCAAGTGCCTGCGCCCCCTGCCCGACAAGCGCCGGGGCCTCGCCGACCCGGAGGCCAAGGTCCGCCGCCGCTACCTCGACCTGGTCGCGAGCCCCGACGCCCGCGAGGTGATCCGAGCCCGCTCCACCGCCGTCCAGGCGCTGCGCCAGGGCCTGCTGGAACGCGGCTACCTCGAGGTCGAGACACCGATGCTCCAGCAGATCCACGGCGGCGCCAACGCCCGGCCCTTCACCACCCACATCAACGCCTACGACCTCGACCTCTACCTGCGGATCGCCCCCGAGCTGTACCTGAAGCGGCTGTGCGTCGGCGGCCTGGAGAAGGTCTTCGAGCTGGGCCGCACCTTCCGCAACGAGGGCGTCTCCTACAAGCACAACCCCGAGTTCACGATGCTGGAGGCCTACCAGGCCTTCGCCGACTACGACGTGATGCTCGACCTCGTCCGCGAACTCGTCCAGGGCGCCGCGACCGCCGCCTTCGGCACGCCCGTGGCCCACAAGGACGGCAAGGAGTACGACATCTCCGGCCCGTGGCCGGTCAAGACCGTCCACGGCGCCATCAGCGAGGCCCTCGGCGAGGAGATCCACCCGGGCACCGGCACCGAGACCCTCAAGCGGCTGTGCGACGGCGCCGGGGTGCCGTACACCGCCGACGACGGGCACGGCGACATCGTCCTGGAGATGTACGAGCGGCTGGTGGAGGAGCGGACCGGGCTGCCCACCTTCTACAAGGACTTCCCGACCGACGTCTCCCCGCTCACCCGGCAGCACCGCACCGACCCGCGCCTGGCAGAACGCTGGGACCTCGTCGCCTTCGGCACCGAACTGGGCACCGCCTACTCGGAGCTGACCGACCCCGTCGAGCAGCGCCGCCGCCTCACCGCACAGTCCCTGCTCGCCGCCGGGGGAGACCCCGAGGCGATGGAACTCGACGAGGACTTCCTCGACGCCCTCGAGTACGCCATGCCGCCCACCGGCGGCCTCGGCATCGGCGTCGACCGGCTGGTCATGTTCCTCACCGGACTGACGATCCGGGAGACGCTGCCGTTCCCCCTGGTGCGCCGCCGTTGACCCTTCCGCGTGGGCCGTCCGGGTGAAAACGTGCCGCCGCGCCGGTGTTGCTCAGGTGCGTCGACCTTCAGCCGGGCGACTGATGAGTCATGAAGAGGGATCAGTTGCTCACCCGCCGCCGGTTGTTGATCGCGGGCACCGGCGCCGTGGGGGTGGCCGCCACGGCCGGTGTGCTCACGGCGGTCACCGGGGACGGCCCCGCCGGGTCCGTCCCGTCCGCGGGGCCGCAGGCCCGCCGCCCGCCCGACTCCTCCGCGTACCGTCTCCAGCCCGTGACCGGATACGGGCCGCCGCAGGCCGCGCCCCGCCGGACCCTGGTACGCCGCAAACCGCTGCTGCGCTTCTCCGGCCGCGGCCGCGCCATGGTCCTGACCTTCGACGACGGCCCCGATCCCCGCTACACCCCGGCCATCCTCGACACCCTGGCCGAGTACGACGTGCGCGCCATGTTCTTCGTGTGCGGGGAGATGGCCGCCGACAACAAGGTGTTGCTGGCCCGGATGGCCGACGAGGGCCATGTCGTCGGGAACCACACCTGGTCCCACCCGCTGCTCACCCGTCTCACCCGCCGGCAGATCCGCTCCCAGATGGAACGCACCTGCGACGTCATCGAGGAGGCCTGCGGCGAGCGCCCCGAGTGGTTCCGCGCCCCCTACGGCGCCTGGAACCGCGCTGCCTTCCAACTGGGCGCCGAACTCGGCATGGAACCCCTCGCCTGGACGCTCGACACCCTCGACTGGACCACCCCCGGCACCCGGTCCATCGTCGACCGGGTCGAGAACGGCGCCGCCCCCGGCGTCGTGGTGCTCTCACACGACGCCGGGGGCGACCGCTCGCAGAGCGTGCGGGCCCTGCGGCGCTACCTGCCCGAACTGCTGGACTCCGGCTACCACGTCACCGTGCCCCGGCGGCACTACGCCTGAGACATGCCGCCGGGCCCTCGCCCGCCCGGCCGGGGAACGCTCAGCGCACCTCGACCAGGCGGGCGAAGGTGACGACGTTGCCCTCGTAGCCGTTCTGCTGGGAGAAGCCGCCGCCGCAGGTGATGACCCGCAGTTCCGCCGCGCCCTTGGAGGCGTAGACACGGTCGCCGGGGAAGTTGTCCTTCTCGAACACCTCGATGCCGTAGATCTCGAACACGGCGGTCTTCCCGTCCTGCCGGGCGATCTCGACGCGGTTTCCCTTCTTCAGGGCCCCGAGTGCGTAGAACACGGCGGGGCCCTGCTGGTTGTCGACATGGCCGACGACGACCGCGGTGCCCTTCTCGCCGGGTGCGACG
>KE354365.1 GCA_000415505.1 Streptomyces afghaniensis 772
TCGCGCCTACGACGACTGCCGCCGACAGCTTCTCCGCGTTCTTCCGCGACTGGATCATGAGTACGACACGGGCCAGCACCTCGGCCGCGCTCGCCCTCTCCGGACCGGCCGCCCTCGCTCGTCGCCACCGCCGCCGGCACCCTCTTCGTCACACAGGGCTGGGCCGAGGCGCTCGACCTCGTGCCGTTCGTGCTGCTGGGGCCCGCCCTCACCGGCTCCGTGATGGGGCTCGCCCAGTCCGGGCACGCCGTCCAGGGCGGCCTGCAGAGCGCCCGTGAGATCCAGGCACTGCTGGCAACCCCGCCCTGCCCGGGGCATCCGAGCCGGCACCCCCGGGACCGGACGGCCGGGTCGAACTGACCGGCGTCGGCTTCAGCTACGACGGTGCCACCGACGTCCTGAGCGACATCGACCTGACCCTGCGCCCCGGCACCGTCACCGCCCTGGTCGGCGCCTCCGGCTCGGGCAAGTCCACCCTCGCCCGGCTCGTGCCCCGCTTCTGGGACACCACCGCCGGCACGATACGGATCGGCGGCACGGACGTCCGGGACATGTCCCCGGCCGACCTGTACCGCCAGGTGTCGTTCGTCTTCCAGGAACCCCACCTGCTGCGCACCAGCGTCCGCGACAACATCCGGCTCGGTCGTCCCGACGCCGACGACGCGGCCGTGGAGCGGGCCGCCCGCGCCGCGCACATCCACGACCGGATCACCGCGCTGCCGCGCGGCTACGACTCGGTGGTCGGCGAGGACGCCATGCTCTCCGGCGGCGAGTCCCAACGTCTCTCCGTGGCCCGGGCGCTGCTCGCCGACGCGCCCGTCCTCGTCCTCGACGAGGCGACCTCGTTCGCCGATCCCGAGTCCGAGGCAGCCGTCCAGCGGGCCCTGTCCGCGCTCGCGGCGGGCCGCACCCTGCTGGTCATCGCCCACCGGCTCGCGACCGTACGGGACGCCGACCACCTCGTCGTCCTCGACGGCGGACGCATCACAGAACAGGGCACCCACGCCGAACTGCTGGCCCTGGACGGCCGCTACGCACGCCTGTGGGCCCTCCAGCAGAAGGGAGCCGCGCGATGAACGCGCTGCTGACACGCGTACTGGGACGGGAACAGACGCAAGGGCTGCGCCGCGTGCTCCTCTGGGCGGCCGTCGCCGCGGCTCTCCAGGGAGTGGCGTACGCGCTTCTGGTGCCGTTGCTGACCAGGCTCCTCGGCGAGGATCCGGAGGCGGCCTGGCCGTGGGTCGCCGCCCTCGCCGCGGCCACCGCCGCCTACGGGGCCGTCGCGTTCACGGCGGCCGTGCGCGGCAACCGCTTCAGCGCCGATCTCGGGCGCACGCTGCACCACCGCATCGGCGAGCATGTGGTCGCACTGCCGCTCGGCTGGTTCGACGGCGAACGCACCGGCGCACTGGGGCAGTCGGCGGGGCAGGGCGTGGTCCAGGTGATGAACGCGGCGGCCAACCTGCTGCGCCCCCTGTGCATCGCCTTCGTCACCCCGGCCGTCGTCGTGCTGGCCACCTTCGCCTTCGACTGGCGGCTCGCCCTGGCCATGCTGGCGGCGGCACCGGTCGCGGCCGTCGCGTACCGCTGGTCCGGACGGCTGATGGCCCGCGCCGACCGGCAGTCCCATGCCGCGGCCGCCGAGACCGCGGACCGGCTGGTGGAGTTCGCCCGCCACCAGCCCGCGCTGCGCGCTTTCGGGCGGACCGCCGAGGACCACGAACTCCTCGACGCCGCCCTGCGCGAGCAGCAGGTGAAGGCGCGCGCCGCCGTACGCATCGCGGTGCCCGGCCTCGCGGGCTTCGCGCTCGCCGTGCAGCTCTGCTTCACCTGCGTCCTGCTGTTGGGCACGGTCCTCGCGGTCGGCGGGTCGGTCGGCGCGGGCGAGCTGATCGCGGTGCTGGTCCTCGCCGTGCGCTTCGTCGAACCCATGGGCGCCGCCGCTGAGTTGGGAGGATCCCTGCGGATCGCCCGCGGCACCCTGGAGCGCCTGGACGCGGTGCTCGCCGCGGAACCGCTGCCGCAGCCGGCGACCACGGCGCCGCTCCCGGACACCTGCGGCATCGAACTCGACGGCGTCTCCTTCGGCTACGGCGACGGACGCACCGTACTGGACGGGCTCGACCTGCGCGTCCCGGCCGGGCACACGGTGGCGCTGGTCGGCCCCTCCGGCTCCGGCAAGACCACGGTGACCCGCCTGATCGCCCGCTTCTGGGACGTCACCGGGGGCACGGTCCGTGTCGGCGGCACGGACGTCCGCGACCTGACGACGGAGCAGCTGATGTCGCGGCTCGCCATGGTCTTCCAGGACGTGTACCTCTTCGCGGGCTCGATCGAGGACAACATCCGCGCCGGACGTGAGGACGCCACCGACGAGGAGGTGCGCGAGGCCGGGCGGATCGCCCGCGTCGACGAGATCACCGAGCGGCTGCCGGACGGCTGGGCCGCCCGCGTCGGCGAGGGCGGCGCGGCCCTGTCCGGCGGTGAGCGGCAGCGGATCTCCCTCGCCCGGGCCCTGCTCAAGCAGGCCCCGGTCGTCCTGCTCGACGAGGCGACCTCGGCGCTCGACGCCGAGAACGAGGCCGCGATCCAGCAGGCCCTGGGCGCGCTCACCGCGGACCGCACGGTCCTCGTCGTGGCCCACCGCCTCGACACCATCCGCGGTGCCGACCTGATCGCGTTCCTGGAGGGCGGGCGGATCGTGGAGGAGGGCACGCACGAGGAACTGCTCGCGATCGGCGGCCGGTACGCGGCGTTCTGGAGCGATCGGGAGCAGGCGGGCGGGTGGCATCTGGCGCGCGCTCCTAGAGACCCGGGAAACCCGGGAAACCCGGAACCGGCGACGGGCGGCACGGTTCCCACGTGCCGCCCGTCCCGTACCCCGCCCCGGCGTCACCCGGTGGGCGCGCAGCTCACCAGGTGGATGCCGGTTCCGGTGACCCGGCGGCCGGTGACCCGCAGTCCGGCGCGGGACACCAGGTCGTCCAGCTGGCCGGGGATGCGCTCCCGGCCGCCGAAGAGCACCAGGAGCCTGAGGTCCATCGCGGCGGCCACATCGGCGCGGCGCCCGTCGGTGACCAGGTTCTCGACGACGAGGATCTCCCCGCCGCCCTTGCCCGTGTCGGCCGCCGCCTCGGCGCAGCGGCGCAGGATGCGCAACGCGTCGTCGTCGTTCCAGTCGTGCAGCACCCAGGTGAGCAGATACAGGTCGGCTCCGGCCGGCAGCGGATCGAAGAAGCTGCCGGGGTGCACGCAGGCCCGCTCCCCGAGCCCGGCGGCGGCGAGCGCCCGGCCCGCCTCCTCGGTGGCTCCGGCAGGTCGAGCAGCGTGCCGCGCAGCCCGGGCCGGCGCCGTCAGCAGCCGGGTCGAGCAGGGACCCGGAGCCGCCGCCGACGTCGACCACGTGCCCGCGTTCGGGCCAGGCGTGGGCCGCGACGACCTCCGGAGCGGCGAACCTGGTGTGTGCGGCCATCAAGTCGGCGTACGAACGGGCCAGTTCGGGATCCTCCAGGGTGTCCTGCCACAGTGACCGGCCGTGCACCAGGGGGTAGGCGGGTTCCCCGGTGCGTACGGTGTCCAGCAGGCGCCCGAATGCCTGGTCCATGCGCCCGCCCATGCCGTCCAGGTCGAACCAGGCCCGCAGGCCGAACGCCCCGCTGTCCTTGAGGAGTTCGGCTGCCGGGGTGAGGGCGTAGACGTCCTCCTCCGGCTCGGCGAAGACGCCGCGACCGGTCAGGACGCGCAGCAGGCGGCGCAGGGCGTCCGCGTCGGCGTCCGCGGCCCGGGCGAGGTCGGGCAGTGCGGTGTGGCCCGCGGCGATGTGGTCGGCCAGACGCAGGGTCGCCGCGACCCTGATCGCCCACGGGGTGACGAGGTCGGCGAGCGCGGTCAGGTCGACGCGCGCGGGGGCGGCTTCCGGAAGGGTGGTCATGTCACTCCACTCGACGGTCAGGGAAGTACGGGATGGGCGGAGGGCGCCGGAGCACCGCACGCGCCGAGGACGGCCGCGACGACCCGCTCCGCCTGTGCGACCAGGTAGAAGTGCCCGCCGGGCAGCACGAGTCCGGTGAACGGGCCGTCGGTCGCGGTGCGCCACACGGCCACCTCCGCCTCGGTCGCCTCCTCGTCGCGGTCCCCGGTGACCGCGGTGAGGGGGCAGCGCAGCCGGGCGGCGGTGTCCGGGCGGTAGGTCTCGATCAGGCGGTAGTCGGCCCGTACGGCGGGCAGCAGCAGGGCCCGCACCTCCGGGTCGTCGAGCAGGTCGCCGTGGGTGCCGCCGAGGCGGCGCAGTTCCGCGGCGAGGCCGTCGTCGTCGCGCCGGTGGACGGTGCCCGGGCGCTGACGGCCCGGCCCCGGACGGCCGGAGACGACGACATGCCGCGGACCGAGGCCCGAGCCCTCCAGCCGGAGCGCCGTCTCCCACGCGACCGAGGCGCCCATGCTGTGCCCGAACAGCACCAGCTCACGGCCGGCACGGTCGACCCGCAGCGCCTCGGCGACGGCGCCGGCGAGTTCGTCCATCGTCCCGGCCGGGGCCTCGCCGACCCGGTCCTGCCGGCCCGGGTACTGCACGGCCAGGAGCTCCACGTCGGGCGGCAGCAGCCGGGCCCACGGGGTGTAGAACGCGGCGGCCCCGCCCGCGTGCGGGAAGCACACGAGCGAGGTCCGCGCCGCGGGGCGGGGCAGCGGGCGGCGCAGCCAGGAAGAAACGGAAGGAACGGTGGTGGTCATGGAGAAGTCACCCCACACAGAACGGGAAGCGCGGCGGGACCGCGGCTCATGAAGTCGCCGGCACGGCGGAATCGGAAACCCGGTGCGAGCCGCAGCCGGGGGTGACGCACGATCAGCACCTCGGCGGCGACACGCAGTTGCAGCCGGGTGAGGGAGGCGCCGAGGCAGGCGTGCGGCCCCTTGCCGAAGGCGAGATGGGCGCGCAGCCCGGGCCGGCCGGGCCGGAACGTGTCGGCGTCCTCGCCCCAGCGCTCCGGGTCGCGGTTGGCGGAGGCGACGACGGCGATCACGCGTTCCCCGGCCCGTACGGTCGTGCCGGCCACGGAGGTGCCGCGGGTGGCGGTGCGCATCTGCCACAGCGCGGGCGGGTCGAGGCGCAGGGACTCCTCGATCGCCTCCGGCAGGCCGTCGGACCGCCAGTGGTCCTCGCTCAGCAGCCGCAGCACCAGATTCCCCAGCGCGTGACGGAGGTTGGGCACTCCGGCCACGATCAGGAAGTGCAGGAAGGTCACGGCCTCGGCGCGGTCCAGGTGCGCCAGTACGCCGTTCAGGGCGGGCCCGTCGGCGGCCCGCAGCGCCCAGCGTTCGAACGCGGGCCAGTCGGGGTGCGCCCGGTGGCCCAGCAGGTCGGTGAAGGCGCCGGCCCAGCGCTCGTAGTCCGGCGCGTCGGCATCGGCCACCCCGCAGAAGGCGGCCAGGGCTGCACGCGGGAGCGGCGCGGTGAACGCGGGGACGAGGTCCGAGCCGTTCCCGACCCGGTCGGCCAGCGCCTCGGCGCGTTCCCGTACGACCGGTTCCAGCTCCGCCAGGACGGTGCGGGCGAAGGCGGGGGAGAGCAGGCGGCGCAGCCGCGTGTGCGCGGGGGGATCCACCTGCGACAGGGCCAACTCCCGTTCGTCGCCCTGCACGGAGGTGTTGTTGCGGCGGCTGGACCACACCTCCGGATCCGACAGCACCGCCCGCACGTCCTGGTCGCGGACCACGACGTGCCAGCCGGGCAGGGGCGAGGAGACCGGCCGGTCGCGGCGCAGTGCGGCGAGCCGCGGATACGGATCGTCGGTGTGGGTGAGATCGAGCGGATTGAAGGACGCCACCGCGCTGGTCACAGGCCCTCCCGCTCGCGCACCGCCGCCGCCAGGTCGGGCGCGGTGACCGGCTCGGGCGCGGGGCGGCGTACGAGATCCGGGTAGCCGAGCCGGGCCGTGAGGTCCTGCCAGACCGAGCTGAGCGTGAGGTGGTACTGGCCCGCGCGCATCGGGTCTTCGCCCGCCCCGGCCGCGTCCGCCACGGCCCGCAGCGCGCGCCGCACGCCCTGCGGCCACACCTCGGCGTACACCTCCCGGTGCGTGGGCGCCTCGGCGGGCCCGACCGGCTGGACGCTCGGCAGGTGCACCAGACGCTCGGCCTCGGCGTCGAAGTCCAGTTCGCCGTCGTCCCCGCGCGGAGCGGGCAGCGCCGGGCTCCACAGCACCGGTCCGTGCGTCCCGGCCAGGATCAGCGTGCCGCCGGTGAAACCGAGCGTGGCCCGGTGCAGCAGGTGGGTGTGGTTGTCGGGATCCTCGGGGTCGAGCTGGTTGAGGACGCGCAGGGTGAGGGGGACTCCGGCCAGCCGCCCCTCCAGGGTCCGGAACGGTCCGCCGCCGGGACCGGGGTCGCCGAGCTGCCAGGGGCGCAGCCCGCCGAGCGCCTGGCCGAGGATGTCGATCAGGTCGTACGACACGTGGACGGCGCACGCGCCCTCCGCGTACAGCACCTCCTGCCGTTCGGCCAGATGGCGGGCCGCGGCGAGGAAGCGGCGCACCGGGGCCAGATGCGGATAGAACGTGTTGAGCCGGTACTGCACGCCGTGCCGGCGCGCGGTGCGCAGACAGGCGGCCAGCTCCACCTGGTGGATGGGATGCTCGTGCAGCACGTGCACGCCGCGTGCCATCAGCCGCCGGGCGAGCGCCGCGCCTTCCCCGCCGCCGACGCCGTTGGGCACCACCACGCAGGCCAGGTCGGCGAGGCCGGGCACGTCCTCGGGGTCGGTGAGCAGGGGGACGCCGTAACGTTCGGCGCATGCCTTGGAGCGGGCGCTGCCCCGGCCGAGGACTCCGGTCAGCCGGAACGGGAAATCGGCCTCCGACTCCCCGAAGACACTCCGGAAGGCACTGAGGTACACCCGGCCGAAGCCGGTACCGCAGACGACGACTCGGGTCACAGTCACAGAATTCCTTCTTCCAGGGGGAGTTCGGCGAGCGGCCCGTCCAGCAGCCGCAGCCCGGTGACGGCGGGGGACTCGGCCAGCCGCCGGGCGAGGCGGGCGGAGTCGGGGAGTGCGGCGAAGTGGAGTTGCCCGGGCGGAAGTTCACCCTTCAGCACGGCCAGTGCCGCGTGGGCTGCGGCGGTCCCGGTGAGGGCGGAGGAGTCCGTACCGGTGAGGACGAGCGCGCGGCCGTCCAGCTCGCACGTGACGAGCTGGTGCGGCGCACGTCCCGCGAGATCGGTGAGCGTGGCACGCGACAGCTCCGTCGCCGCCTCGTCCACGGACCGCCCCGGCGGGAGCCCTGCGCGGTACCGGTCGAGGACCGCGCGGGTGTGCTCGCCGCCGAACACCGTGTACCAGCGCACCTCGTCGAGCCCGTACCGGCGGGCGACGCCCACCGCCTCCTCGGTGAGGTACGGAATCGCCGTCACGGCCCCGGGGAAGTACGGCAGCCGCACCCCGCGCTCCACGCCGAGCGCCCCGGCCACCCGGCGCCCGCCCCGCCATACGGCCGTCACCTCACCGCCGGGGCGAGCGAGCCGGTCCATGAAGTCGCGGGCGGCGGCGGGCGGGAAGTGGGGGAGGCCGCCGACGCGGACCGTCAGCGTCCGGGGACGGTCCAGGCCCCCGTCCGCCACCAGCACCCCCGGCAACAACCCCGCCAGTCCCGGCATCAGCCCCGCGCCGATCACCGCAGTGCGCCACCGCAACAGGCGGGCGTACGGCACGGGTTCGGGCAGTTCGGCCGTGTCGTTGACGTCGACCAGATCCGCGCCGGACGCGAGGGCGGCGGACGCCACCCGGGTGGCCGACGGCGCGGACCGGCCCGGTGCGTTGACGACGACACGGCACTCGGCGCAGAACGCGGCAGGGCCCGCGCATCGGCCACCTCCACGGGATTCGGGCCACAGGTGCGNCCGAGGGCAGGGCCGGCCGGCGGGCGGCGCACCGCCGCCCGCACGGCCGACCCCCACGGCGCAGCAACTCCTCCAGCACGACCCGGCCCACCGCTCCGGCCGCCCCGACCACGCCGACCGCGACCGGGGCCGTACGGCCCCGGTTCACGGCGTCTCCGCGACCGCGGCGGCGACCACCTGGTCGACATGCGGGGCACGAAGGCAGCTGAAGTGGTCGCCGTCGACGTCGGTCACCGTCAGGTCGCCGAGGCACACCTCGCGCCACAGCTCGTCCGCCTCCTGCCCGAACCCCGCGAGGAACCGCAGCCGCCCGCGCGGCCGCACGAGCGTGATGTCACCGGCGTACGGCTGCGTGGTGTGCAGCGACGCGGCGGCGAAGGCGTGCCGGAACACCCGGTACAGACCCGGCAGGTGGGCCGTGTCGCCGTCTCCGCCCAGCGTGGCGGCGATCGCGGCGAGCCGTTCCGGCTGAGGGATGTCGGCCAGCGCCCGCATCCGGCGGGCCACCGCCTCCAGGCGCGGCTCACCGCACAGGGCGGCGAAGGCACCGGCCGGGACCCGGCCCGGGGTGGCGTCGAGGACGGCCCGCAGCGCCGCCCCCAGCTCCTCCTCGTCGTCCGGGTATCCGGCCGCCGCCGGGTCCGCGCCGAGCACCCGGGCGAAGGCGTGCTCGATCAGCAGCTCGTCCTCGCACACGAACGCGGGTGGGCTGCTGCTGACCACCGTCAACTGCTCGACGTGCGCCCCGCTCTCGGTGAGCTGCCGGGCGACCTCGGTGGCGAGCTGTCCGCCCAGGCAGTAGCCGGTGAGCCGGAACCGGTCGGCCCCGGTCGCCGTCAGCCGCCGTACGTGCTCGGCCGCGAGCCGCTCCACGAACTCCTCCGCCGGAATGTCCGTGCAGGCCTGCACGTCACCCACGGCCAGGCCGACGAGTGGGCCGTGTCCGGCCAGCCGGGCGGAGAGTTCGCGGTAGGGGGCCATGGTGCCGATGCCCTCGTGCACCAGCACGTGCAGCGCTCCGCCCTCCTGCGGCTCGTCACCGAGGGCCACCAGCGCGCTCACCTCGCCGGTACCGGCCTCGGGGGTGTCGGTGCCGCGTAGATGGCGGGCCAGGTCGGCGACCGTCGGGCGGTTCAAGAGCTCCCGCAGCAGGGTGTCGAACTGCTGGTCCGCTGCCTGCGGCACCTCCTCGATCAGCCGCGCCGACAGTTGCGCGAGGACCAGCGAGTCCGCGCCGAGATCGAACAGGCTCCGGTCGCGGGGCACGGCCGCGACTCCGAGGGCCAGGGCGGCCACGGAGGCGAGCCTCTCCTCCAACTCGTCGGCGGGACCGGCCGCTTCCTCCCCGGCGGCTGTGGGCTGCTCCTCCGCCGTGACGGCCGCCCGGGCTGCGAGGGCCTTGCGGTCCACCTTGCCGTTGGGTGTGAGCGGCAGGGCGTCGACGACGTGCAGCGCGGCGGGCAGCATGTAGACCGGCAGTCGGTCCGCGAGATGGTCCCCGACGTCGACCGGGTCCACGGCGGCGCGGCCGGTATTGAACCGCACCGCGAAGACATGCTGACCCAGCGGCTCCAGTGGGTGGCCCCGCTGCGGCAGGCACAGCTCGTTCTCCCCGCCCGCCTCCGCGAAGAGGCGCAGCCACTGCTCGCGGGTGACGAAGGTGGCGTCCGCGCCGTCCGCGCGCCGCAGGTCCTCCGCCCCGGTCATCATGAACGCCTGCGAGATCAGGATCTCGTAGTGCTCCCGGGTCGGCTCGGTGACCAGCAGCAGCCCGCCGGGGACGAGGAGCGAGCGCAGCGAGGTGAGCGCCGCCCCCGTGTCCCGGGCGTTGTTCAGCACGCCCGCGCAGAGCACCACGTCGAACGACTGGAGGGCCAGCCCCTGCCCGGCCGGGTCGCCGTCCACGTCGTACAGCCCGTACCGCAGCCGCGTATCGGGCCCGAACCGCTCGCGCGCCCTGTCCAGGAAGAACGGGCTCACATCGGTGAACAGCCACTCCACGGGCAGCCCGTCCAGCGCGGCGAGTGCCCCTGCCGTGCTCGCACCCGTCCCGGCGCCCACCTCCAGCACACGCAGCGGCCGGCCGGGCGTCCGCTCCTCGGCGGCCGTGCGCAGGGCCTCGGCGAGGACGCGGTTGAGGTAGGCGGACATGACGTTCTCGCGGTAGGCCGCGTCGGCGGTCTCCATACGGGCCTCGGGGAACAGGAGGTCGACGGCGGCGATCCGGTCGTCCATCAGCGCGTCCAGCTGGTCGGCGTTGGCGCGCAGATAAGCCAGCAGTTCGGAGGGTCCGAGGTCGTCGCTCCACACGGCCGCGACCCGGTCCCACGCCGGCGCGGCCGACGGGGGCTCCGCGCGGAGCCGGTACCGGCCGGTGGCCGGATCCCGCTCCAGCAGGCCCTCGCCGTGCAGCACCCGCAGCCAGCGCCGCAGCACCCGCTCGTGACGCGGTACGGCCACCGCCACCACGTCCTCCGCGGTGTGGGCGGCATCCGGCCCGGCGAACAGGCCGCGGGCGCGCAGCGCGTCCAGCATGGAGGCGACCGACGCCTCGTCGAGGAGCCGGGCGAACTCGGCGATCCGTTCCGGCTCGGCCACCTCGAACGCGTCGGCCGCCTGCCGCGCCCGCCGGGCCAGAACCTCCGCGGCCCCGCCAGTCCGGGAGTCGTCCGCGATGCGCGCCGGCTCGGCGAAGGCGACCAGCCGGCGCTGCAACGGATCGCCCCCGACCGCGAGGACGGCCGCCGCACCGACGGCCGGATGACCCGTCAGCGCCGCCTCGATCTCCGCGAGCTCGATGCGGTGCCCGCGGATCTTGACCTGTCCGTCCTCGCGCCCCAGGAACTCGATGTCCCCGCTCGGCAGCCACCGGCCCAGGTCGCCGGTGCGGTACAGCCGCTCCCCGGTGACGGGATGGGTGACGAACCGGCGGGCGGTCGTCTCCGGGTCACCGTGATAGCCGAGCGCGAGGCCGCTGCCGCCGATGCACAGCTCGCCCGGCACCCAGTCCGGGCGGGGGCGCAGCGCCTCGTCCAGGATGTGGAAGGTCTGATTGGCGAGCGGCCTGCCGTACAGAATGCTGGGCCGTCCAGGGTCCACGGGCTGCTCGACGGGGTGGTGGATGGACCAGATCGCGGCCTCCGTCGCCCCGCCGAGACTGATCAGCCGCAGCCCCGGCAGCAGCGCCCGGATGCGGTCCGGCAGCCGTACGGGGATCCAGTCGCCGGACAGCAGCCCGAGCCGCAGCCCCGACAGTCCGGCCACATCGGCGGCGCCGGCACCGGAGGCCAGGTAGTCGTGGAGCATCTGGAGCTGCGCGGGCACCGAGTTCCACAGGGTCACCCGGTGCCGGGCCGCGAGGTCCGCCCAGTGGGAGGGGTCGCCGCGGCGCTCCGGGTCCGGCAGGACCACCGCGCCGCCGTGGGCGAGCGGGCCGAACAGGTCGTACACGGACAGGTCGAAGCCCAGCTGGGCGAGCCCCAGGACCCGGTCGCCGGCACCCACGCCGAATCGCTCGTCGATGTCGGCGACCGTGTTGAGCGCGGCCCGGTGCGAGACGACGACACCCTTCGGCTCACCGGTCGACCCGGAGGTGTAGATGATGTAGGCCGCCTCGCCCGGGTCCACCCGACGCGACTCCACCGCCTCCGACGGCTCCAGGGCATCCACAGCGATCGTCGGCAGCTCGTACGCGTCGCCGAGCCCCGCCTGTGTGAGGACGGCGACCGCCCCGCTGGAGGCCAGGACCAGTGCCCGGCGGGCCGGCGGATGGACGGTGTCGACCGGCACGTACACACAGCCCGCATCCAGCACACCGAGCACGGCCGGGACCTGCTCCCAGCCCTTGTCCATGACGATCGCGACCCGCTCACCCGGGGCGACCCCCGCCGCCCGCAGCCGGGCGGTCACCGCCCGGGCGTACCCGGTGAGTTCGGCGTAGGTGAGCGTACGGTCGGGCGCGATGACCGCCGGCCGGTCCGTGTGGGCGACGGCCGCGGCGAAGACCCGCTCGTGCAGCAGCCCCTCGGGCAGCGGACGTGCGGTGGCGTTCGTCGCCGCATGCCGTGCCGCCTGTGTCCGTGGCAGCCGCACCGGGTCGGCGCTGTCCCACGGCGCGTCGGACACGGCCAACTCCCGTACGAGGGAGGCGAAGGCGGCGAACGCGTCGTCCGCGAGACCCTCCGGCAGCACGCCCTCGCGGACGTCCCAGCCCAGCAGGATCTCCCCGCCGGACTCCATCACCTGGCAGTCGATCCACACCTGCGGCGTCTGTGTCACGCCGTACACGACCCTGCCCGGACCCGTGGCCGGCACCTCAGTGCCCTGGAGCGTGCTCGTGAACACGACCGGCATCAGCGCGTGCCGGTCCGAGCGGCGGGCCGCTTCGCGCAGCACCTCGACACCCGAGTACAGCCCGTGGTCGAGGTCCTCGAAGAGCCGACCGCCGAGGGCGCGGGCCCGCTGCGCGAACCCCTTCCCGGCGTCGGGCTCGACGGCGAGCAGCGTCACGGACGTGAAGTCGCCCACCACCCGGCCGATGTCGGGGTGCACCGGGCGCTTGGCGAACACCGGCAGGTTGAGCGTGAAGCGCGGCCTGGCGCTCCACCGGCCGATGACCTCGGCGTAGGCGGCGAGCAGCACGGTGGACACGGTCAGGTCCCGCGCGGCGGCCGCCCGCCGCAGCGCCGCCGACTCGTCGGCCGTCAGCCGGTCGGCCAGCCGCCGGAACCGCACGTCCGCACCCCGCTCCTCGGGCAGGACGGGAAGTTCGGGCGCGGCGGGCAGGTCGTCGAGACGGTCCAGCCAGTAGGCGCGGTCGCGGGCCCAGCGGGCGCTGTCGCGCAGCCGCCGCTCGGCGAGCACGTGGTCACGGAAGGAGACCGGCACGAGCGCGAGCGCCCGGTCCGGCTCGACGCACAACTGCTCCAGTTCGCCGAGCAGTTGCTGCACCCCGGAGAAGTCCGTGACGAGCAGGTCCACGGAGAGGTGCACGAGCAGCCGCTCGGGGGAGTGGGTGAGCCGCAGGTCGAACAGCGGCCACACGGCGGGGTCGTACGTCCGCTGCGCCAGCTCGCCGCGGATCCCCTCCGCCTGCTCGGCCCCGGCCACGGGGATCTCGTACGGCGGCAGCTCCTTGAGCACCTGCTGGCCGTCCGGGTGGTACACCGTGCGCAGGGCGTCGTGCCGCTCGACGAGCGCCCGCCAGGCGTCCGCGGCCCGCTCGGGCGGGACGGTGCCCGGCAGCTCGTACTCCAGGTAGGCGTGGCAGCCGATCCCGCCGTGGGCGAAGGCGTCCGTGCGGCCCAGCAGGTACGAGGACTGCACCTCGGTCAGCGGGAACGGCAGGTGCCGTCCGTCCGGGTCGGGCACGAGGGGCTCGGCGAACGGGTCGCGCAGATGGGCGAGTACGGCGTCGCGGTCGGCGCTCAGCCGCTCACGCAGTTCATCGGTCAGGGCGCCCTGGGGTGCCCGGAAGCGGAGGCGGCCGTCCTCCTCCCACAACTCGACTCCGGCGGCGGCCAGGTGTGACACCAGCTCGGCGGCGCTCACAGTTCCCCCTCTTCCCAGTTCTGATCGGTGGTGCGGTTGGTGTGCTCATGGACCGCGGCGGCGAGCGCGGCCACGGTCGGGGCGGCGAAGAACTCCCGCAACGGGACCTCCACACCGGTGCGTTCACGCAGTCGCGCGATGAGGCGCGTGGCCAGCAGGCTGTCGCCGCCAGCTGCGAAGAAGCCCTGTTCCCGGCCCGCGAGCGGGCTGCCGGCCAGCAGCTCGGACCAGAGCGCGGCGACGAGTTCCTCGGTGGCGCCGAGGGGTGGGCCGCCCGCGTCGGCCTTGACGGTCGTCACGGGCGCGGCGGACGGTTCTCCGGCCCTCAGGCCCGTGGCGAGGGTCAGCGCGTCCCAGTCGTCTGCCGTGGACAGCTCGTTCAGCAGGGCGAGTTGGCGGCTCATCAGGGTCTCCGGCAACTCGTGGGGCAGCAGCCCGGTCACCGCGTCCCAGGTGAGCCGGAGTCCCTCGGAGTCCTCCAGCACCTGGTGGTCGAGCCAGACCTGCGGGGTCTGGGACACGGACCAGTACGGCGGGGTCAGCAACCGGGCCCGCTCGTCGTCGATGCCGAGCGCGCTGGTGAACACCACCGGCATGGCCGCCTCGCCGGGACCGCGTTCCTCGGCGAGCTGCCGCATCACCCACACCGCCGACACCGCACGGTGGTCGAGGTCGGTCCACAGCCGGGCCTGGAGCCCGCGCAGCCGCGCGAGCCAGGACTCGCCCGACCGCGGGTGGTGGGCGGCGAGCAGGAGTGAGGTGAAGTCGCCGGCGATCCGGTTGATGTCCGGGTGGATCTCCTGGCGGTCGAACAGGGTGAGGTTGACGGTGAGTTCGGGGCTCTCCGCCTGCTCGCCGAGCGCCTCGGCGTAGACGGCGAGCAGCAGCACGGACGGGGTGAGGCCGTAGGCCCGGACCCGCTCCTGCAGCCGCTGCCACTTCGCGTACGGCAGGTGCGTGGCCCGGCGGACGAAACGCGGGCGTCCGACCGCCGACGGCTCGCGCAGGAGCGGCAGCCGGGGCGCCGGCGGCAGCGACGGCAGCCGTTCGCGCCAGTACTGCTGGTCGGCCGCCACCGTCCCCTCCGACGGCCGGGCGCAGGCGAGGTAGTCCCGGAACGTCGCCTCCACCGGTGGGAGTTCGACGTCCGGGTCGTCCCGGAGCTGCCGCAGCTCGGTGAAGACGATCATCATGCTGAGGCCGTCCAGGATGAGGTTGTCGAGGCTGACCCCGATCCGGGTGCGGCGCTCGCCGTCCGCCGCCGTGTAGTGCACCGCTCGAACGTCGAACAGCGGCCAGCGGGCGGGGTCGAGGACCTGGTGGGACATCTCCTGGCGGAGGGCGGTCAGGTGTTCCTCGCCGTCCCGGACCGGGATGGTGAAGTCCGGTATCTCGGCGTCTGTCAGGACGCGCTGGTGGCCGTCCTCGTCGAAGACGGCCCGCAGCATGGGGTGGCGGGCGATCAGCCGTCGCCAGGCCCGTTCCAGCGCGGTGACCTCGGTGTACGGCTCGTCCGTCTCGCTGTAGTAGTGCGAGCCGACCCCGCCCAGGTCGAGCTGTGCCGTGCGCCCGATCCAGTACGCCCGCTGCACGTCGGTCGCGGGGAACGGCTCGTGCGCGTGCGCCGGGTCGCTCACCAGGACCCGCGTGACGGGCTTCTCGCCGTCCAGGGTCAGCGTGGCGGCGTAGTCCTTCAGCACCGGGTGGGTGAACAGCGCGGCGATGCGCGCGCCGCGTACCCCCGCCTCGCGCAGCCGGGCCACGAGCCGCGTGGCGAGCAGGCTGTCGCCGCCGAGCGCGAAGAACTCGTCGTCCCGGCCGACCTGTTCGGCCCCCAGCAGCTCCCGCCACGCGGCGGCGACCAGCTCCTCCACCGGACCCGTCGGCTGCCGTGTCCCGCCGGACACCACGCCGAGACCGGCCGCGTGCTCGGCCAGCGCGGCACGGTCGACCTTGCCGTTGGCGGTCAGCGGCAGCCCGTCGGGCAGCGGCACGAGCGCGGAGGGCACCGCGTGCGCGGGCAGGTGGTCGGCGAGCCGCCGCTCCACCTCCGCCAGGTCGATGGAGCCCTCCGGCACCACGAACGCCGTCAGCCGCTGCTGCCCCCGCGGCCCGGTCGCGACGGTGACCGCGCGGCTGACGCCCGGCTGGGCGAGCAGCGCCGCGTCGACCTCCCCTAGCTCGGTGCGGTGGCCGCGGATCTTCAGCTGGTGGTCACGCCGCCCGAGGAACTCCAGCAGCCCGTCCGGACGGTAACGGCCCAGATCGCCGGTGCGGTACCAGCGCTCCCGGCCGTCCGTCACGAACCGGTCGGCGGTGCGCTCCGGATCACCCCGGTAGCCGGTGGCCACCCCGGCCCCGCCGATCCACAGCTCGCCGGGCACCCAGTCCGGGCAGTCCTCGCCGAGCGGCCCCACGACCCGGAACCGCTGGCCGCGCAGCGGTGTCCCGTACGGCACCGACGGCCAGCCCTCGGGCGCACCGTCCGTGCTGTCGTACGCGTTGGACCAGATCGCGGCCTCGGTCGCGCCGCCCATCGCGATCAGCCGGCAGCGGCCCCGCGACGCCTCGGCGAGGCGCGCCGGCAGGTCGAGCGGCACCCAGTCGCCGGAGACCAGAGCGAGCCTCAGCTGCGGCGGCGCCTGTCCCGCCGAGGCGGTGAGCAGCATGTCCAGGAGCATCGGCACCGAGTTCCAGACGGTGACACCGTGCCGTGCGGCCAGGTCGCGCCAGCGCTGGGCGTCCCGGCGCTCCTCCTCGGTGACGAGCACGAGCGCGCCGCCCGCGCCGAGCAGCCCGAAGATGTCGTACACGGACAGGTCGAAGTCCAGCGCGGAGACCGCCAGGACCCGGTCGTCCGGCCCGATGCCGTGCCGTGCGTTGATGTCCTCGACGGTGTTGGCGGCCGCCCGGTGGGTCAGCTCGACGCCCTTGGGTTCACCGGTGGAACCCGAAGTGAAGATCACGTACGCGCAGGAGTCCGGGTCGACGGCCACGGGCGCCTCCAGCGGGGCGGGCAGCGGTCCGGACAGGAACTCCGCGTCC
>KE354366.1 GCA_000415505.1 Streptomyces afghaniensis 772
CGCGGCGGCGATGCGCAGCGCCCGCTCCCGCAGCTCGCCCCGCGTCAGGGCACCGTCCTCACCCCAGAGCAGGGCGGGAGCGGCGGGATCGGCGGCGGCCTGCTCGAAGAACGGCGTGTGCAGGGCTGGCCGGCCTCCCGGCAGTCCCGTCGCGTTGACCCGGTCGCGGACGGCGCGCTGTGCGCCGGGCAGCAGCGCGGGCCGGGGCATCTGCCAGTCGGCGTCGGACAGATGACGCAGCAGCCCGTCGAAGGCGGCGGACATCGTCTCGACCAGCCCGTCCGGGAACAACTCCCGCACCGCGTCCCACTGGTGGCGCAGCGCCCCGTCCCGGCCCTCGTAGACCTGGAGGTCGAGCCAGACCTGCGGGGTCTGGCTCACTCCCCACACGCGCGGTGGGAACCCCTCGGGAGCGTCCATGGACACGCCGTCGTCGACACCGAGCGCGCTGGTGAACACCACCGGCACGGCCGCGTCCCGCTCCCCACGGGCCCGGGCCAGCTCGCGCATCACCCACACCGCGGAGACCGAGCGGTGGTCGAGGTCGCGCCACAACTGCTCCTGCAGCCCACGCACCCGGGTCAGCCAGTCCTCGCCGGGACGCGGCCGGTGGGCGGCGAGCAGGAGTGAGGTGAAGTCGCCGAGGACGCGGTTGATGTCCGGGTGGATCTCCTGCCGGTCGAAGAGCGTGAGGTTGACGGTGAGCTCGGGGCTCTCGCTCCAGGTGCCGAGCACCTCCGCGTAGGCGGCCAGCAGCAGGGTCGAGGGGGTGACGCCGTGCTCGCGGGCGCGTTCCTTGAGGCGCCGCCAGCGGTCGGCGGCGAGTTCTCCGGAGGTGCGCGTGAAGCGGGGACGGCCCAGTGTGGCCGGGTCGCGCTGGAGCGGCAGCCGGGGCGCCGGAGGCAGCTCGGGCAGGCGGTCGCGCCAGTACGCCTGGTCGGCGGCCAGCGTCTCGGGTGCGGGCCGGACGGAAGCGAGGTAGTCGCGGAACGTCGCCTCCACGGGCGGGAGTTCGGCGTCCGGGTCGGCGTACAGGACGCCCAGTTCGGTGAAGACGGTCATCATGCTGAGGCCGTCGAGAACGAGGTTGTCGAGACCCACCCCGACGCGCGTCCTGACGTCGCCGCCGTCCTCGTACCGCACCGCCCGTACGTCGAACAGCGGCCAGTGGGAGGGGGCGAGGACCTGGTGGGACATCTCCTCGCGGAGGGCGGTGAGGTGTTCCTCGCCGTCCCGGACGGGGATGGAGAAGTCCGGCACCTCGGCGTCGCTGAGGACGCGCTGGTGGCCGTCCTCGTCGAAGACGGCCCGCAGCATGGGGTGGCGGGCGATCAGCCCGCGCCACGCCTGTTCGAGCCGTGGCAGGTCCACGTCGGAGCCGTCGAACTCCGAGTAGTAGTGCGCCCCCACACCGCCGAGCCGCATCCCCTCGGCCCGTCCCAGCCAGTAGGCCCGCTGCACGTCGGTCGCCGGGAACGGGTCGTGCGCGTGGTCCGGATCCGCCACCAGTACGGGCGTGGCGGATCGCTCCGGGTCCAGGGTGAGCGTGGCCGCGTAGTCCTTCAGGACCGGGCGGGTGAACAGGCCGGCGATGCGGGCGCCGCGCACCCCGCGCTCGGCCAGCCGGTGCAGCATCCGCGTGGCGAGCAGACTGTCGCCGCCGAGCGCGAAGAAGTCGTCCTCCCGGTGCACGGCGCCGACGCCGAGCAGCTCCCGCCACACCTCGGCGACCGACTCCTCGGCCCCGGGGCGGGGCGGGGTGCCGTGGCCCGGCCTGGCCTGAGCGGACGAAACATGCCGATCGAGGAGTTCGCGCACGGCCCGCCGGTCCACCTTGCCGTTCGCGGTGAGCGGCATGACCGGCAGCAGAACCAGCCGGTCCGGAACCATGTACGACGGCAACTGCCCCGCTGTGCAGGCACGTACGGCATCGGTGTCCTGCGGTACGCCGTCCGGGTCGCGGACCGCGCGGATCAGCAGCGCGGGTTCCCGTCCGCGTACGGCCGTGTCCACCCGGGTGAAGCCGTGGCCGCGCAGCAACTGCTCCCATGCCGAGGGCGGCAGCAGCGGGCTGCCGGCCGCCCGGCGGGCCGGGTCCGCGTGCGCGAAGCCCCGCGTGGGCAGCGCGGCGCAGATCAGACCGAGCGGCGGCAGACTGCCCTGC
>KE354367.1 GCA_000415505.1 Streptomyces afghaniensis 772
CAGCCCGTCGGCGGTTGTCCGCGAGCCCGTCGAGGTGCAGCCCCCGGGTCAGGACGGCGGGGACGGCGACGGTGGCCACGGCGGCGAGCAGTCCACCCGCACCGAGGAACAGCAGCACCAGCCCGACGGCGGCGGCAGCGGCACCGACCGCGAGCCCGGTCAGAGGAGCGCCCAGCATGCCGCCACGCGCGGCCTCCCGGTCCCACCGGGTCACCCGGACCGGGATCACCGTGAGGGTGCCGAAGGCGAAGCGGAGACCGTCGAGGGGCGAGATTCTGGGCACCGGCGCAGGCTACCCGCCGGTCAGAAGAGCGGATGCGGTGGCCGAGGATAAAGTTCACATATGGGATGGCTGGAGCGGAACATCATCGAACCCGGCAAGCTGCCGCTGCTCCTCGCCCTCGTCTCCTTCGTGCTGACCTTCCTGATCACCCGGGGGATCACCCGCCTCATCCGCGCGGGCAAGGGTCCCTTCCGCAACGTCAGCAGCAGCAGCGGTGTCCACGTTCACCACGTGGTCCCCGGGGTCATCCTGACGATCGCCGGCGGCTTCGGCGCGGTCGCCGCCGGCCAGCACGGCTTCGGCTCGGGGCTGGCCGCGGTGATCTTCGGCATCGGCGCCGGGCTCGTCCTCGACGAGTTCGCCCTGGTCCTGCACCTGGCCGACGTCTACTGGACCGAGGCCGGCCGCAAGAGCGTCGAGATGGTCGTCCTCACCGCCTCCCTCGTCGGACTGCTCCTGATCGGCTTCTCGCCCCTGGGCGTCAACGACCTCTCGGACGACCAGGAGCAGAACCGCGCCACCGTGATCGTGAACATCGTCGTGAACTTCGTCTTCGCTCTCATCGCCCTGTTCAAGGGCAAGACCCGCCTCGCGGTCTTCGGCGTGATCGTCCCCGTCATCGCCCTGATCGGCGCCGTACGGCTGGCCCGCCCCGGCTCCTACTGGGCCAAGCGCTTCTACCGGCGCCGCCCCCGCGCCCGCGCCAAGTCCGGCCTGCGGGCCTACCGCCACGACCGCCGCTGGCTGGGCCCCCGGCGCGCGTTCCAGGACTGGATCGGCGGCGCGCCCGACCAGCAGCCGACCCGGTCCCTCGAACACCACTGACGCGCCGCCGGCGCACCGCTCCGCCCGCGCACACCACCAGTACGGCCGCGATCGCCGCCAGGTGCTCCTTGCCCGCCAGGTTCTCCTTCACGGCGACCTCGGCCACCATCGCCACGATCACCGCCCCGGCCGTGACGTACGCGCGGTAGTGCCATCCCAGGTAGACGGCGAGTCCCACCACCGCCGCCGACGGCCCGGTGTCGACGACCTGAGCGTCCGAGGCGGGCAGTCCCAGCGGGGAGTCCGGGCCCAGCCAGATGCCCAGGCGGGCGTACAGCGTGCCCGCGAGCGTCGCCAGGTACGCGATGAGCAGCGTCCGCCGCCCGCCCAGGCAGAGCTCCGCGATGCCGAACACCAGCAGGAGCTGTGCCAGCGCGCCCCACACCGGCAGGTCCAGGGCGGGCACGAACAGCGACAGCGGAGTACGCAGGAGTGCGAGCCACAGCGGGTCCTCGGCCCGAACCGCCCCGATGTCCTGCACGAACCGGTAGCCCCAGGACTGGTTGTGCACCACGTGCAGCGCGGCCGTGAGGCACACGGCCGTGACCGCCGTCGGCACGGCCCGCAGGCGCCGCTCCCGCAGCGGCCCGCGCACGGCCGCGTACAGGGGCCCCCATTCGGCGCGGGCCCAGCGGGCGAGCGTGGTCATCGGGTCGTCCTCGTCCGGATGTCGGTACGTCGGCGGGTGTGCGCGGTGTCTGTGGCTCAGTCAAACCGACACCACACGCGAAGACCGACCGGAAGGGGACGAAGTTGAGCCAGGTGTGCGTGACCAGGATCTCCCGGAACGCTACTGCTCGGTGGGAACCTCCGAGGCCTCCGACGCGTCGGGAGCCTCCGCGGTCTCCGGCGCCTCGGACTCCTTCGGCTTCTCGGGCAGCTCCGCCGCCAGCGCGGCCGCGGCCTGCACCAGGGGGAGCGCGAGCAGGCCGCCCGCGCCCTCGCCGACGGTCACGCCCTGCGTCAGCAGCGGCTCCAGGGCCATCCGGTCCAGCGCCTTGGCCTGTCCGGGCTCGCCGCTGTCGTGCGCGGCCAGCCACCAGTCCGGCGCCCGGAACGCGATCCGCTGCCCGACCAGCGCGCACGCGGCCGTCACGACCCCGTCGAGCACCACCGGCAGCTTCCGCACCGCGCTCTGGAGCAGGAAGCCCGTCATCGCGGCGAGGTCGGCTCCGCCCACCGCCGCCAGCAGCTGCAACTGGTCCCCGAGCACCGGCCGGGCCCGGCGCAGCCCGTCGCGGATCGCCGCGCACTTGCGCATCCACGCCAGGTCGTCGATCGCCAGCCCGCCCCGGCCGGTGACGACCGACGCGTCGACCCCGCACAACGCCGCGACCAGCACGCCCGCCGCCGTGGTCCCGCCCACGCTCACATCGCCGAGCACCACCAGATCCGTACCGGAGTCGGCCTCCTCGTCGGCCACCGCGACCCCGGCCCGGAACGCCGCCTCGGCCTCCTGAAGGGTCAGCGCGTCCTCGACGTCGATGCGCCCGCTGCCACGCCGCACCCGATGCCGCACGACGTCCTCGGGCAGGGACTCGGGGTCGCAGTCCAGGGCCATGTCGACGATCCGCACCGGCACGCCCAGCCGCCGCGCCAGCACCGACACGGGCCGGCCGCCCTCCAGCACCTCACGCACCAACTCCCCGGCGCCGCCCGCCGGCCGGGCCGAGACGCCCAGCTCGGCGACGCCGTGGTCACCGGCGAAG
>KE354368.1 GCA_000415505.1 Streptomyces afghaniensis 772
GCACCACCCGCGGCCGTTCGATCGGCCGCACCGGCACGGCGGACTGCGCCGCCGCCAGCCACTCACCCAGGTCATCGAGGCGGCCCAGCGACCCGGGCGGCACGATCTGCCGCTCCCGGCGCGCCTCGGCGTCACGGCGCACCCCGCCGTCCGGACGCTCGATCAGATCGGTGAAGTCGTCGAGATTAAGCGAGCTCATTCGCCGAACAGTACCGGCACCGGTCGAACAGCACGGCGCCACATCACGACTCCGCGGCGGCGACGTCGTTGCACCCGAGATCCCCATCCCATACGTTCCGGTTTGCAGTGGATTGTCGTACGCGGTGGGTCGGACGTCCCTGCCGTACGCCTCGCGCCCGGGAGCCGCCCATGCCCACACATCCCGCCCCCTCCGCACTCCCCGCCTCCCAAGCGACCACACGGGTCCACGAGCCGCGCCGCGAGGACTGCCCCTGGTGCGGCTCCGCCCGGCTGCGGAACCGGCTGCGCACCAGTGACCTGCGGCGATACAACCCGGGCAGCTTCACCGTCGACGCATGCCGGGACTGCGGCCACACGTTCCAGAACCCCCGCCTCACCTTCGAGGGACTCGCGCTCTACCACCGGATGGTGCGCGGAGCGCCCCGGGACGTCGCGGCCGACACCCTCCTGGCGCTGCGCGGCAGCCGGCTCCGCCACCGCTCGGCCGCCCGCGCGATGCTGCGGTTCGGGGAGCCGGAGAGCTGGCTGGACGTGGGCACGGGCCACGCCCGCTTTCCCGTGACGGCCCAGGAGTTCTTCCCCTACACCTCGTTCGACGGCCTGGACCACACCCCGCGCGTGGTCCGCGCCCGCTCGGCCGAACGCGTCGAGGAGGCCCATGTGGGCCGACTGACGGACCCCCGGATCTCGGCGCCCCTGCGCGCCCGCTACGACGTGGTCAGCATGCTCCACCACCTGGAGGGCACTCCCGACCCCCGTGCGGAACTCCACGCCGCCCTCGAAGTCCTGCGCCCCGGCGGCCACCTGCTCATCGAGACCCTGACCCCCCGCAGCCTGTACGCCGCCCTACTGGGCCGCTGGTGGCTCGCCTACGACCAGCCCCGCCATCTGCACCTGATCCCCCCGCACAACCTCCGCGCGGAACTGGAGGCGGCCGGCTGCACGATCGCCCTCCTGGACCACCGCCCCGTCCACATCCCCCACGACCTCTCCGGCGCCACGGCCCTGGCCCTCTCCCACACCCTCCCCGCCCCCGACACCCCCTGGCGAGCCGGTCCCCCCGCCCCTGGCCCGCCAACACCTCCGCGAGGCCCTGCTCCGAGCGGGCATCCCACTCGTGACCCTGGCAGCGGTGGCAGACCACCTCCTGGCCCCCGTGGCCCGCCGCACCCGCTTCGCGAACACGTACCGGGTGATCGCCCGCAAAGCCACCTAGCTGCGGGCCTTACCCCAGCCCGGAGGCCGCGCACCGTTCACCCCCGCAGCACCACAGCCTGCCCCGCCACCACCAACAGCACATGCTCACACTCGTCCGCGAACCCCGTGTTCAACCGCCCGAGTTCATCCCGGTACCGCCGCCCCGACGCCGTCGACGGCACGATCCCCGACCCCACCTCGTTCGACACGGCGACAACGGTCCGCCGAGTCGACCGCACCGCCTCCGTCAACTCCCGCACCCGCTCCCGCAACGCCTTCTCCCCCCGCTCCGCCCACACCGCGTCGTCCCAGGCCCCCACCGCATCCATCGCATCCGTCAGCCACAACGACAGACAGTCGATGAGCAACGGCGGTCCCTCCGCCTCCAGCAACGGCACCAGATCGCACGTCTCGACCGTCTGCCACGACCCCGGCCGCCGCTCCCGGTGCGCGGCCACCCGCGCCGACCATTCGGTGTCCCCGTTGCGCGACCCGCCCGTCGCCACGTACAGCACGTCCGGAAAGGCCTCCAGCCTCCGCTCGGCCTCCACCGACTTGCCCGACCGCGCTCCGCCCAGCACCAGCGTCCGCCGAGGCACGTCCGGCACGTCCTCGTAGGCCCCCACCGCCAGCGTCGTCCCGTCCGGCACGGCCCGCGCCCCGGCCGCCGCGAGCCGCCGCCCCAGCTCCGGCCCGGGCGGCACGTCGTGGTCCAGATGGACGGCGACCACATCGGTCGTCGGCCCCACCGCGCCCACCGCCCGTAGTTTCGCCAGCGCGTCCGGCCGCCCCACGACATCCACGAGCACCATGTCGTACGACTCGGCCGGCGCCTCGAGCCCCGCCGGCGCCCCGCCCGGCGGCAGATACAGCAGCCGCTGCCCCTCCGGCCCGGTCACCGCGTACCCCGTCCCCGGCGCGTCCATCGCCACCGCCCGCACCCGATGCCCCGTCAGCAGCGTCAACTCCCGCCCGTCCGGCACCCGTCCGGGTTGCGGCAGCCCGGCCGGCACCTCGAGGGCCGGCCCGTGGTGCGGATGCGACAGCAGCACCTGCCGCACGCCGGTCAGGGAACGGCCCGCCCGCGCCGCCGCGAAGGCGGCCCCGGGCGTCAGGTCGAGCAGCAGCGCCCCGTCCAGGAGCAGCGCGGTGGCCGCCCGCGCGTCGGGGCCGAGGGCAGCCGCACAGGCCGCGCAGGGACAGTCGGGGCGGGGGAGCCCCGCGGGGGCGCCGGTGCCGAGCAGAGTCAGTTCCACGCCCCGATTCTCACCCGTGCGCATGGGACATGCGTGATGGAGACGCCCCGATAGGGGCGCGGGGAACTGCGTGATCAACCCCCACGACCCGCACGCGCCCGACCACCCGCGCTCCCACCAGGCCTATAACGCCGAACCCAGCGGAGCGCATAGGCTCTGGACAGGAGCCGGACCAAGATCCGGCTTCCGCTGTGCAGTGTGCTCACACACATGGGAGGCGTACATGGCGGCATGGACGTGGCGGTTCGAGAAGACCGACGGGACGGAGGTCCAGCCCG
The DNA here is from genome assembly GCA_000415505.1 of Streptomyces afghaniensis 772. Lineage (GTDB taxonomy): Bacteria > Actinomycetota > Actinomycetes > Streptomycetales > Streptomycetaceae > Streptomyces > Streptomyces afghaniensis. Next base: position 2,933 of record KE354368.1, read on the forward strand.
CGGTGCCGCCGGAGGAGTTCCCCACCCAGGGGGACGCCGAGTCCTGGATCGGGGAGCACTGGAAGGCCCTGCTGGAAGGCGGTGCCGACCAGGTGCGGCTGTTCGAGGACGCCACGGAGATCTACGGGCCGATGAGCCTGCACGCGGCCGAGGCGTGAGCCCGGGGCGGGGGCCGACGGCCCTCGCCCCTCCTCCGGGTGCGTCAGCCGCGCACGCCGCACAGGTGCAGCAGCGCCGCCACCCCGCGGTACGGATCCGTCCGCCCGGCCTTCTCCTCCACCGCGAGCAGCGTCTCCACGTCGGCCGGGGCCTCGGCGCCGTCCGCCGCCGTGTCCGTGAACACGCGCACCCCGTACCAGGCGTGCAGCGGTGCCCCGATCCCGGCGAGTGTCGACGTCAGGTCCTTCAGCCGGTCGGCCCGTACGTCGAGCCCCAGCCGGTTGCGATAGGAGACCGTGTCGAACGCGGCCAGCGCGCCCGCCCAGTCGCCGGACAGCCCCGGCCGGATCGCGAGCGCGTCCCCGTTGCGCACGAGCAGGGACAGCAGCCCGCCGGGCGCGAGCATCCGGGCCAGGCCCGCCAGCAGCGGGTCGGGCTCCTCCACGTACATCAGCACCCCGTGGCACAGGACCACGTCGAAACTCCCCGGCAGGAAGTGCACGCCGGTGTCCCGGCCGTCGCCCTCGATGATCCGCATCCGCTCCCGGATGCCCTCCGGCTCCCCGGCGAGGGACTCCCGGGCCACGGCGACCATCTTCGCGTCCTGCTCCAGACCGGTCACCTGGTGCCCGGCCCGGGCCAGCCGCAGCGCCTGCGTGCCCTGGCCCATGCCCACGTCGAGCACCCGCAGCCGCTGCCCGACCGGGAACCGTCCGACTATCTGCTCGTCCAGCTGCCGGGCCACCAGCTCCTGCCGGACGACATCGCGCAGCCCGCCCAGCTTGTCCAGCCAGGCATCCGCCGCACCCCCGGAGAACGCCGTCGCGGTCAGGGCCGTTCTCCGCGCTTGACCTGCGGCTTCGGCAGCCGGAGCCGGCGCATCTGGAGAGAGCGCATCAGGGCGTAGGCGACGGCACCGCGCCGGTTCTCACCCGCGAAGCGCTCGTTCAGCTGCTTCTTCAGGCGGAACGCCGTGACGAACGAGTCGAGCACGATCAGCACGATCACCACGAGCCACAGCAGCAGCGCGATGTTCTGGAGGGCGGCCACCCGCACCATGCTCAGCACGAGGATGACGACGGCCATCGGCAGGAAGAACTCCGCGATGTTGAACCGCGAGTCGACGAAGTCGCGCGCGAACCGGCGGACCGGTCCCTTGTCCCGCGCGGGCAGGTACCGCTCGTCGCCGCTCGCCAGCGCCTGGCGCTGGCGCTCCAACGCGCTGCGGCGCTCCTCGCGCTGCCGCTTGGCAGCCTCCTTCCGCGTCATCGACGTGTTGGCGACGCTGCGGCGCTGGGACTGGGCCTCACTGCGCTTGGGCGTGGGCCTGCCCTTCGGGGCCTGCGGGTCGCGGGGCTGCTTGGAGAAGTTCACCGGCGCCTTGTCGGCTGCCTGGGCCTTCTCATCCTTCGCACGGCTACGGAACACAAAACCCAAGGGTAAGGGCTTCCCGGGCATGGACCCCAGTCCCGTGGGGAACGATCCGGCAACACCAGTCGTCTGTAAGGGGACAGAGGGGACGTTGCGTACGCACCCGGTCGTTCCCCGGGAGGTACGGCTCCGGTTACCGGGGGTATCCCCGGTGACCCCGGGGACCACCTACTCCCTACGCCGGAGCGGGAGCGTGTTCAGTCGTCCTTGGGGATGAGCGCATCCGTCCCCGAACAGTGCGGTAATGGATGCAGGGCCCGTACTGTGGGTTCTGTCGCAGGTGCTGGAGCCGGAGTCGGTCAGAAGGGGGCGCGCGAAGCCCATGAGCGGTGTCATGAAGCGTATGGGGATGATCTTCCGCGCGAAGGCGAACAAGGCCCTTGACCGGGCCGAGGACCCGCGCGAGACCCTCGATTACTCGTACCAGAAGCAGCTGGAGCTGCTCCAGAAGGTCCGCCGCGGCGTCGCCGACGTGGCGACCTCGCGCAAGCGACTGGAACTCCAGCTGAACCAGTTGCAGTCCCAGTCCACCAAGCTGGAGGACCAGGGCCGCAAGGCGCTCGCGCTGGGCCGTGAGGACCTGGCCCGCGAAGCGCTGTCCCGCCGTGCCGCCCTCCAGCAGCAGGTGACCGACCTGGAGACCCAGCACGCGACGCTCCAGGGCGAGGAGGAGAAGCTCACCCTCGCGGCCCAGCGGCTCCAGGCCAAGGTCGACGCCTTCCGTACGAAGAAGGAGACGATCAAGGCGACGTACACCGCGGCCCAGGCGCAGACCCGGATCGGCGAGGCCTTCTCCGGCATCTCCGAGGAGATGGGCGACGTCGGCCTGGCGATCCAGCGCGCCGAGGACAAGACGGCCCAGCTCCAGGCCCGCGCCGGCGCGATCGACGAGCTGCTCGCCTCCGGTGCCCTCGACGACCAGTCCGGCATGCACAAGGACGACATCCAGGCCGAGCTGGACCGGCTCTCCGGTGGTACGGATGTAGAGCTGGAACTGCAGCGGATGAAGGCCGAGCTGGCCGGTGGTTCGAGCAGTGGGCAGCAGGCCCTCGAAGGTGGCACGAGCCAGCAGCAGTCCCAGCAGCAGCCGCAGGACACCCCGCGCTTCGACAAGCAGTAGGGGCCCACGCCTAGGAGGGCGACATGATCGTACGGATCATGGGGGAGGGCCAGGTGAGGCTGGCCGACGGCCACCTCACCGAACTGAACAAGCTGGACGACGAGCTCCTGTCGGAAATGGAGAACGGCGACGGCCCCGGCTTCCGCCGCACCCTCCAGGCCCTGCTGACCAGGGTCCGAGACCTGGGCGAACCGCTGCCCGACGACTCCCTGGAACCGTCGGAACTGATCCTCCCTTCTCCGGACGCGACTCTGGACGAGGTCCGGGACCTGCTGAGCGACGACGGCCTGATCCCGGGCTGAAGCTGCGTAACCGCGGGCATACGTGCCCTCCCCAGTGCCTTGAGGGCCTGGGAGGTGCCCCCAGGGCGGCACGGGTGGGCGCGGGCGGCACCCCGCCGCGCCGGGTTGCGCAATCGCCCGCCCCAGCCCCACGCCGAGCCACCTCACAACCGGCCTTCCGACCCCGGCCCCCATACCCCCGCACACCCACCCCGGCTACCGTGAACCCCGTGAGCACCCTCCAGCGGGTCAAACGCCAGGCCAAAGCACATCCCCTGGCCATGGACGCGGTCCTGGCCGCAGCCGTCCTGGCCTGCATGGTCGCCGGCTCGTTCGTGGAACCCCGGCATCGCGACAGCGTCAGCTGGGCCCTGCGCACCCCGACCCCCTCAGCCTCGTCCTCATGGCCCTCGGCGCCGCCGCCCTGGTCTTCCGCCGCCGCGCCCCCATGACGGTCCTCTGCCTCACCGGCACGGTCTCCGTCGTCGAGTCCGTCACCGGTGACCCCCGCGCCCCCGTCGCCATGTCCGCGGTCATCGCCCTGTACACCGTCGCCTCCACCACCGACCGCCCCACGACCTGGCGCGTCGGCCTGCTCACCATGACCGTGCTGACCGGCTCCGCCATGGCCGCCGGCAGCCTCCCCTGGTACGCCCAGGAGAACCTCGCGATCTTCGCCTGGACCGGCATCGGCGCCACCGCCGGCGACGCCGTCCGCAGCCGCCGCGCCTTCGTCCAGGCCATCCGTGAACGCGCCGAGCGCGCCGAACGCACCCGCGAGGAGGAGGCCCGCCGCCGGGTCGCCGAGGAGCGCCTGCGCATCGCGCGTGACCTGCACGACGTCGTCGCCCACCACATCGCCCTGGTCAACGTCCAGGCCGGCGTCGCGGCCCACGTCATGGACAAGCGCCCCGACCAGGCCAAGGAGGCCCTCGCCCACGTCCGGGAGGCCAGCCGCTCCGCGCTCAACGAACTCCGCGCCACCGTCGGCCTGCTCCGCCAGTCCGGCGACCCCGAGGCCCCCACCGAACCCGCCCCCGGCCTGGACCGCCTCGACGAACTCACCGGCACCTTCCGCCACGCCGGCCTGCACATCGAGGTCGCCCGCGCAGACCAGGGCACCACCCTGCCCGCAGCCGTCGACCTGGCCGCCTACCGGATCATCCAGGAAGCCCTCACCAACGTGCAGAAGCACGCCGGGCCGCAGGCCAAGGCCGAGGTCAGCGTCGTACGGGTCGGACCGAACATCGAGATCACCGTCCTCGACGACGGCACCGGCGAGAACGAGACCCGGGACGACAACGGCGGCGGGCACGGGCTGCTCGGCATGCGCGAACGCGTCACCGCCCTGCGCGGCACCCTCACCACCGGTCCCCGCTACGGCGGCGGTTTCCGTGTCCATGCGATCCTGCCGGTCAAGAACCGCACACCCGGGGAGGACCCCGCATGACGATCCGTGTCCTGCTCGCCGACGACCAGGCGCTGCTGCGCAGCGCCTTCCGCGTACTCGTCGACTCCGAGCCCGACATGGAGGTGGTGGGCGAGGCCTCCGACGGTCTGGAGGCGGTGCGCATGACGAAGGAGAAGCGCGCCGACGTCGTCCTCATGGACATCCGGATGCCCGGCACCGACGGCCTCGCGGCGACCCGCATGATCAGTGCGGACCCCGACCTCGCCGACGTCCGCGTGGTCATCCTGACGACGTTCGAGGTCGACGACTACGTCGTGCAGTCGCTGCGCGCCGGCGCCTCCGGCTTCCTCGGCAAGGGCTCCGAGCCTGAGGAACTGCTGACCGCGATCCGGACGGCGGCCGGCGGTCAGGCACTGCTGTCCCCGGCGGCCACCACGGGCCTGATCGCCCGTTTCCTCGCCCAGGAGGACCCGGCCGACGACGACCGCGACCCGGCACGCGGCGAACGGCTCGACTCGCTCACCGGCCGGGAGCGCGAGGTGCTGGTCCAGGTCGCGGGCGGCCACTCCAACGACGAGATCGCCGAGCGGCTCGAAGTCAGCCCGCTGACGGTGAAGACGCACGTCAACCGGGCCATGGCCAAGCTGGGTGCCCGGGACCGGGCCCAGCTGGTGGTCATCGCGTACGAATCCGGCCTGGTCCGTCCAAGGGTGGAGTGAGCTCTACCCGGGCGTACTGCGGCCGGAGTATGCAACGCATAAGGAACGGGACCTGGGGCCTACGGATCGGCCCCCACCGATGGCTCAGGGTGTAAGGGCGGGCGCTCATCTGCGCGCCCGCTGCCGCTTCTGCCGCTAAACAGAAGAGAGACCCTGACCCATGTCCTGGCTGTCGAGATTCAGCCTCGCGCAACGGGCCCTGATAGGGCTGATGTCGATCATCGCGCTCGTCTTCGGGGCGATCGCGATACCCCAGCTCAAGCAGCAACTGCTGCCCACCATCGAACTGCCCATGGTGTCCGTGCTGGCGCCGTACCAGGGCGCGTCCCCGGACGTGGTCGAGAAGCAGGTCGTCGAACCGATCGAGGACAGCCTCGAAGCCGTCGACGGCATCAGCGGCGTGACCTCCACCGCCACCGAGGGCAACGCCGTGATCATGGCGTCCTTCGACTACGGAAACGGCACCGAGCAGCTCGTCGCCGACGTCCAGCAGGCCGTCAACCGGGCCCGTGTGCAGCTCCCGGACGACGTGGACCCGCAGGTCGTCGCCGGTTCCACGGACGACATCCCGACCGTCGTCCTCGCCGTCACCTCCGACCGGGACCAGCAGGCCCTGGCCGACCAGCTCGACAAGACCGTCGTGCCGGACCTGAAGAGCATCGACGGCGTCGGCCAGGTCACCGTCGACGGCGTGCGGGACGTTCAGGTCTCCGTCACGCCCGACGAGGCGAAGCTCGCGAAGGCGGGCCTCACCTCGCAGTCCCTCGCCCAGGCCCTCCAGGCGGGCGGCGCGACCGTCCCGGCCGGCTCCTTCGACGAGGGCGGCGCCAACCGCACCGTCCAGGTCGGCGGCGGCTTCACGTCGCTGCAGCAGATCCAGGACCTGATGGTCACGGGCGAGCCCGGCAAGGGCAAGCCGGTGCGCCTCGCCGACGTCGCCACGGTGAAGCAGCAGGAGGCCCCGGCCGACTCCATCACCCGCACCGACGGCAAGCCCAGCCTCTCCGTCGCCGTCACCATGGACCGCGACGGCAGCGCGGTCGCGATCTCCGACGCCGTCCAGGACAAGCTCCCCGACCTCCGCAAGGACCTCGGCTCCGGCGCGACCCTCACGGTCGTCAGCGACCAGGGCCCGGCCGTGTCGAAGTCCATCAAGGGCCTCACCACCGAGGGCGCGCTCGGTCTGCTCTTCGCCGTCCTGGTGATCCTGGTCTTCCTGGCCTCGATCCGCTCGACCCTCGTGACGGCGGTGTCCATCCCGCTGTCCGTCGTCCTCGCCCTGATCGTGCTGTGGACCCGCGACCTGTCGCTGAACGTCCTCACGCTTGGCGCGCTGACCATCGCCATCGGCCGCGTCGTCGACGACTCGATCGTGGTCCTGGAGAACATCAAGCGCCACCTCGGCTACGGCGAGGAGCGCCACTCGGCCATCCTCAACGCGGTGCGCGAGGTCGCGGGCGCGGTGACGTCCTCGACGCTCACCACGGTCGCGGTGTTCCTGCCGATCGGCCTGGTCGGCGGCATGGTGGGCGAGCTGTTCGGCTCGTTCAGCCTCACCGTCACGGCCGCGCTGCTGGCGTCTCTGCTCGTCTCGCTGACGGTTGTGCCGGTGCTGTCGTACTGGTTCCTGCGGCCCCCGAAGGGCACTCCGGAAGACGCGGACGAGGCCCGCCGGCTCGCCGAGGAGAAGGAGGCCAAGAGCCGCCTCCAGCGCATCTACGTCCCGGTCCTGCGCTTCGCGACCCGCCGCCGGCTCACCAGCGTCGCCATCGCGATCGTCGTCCTGGTCGGCACGTTCGGCATGGCACCGCTGCTGAAGACGAACTTCTTCGACCAGGGCGAGGTCGAGGTCCTCACCGTCAAGCAGGAGCTGAAGCCCGGCACCAGCCTGGAGGCGACCAACGCCCAGGCCAAGAAGGTCGAGCAGCTCCTCGGCGACACCAAGGGCGTGAAGAACTACCAGGTCACGATCGGCTCGTCCGGCTTCATGGCGGCCTTCGGCGGCGGTACGGACACCAACCAGGCCTCGTACCAGGTGACGCTGGACGACTCGGCGTCGTACGAGGACGTCCAGGACCGTATCGAGAAGGGCCTGGCCGGTCTGAAGGGCATCGGCACGACCACCATCACCGCCGGTGACGGCTTCGGCGCCCAGGACCTCAGCGTGGTCGTGAAGGCCGCCGACGCCGACGTCCTGCGCACCGCGTCCGAGGAGGTCCGCCAGACGGTCGCCTCGCTCGACGACGTCACGGACGTCACCAGCGACCTGGCGACCAGCGTGCCCCGGATCTCCGTGAAGGCCAACGACAAGGCCGCCGCGGCCGGCTTCAACGACCAGACCCTCGGCGCCGCCGTCGCCCAGGCCGTCCGCGGCACCACGGCCGCCAAGGCGGTCCTGGACGACACCGAGCGCGACGTCGTCATCCGCTCGGCCAAGCCCGCCACGACGCTGAAGCAGCTCCAGGACCTGCGCCTGGGCCCGGTGAAGCTCGACGACATCGCGACGGTGAAGCTGGTCGACGGCCCGGTGTCGATGACCCGTATCGACGGCCAGCGCGCGGCCACCATCACCGCGAAGCCGACCGGCGACAACACGGGCGCGGTGAGCACCAAGCTCCAGTCGAAGATCAACGCGCTGAAGCTCCCCGACGGCGCCACGGCGTCGATCGGCGGTGTCTCCGAGGACCAGGACGAGGCGTTCGCCAACCTGGGCCTGGCGATGCTCGCGGCCATCGCGATCGTCTTCATGCTGCTGGTCGGCACCTTCCGGTCCCTGGTCCAGCCGCTGATCCTGCTCGTCTCCATCCCGTTCGCGGCCACCGGCGCGATCGGCCTGCTGGTGGCCACCGGCACGCCGATGGGCGTCCCCGCGATGATCGGCATGCTGATGCTGATCGGCATCGTGGTGACGAACGCGATCGTGCTGATCGACCTGATCAACCAGTACCGCAAGCAGGGCTACGGCGTCGTCGAGGCCGTGGTCGAGGGCGGCCGGCACCGTCTGCGCCCGATCCTCATGACGGCCCTGGCGACGATCTTCGCCCTGCTGCCGATGGCCCTCGGCATCACCGGCGAGGGCGGCTTCATCGCCCAGCCGCTGGCCGTGGTCGTGATCGGCGGCCTGGTGACGTCGACCCTGCTGACGCTGCTGCTGGTGCCCACGCTGTACGCGATGTTCGAACTCCGCAAGGAGCGCCGGGCGAAGAAGCGGGCGGCGAAGAAGGGCCTGCCGGCCCAGCGCACGGACGCGGCGGAGCCGGAGCACGCGGGCGTGTGACGGCCTGATCCGGCGGCGGCCGGGCACCGGACCTCCACGGTCGGTGCCCGGCCGCCGCCATGTGCCGTTACGTATCCTGTGGGCTCGAACGGCTTTACGGGGAAGGTGATTCGGGCGTGCCGCTGCACAGCGACGACCCGAAGTCGATCGGCGGCTACAGGCTGCTCGACCGGCTCGGGGCCGGGGGCATGGGCGTCGTCTACCGGGGCCGGGCGCGTTCGGGCCGGGACGTGGCCATCAAGGTGGTGCATGCCCAGTACGCCGCGGACCCCGTCTTCCGCACCCGGTTCCGGCAGGAGATCGCGGCCGTCCGCAAGGTCAGCGGAGCCTTCACCGCACCGGTCCTGGACGCGGACCCCGAGGCGGCGCTGCCCTGGATGGCGACCCAGTACGTGCCCGGGCCCTCGCTCGCCCGGCGGATCCGGGACCGGGGCGCCCTGCCGGACGCCGAAGTGCGCGGGCTGGCCCTGGGCCTGGTCGAGGCACTGCGCGACATCCACCGGGCCGGTGTGGTGCACCGGGACCTGAAACCGGCCAACGTCCTGCTCGCCGAGGACGGGCCCCGTGTCATCGACTTCGGCATCTCCCGCGCGGCGGAGAACCACCAGACGCTGACCGAGACCGGCCAGATGATCGGCACTCCGCCCTTCATGTCGCCCGAACAACTCGTCGACGCCCGTACGGTCGGCCCGGCCTCGGACGTCTTCTCACTGGGTTCCCTGCTGGTGTACGCCGTGACCGGCCGCGGCCCCTTCGACGCGGACAGCCCGTACCTGACGGCCTACCGGGTGGTTCACGACGTACCCGTGCTGGAGGGGGTGGGGCAGCCGCTGCGCGAGCTGCTGGAGCGCTGTCTGAGCAAGGACGCCGCGGACCGGCCCGGACTGGACGAGCTGTCCCGGGGGTTCGCGACGGCCCTGCCCGGACCGGAGGCGGACGACGCGTCCACCGTGCTGCTGCGGACCCCGTCCCGGCCGGCGGACACCTCGGCCCCGGCCCGCCGCGGGCGCCCCTGGCCACTGCCGGCCGCGATCGGCACGGTCGCGACTCTGGTGCTCGGACTGACGGCCTACTCGCTGATCGGCCCGGGACAGGCGGGCGGCGGGAGCCCGGAGGCCTGGCGGCCCTGGCAGACCACCGTGTACGAGTCGGCCGCGCGCGGCGCGAAGCAGGCACTGGACGGCGCCGACGGCGCCGACTCCGGTCCCGTCTGCCAGGTCTCCGAGGACGCGGTCTACTGCGGCGGCGACCGGATTCTTCCCGTACGTCTGGACGGGCGGACCGGCAGGACCGTCTGGCGGGCCGATGTCGCACCCTCCGGAACCGGTGAGGGGGCGTACTCCTCCACCGTCCTCGGTGTCCGCGATGACACCGTGCTGGTGCGGCAGGTGTCCTCGCGGGGCTCGCTCGGCGACGATCTGACCAGTGTCGTCGCGCTCGACGCCACGACGGGCGAACGCCTGTGGTCCCGTGCGGTGCGTGACACGCACGCCGCCCCGGTCATGGTCGGCGACCTGGTGGTGCTGCCGGACGGCGGCAGCGGCCGTACCCTGACCGCGCGTTCTCCGCGCACCGGCACCGAGCGCTGGACGGCCCCGCTGCCCAAGGATCATTCCTGCGGACTCACCCCGGCCGGCGGGAGCCTGTATCTGGAGTGCTTCTCGGAGTCCCAGGGGGACCGTCAGGACTCCGTCATCGTCGCCCTCGACCCGGCCGACGGGTCGACGCGGCGGCTCACGGCACCGGCGGACGACACCGACCTGCTCGGAGCCTACGACGGGCAACTGGTCTTTCTGAGGGAGAGTTCGACGCAGGCGCCGGGCGGTGAAACGGCGTACGACGAGATCGTGCAGATGGACGCCACGGGCTCTCTCACCCTGACGAGGCCGGCCGAGAGGCTCCACGGGGACGCGACCCTGGCGGGCGGCACCCTGTGGTTCACCTCGTCGGGCGGCGAGGTGACCGCCGTGTCGCCCGCGTCCGGCAGCGCGCTGTGGAAGACCCGGAGCAGCGTGGGGCAGCCGGGTCCGGCCGCCTACGACGCGCGGACGCGCACTGTCTACGTGGCGGGTGCCGACGGCCGCATGGCGGCCCTCGACGCCCGCAAGGGCACGCCGCTGTGGCAGACGCCGCCGCGTGCCGGACGGGAGCCGTCCGCCGCCGAGAACGGCCCCGAGGTGCTGGTCAGCGGGCGCACCCTGATCCTGGCCACGCCGGGCGGCGGCGTCTTCAGTATCGACCCCGCCGACCCCGAGCGGACAGCCGTCCCGGGGTGACGGCGAAGGGACCGACGGCTACGGCAGCGCCAGCATCCGCTCCAGCGCCAGCTTCGCGAACGCCTCCGTCTCCTTGTCCACCTCGATGCGGTTGACCAGGTTGCCCTCGGCCAGCGACTCCAGGGCCCAGACCAGGTGGGGGAGGTCGATGCGGTTCATGGTCGAGCAGAAGCAGACCGTCTTGTCGAGGAAGACGATCTCCTTGCCCTCCGGCGCGAAACGGTTCGCCAGACGGCGGACCAGGTTCAGCTCCGTGCCGATGGCCCACTTGGAGCCGGCCGGGGCGGCCTCCAGGGCCTTGATGATGTACTCCGTCGAGCCGACGTAGTCCGCCGCGGCCACGACCTCGTGCTTGCACTCGGGGTGGACCAGGACGTTCACGCCCGGGATGCGCTCGCGCACGTCGTTCACCGAGTCCAGGCTGAAGCGGCCGTGCACCGAGCAGTGGCCGCGCCACAGGATCATCTTCGCGGCGCGCAGCTCGTCGGCCGTCAGCCCGCCGTTCGGCTTGTGCGGGTTGTAGACGACGCAGTCGTCCAGGGACATGCCCATGTCCCGCACCGCGGTGTTCCGGCCAAGGTGCTGATCCGGCAGGAAGAGGACCTTCTCGCCCTGCTCGAAGGCCCAGTCCAGGGCGCGCTTGGCATTGGACGAGGTGCAGATCGTGCCGCCGTGCTTGCCCGTGAACGCCTTGATGTCCGCGGACGAGTTCATGTACGAGACGGGCACGACCTGCTCGGCTATCCCGGCCTCGGTCAGCACGTCCCAGCACTCGGCGACCTGCTCGGCCGTCGCCATGTCGGCCATCGAGCAGCCGGCGGCCAGGTCGGGCAGGACGACCTTCTGGTCGTCGGACGTCAGGATGTCGGCGGACTCCGCCATGAAGTGCACACCGCAGAACACGATGTACTCGGCCTCCGGACGCGCCGCCGCGTCCCGGGCGAGCTTGAAGGAGTCCCCCGTGACGTCGGCGAACTGGATGACCTCGTCGCGCTGGTAGTGGTGGCCGAGCACGAAGACCTTGTCCCCGAGCTTCTCCTTCGCCTTGCGGGCGCGCTCCACCAGGTCCGGGTCGGACGGCGAGGGCAGGTCGCCTGGACACTCCACGCCGCGCTCGCTCTTCGGGTCGGCCTCACGGCCGAGGAGCAGCAGGGCGAGGGGCGTCGGCTGTACGTCGAGCTCCTGGGTTTGGGCGGTGGTCACGACACGCACCCTTTCTGTTCCGCGACTTTTCGTCGATTTGACGCTATCTATCATAACTGCTTCACGTCACTTTGACGATGGCCATAGCGTCTGTGTGACGTGAATCCCGGTGAGCCGCCGTTCATTCCCGGGAAGGCCCGGAAAGAGCCGTTTTCCGGTTCCGGGCGCGTGTGCGAGCATGAAGAGGAGCCGAGATCGAGCGCCCGGCCCGGAATGAATCCGCGGCCCCGCCGGTTGCAACCGTCGGCAAGCAGTCTCCGTACAACCCGGGAGAGATGTAGATGTCCGTATCGGACGAGACCAGCACCGTCACCGACGGCATCATCCTGACCGACGCCGCCGCGTCCAAGGTCAAGGCGCTGCTCGACCAGGAAGGCCGCGACGACCTCGCGCTGCGCGTCGCCGTCCAGCCCGGCGGCTGCTCCGGCCTGCGCTATCAGCTCTTCTTCGACGAGCGTTCCCTCGACGGTGACGTGGAGAAGGACTTCGGCGGTGTGAAGGTCGTCACCGACCGCATGAGCGCCCCGTACCTGGGTGGTGCCACGATCGACTTCGTGGACACGATCGAGAAGCAGGGTTTCACGATCGACAACCCGAACGCGACGGGCTCCTGCGCCTGCGGCGACTCCTTCAGCTGAGCCTGCCGAGCCGCTTCCCGCGGCCGCGGACATGACGAAGGCGGCGGCCCCCTCCGACGGGGCCGCCGCCTTCGCGCTGTGCCGTAGCCTGCGCGCTGCGCCGTAGATGCGCGCTGCGCCGTGCTACCGCGCCCGCGTCGGGGGAGCCGGCAGCCGCGCGCCCTCCTTGGCCAGCGGGACTCCCTTGCCGTCCGAGCCCACGACCGCACGGTCGCCGAGCGGCTCGTCCAGCTGCACGGTCTCCTGGAACTGCTTCGCGATCATGATGCAGATGTCACCCGGCCGCGAGGTCGAGGTCACCGTGACCTTCACCTCGTCCCCGCTCTCGCTCGCCTTCACGTCGTAGTCGGAGCACACCCCGCCGTGAAGGTCACCGTCAGCTCCGAGCCCTCGGCCCGGTAGCCGTCCACCTTGACGTCACGCTGCTCGGGAGCCGACGTCGGCTTGTCACTCGGCCCGCTCGGCGTGGGGGAGGCCAGGTACTTCGGGTCGACCGCCGGGTACGTCACCGTGAACGGGTCCTTCGCGCCCGGCGCCGTCACCTCGAACAGCCAGGACGGCACCAGCGCCTGCCGCCCGTCCACGAAGTGCGAGGCCAGCCCGAACACCGCGTTCCGCACCGTCACCGCGTCCTGCTCGGGCGCGCCGCTCGCCGACGACCCGCAGGGCTGCTCCAGCCGGTCCTTCAGTGGCACGGGACTCGCGCAGCCGCCGATGCCCATGCGGTGGTCGCCCGCCGGCCGCTTCTCCATCAGCTCCAGCGCCTTCGCCGCGCCGACCACGGGGTACGTGTCCCCCTTCAGCGGCGTCTTCAGCTGGCCGCTGCCGCCGACGACCTCACCGTCCGAGCCGACCGTGACCCCGGTCGTCCAGCCGTGCGTCGGCAGTCCGCCGATCTCGGGAGCGGCGTTCACCACCCGCTGGGCGCCCATGACCTGGCTCGCGTCGAGCTTCGCGTCGTCCTGACCCAACGCCTTCAGCACGGGCGCCGCGGCCTTCTCGGCCTCCGCCTCGCTCACCGGGCTGCCGCCGGACCGTGGTGCGGTACACGCGTCGGTGCCCTTGCAGTCGTCGGTGCCGGGGGCGTACCGGCTGAAGGTCCAGGCTCCCGGCGCCTGCCTGTTCACCTGGAGGCTCGGCCCCGAACCGTCCTGACCGGCCCCGACCTTCCAGGCCTCGCCCTGCGCCACCGGCGTCCCCTCGACCCCGAGGGCCTTCGCCAGCCGGGCCACGTCCTCGGCGGTGACCTGGCCCCGCGCCCGGTACACCGGGGCTTCGCCGGGACCGTCCGGAAGCGGGCCGTCGACCCGGTAGGTGGCGCCGTAGGGGTTCGGCTCACCGGGCGCGATGCCGTTGCCGCCGCCCGGGGCCGATTCCGAGTACCCGTCGAGCGCGAGGGGCGGGGGAGTGTCGTCCCCACCGGGCGCGCCGGACGTCGCACCGCCACCGGATCCGCCGGAGGCGTTGACCGCGAGCCAGGCCCCGCCACCGCCGATCAGCAGCACGGCGGCGGCGACGGAGGCGATGATCGCGGGCGTCCGCGACCGCCCACTGCCCGGACGCACCAGGTGCTCTTCGTCGCGGGGCAGGTCGCCGTCGGGTGCGGCGGGCGTTTCCTCGTGGGCTTCCGGGGCCGGGTCGGCTTCCTCTGCGCCGGTGATGTCCGTAGCGGCGTCTTCGGCGTCTTCGGCGTCGGTTTCCCGGCCCTCGGGCGCGTCGGCCTCCTCGGCTGCGGTCTCCGATGCGCCGGCCTCTTCGGCCGCCGCGGCCGCGTCGTCCGTCGTCTCCGCCTCGGAAGCCGGCGCGTCATCCCCCGACGTCCCGGAAGTCTCATTGGCCCCAGTGGCCCCAGTGGCCCCAGTGGCCTCAGCGGCGTCCGCCGAACCCCGCTCCTCGACCTCCGGGGTGTCGGCGGATCCGGCGCCGCCCACATCCCTGGCGTCGTCGTCGTTGTCGGGTCGCTCGGTGTTCACCGCATCGCTCCTTCGGCTGCACAGCTGTCCCATGGGACTCGGCCCGGTCCGACACGGGCAGCTGTCGGGTCGTATCCCGCCTCCCCTTTACGGGGGACAGCGATGGGACGCAGCGGGGGAGCGCACGGTTCCCGTCAGCGCGCCGCTCAGTCCCCGTAGTCCGACATCGCGTCGAGCAGCCGAGCCGACGCCGGGGGTACGGTCACCCCGTGGATCAGGGCCGGGGAGACCGGCCGGGCGGCGACCCGGTCGGGAACCGCCCAGTGGGGAGCCATCCGGGCCCCGTCACCCGGCAGGGACGCCAGGTCGCCTTCGAGATCGACCGGAACGGGCACCTGGACCTTGAGGTTCGTCATATCCGCACCGTAGGCACGCCGGACCTCACGGAGAAAGATCTACTATCGGGTAGTTTCCATGCCTTCAGAGCAGCCCCGCCCACCCGATAGCGTGAAGCGTCAAGGTCCGCCTCCCTCAGGAGAGTCCACGCCGTGCGCATCGCAGTCACCGGCTCCATCGCCACCGACCACCTCATGACCTTCCCCGGCCGCTTCGCCGACCAGCTCGTAGCGGACCAACTGCACACGGTCTCGCTGTCGTTCCTGGTCGACAAGCTCGACGTCCGCCGCGGCGGCGTCGCCGCGAACATCGCGTTCGGCATGGGACAGCTCGGCACCCGCCCGATCCTGGTCGGCGCCGCCGGCGCGGACTTCGACGAGTACCGTGCCTGGCTCGACCGGCACGGCGTCGACACCGACTCCGTCCGCATCTCCGACACGCTGCACACCGCCCGCTTCGTGTGCACCACCGACGCCGACCACAACCAGATCGGCTCCTTCTACACCGGCGCCATGAGCGAGGCCCGCCTCATCGAGCTGAAGACCGTCGCCGACCGCGTCGGCGGGCTCGACCTGGTCTCCATCGGTGCGGACGACCCGGAGGCCATGCTCCGCCACACCGAGGAGTGCCGCTCCCGGAACATCCCGTTCGCCGCCGACTTCTCCCAGCAGATCGCCCGGATGGACGGCGAGGAGATCCGCATCCTGCTGGACGGGGCGACGTACCTCTTCTCCAACGAGTACGAGAAGGGCCTCATCGAGTCCAAGACCGGCTGGACCGACGCGGAGATCCTGTCCAGGGTGGGCCACCGGGTGACGACCCTCGGCGCGCAGGGCGTGCGCATCGAGCGGGCCGGCGACGACCCGATCGAGGTCGGCACCCCGGACGAGGAGCGCAAGGCCGACCCGACCGGTGTCGGCGACGCCTTCCGCGCCGGGTTCCTCTCGGGCCTCGCGTGGGGTGTCTCCCTGGAGCGCGCCGCGCAGGTCGGCTGCATGCTGGCGACTCTCGTCATCGAGACGGTGGGGACGCAGGAGTACCAGTTGCGCCGCGGGCATTTCATGGAGCGGTTCACCAAGGCCTACGGAGACGAGGCTGCGGCGGAGGTTCAGGCTCACCTGGCTTGAGAGGCCGGTGCCGACCGCGTGGGGGCTGGTCGCGCCCACGCGGCGGAGCCGCACATCGACACAGCCCCGCGCCCCTGAAGAGGGGCGTTCAGCTCACCCGGCGGATCAGGTACGCCGTTCCCTTGTCCGCCGGCTCCTCGCCCACGTACTCCTGGCCCCGCATCTCGCACCACGCCGGGATGTCCAGGCGAGCCGCCTCGTCGTCCGACAGGACCCGGACCAGGCCGCCCACCGGCACGTCGCCGATGACCTTCGCCAGCTCGATCACCGGGATCGGGCAGCGCTTGCCGAGGGAGTCGACGACCAGGACGTCCTCCTCGCGGGCGACCTCGGAGGCGACCGGCGCCCCCAGCTTCTCCCGCACCGCCGCCACGGCCCCGGGGAGGACGGTCAGGAACCGCTCGACATCCTCCTCCGCCGCCCCCGGCGGCAGCGACACCCGCACGTTCCCCTCACTCAGCACGCCCATCGCCCGGAGCACATGGCTCGGCGTCAGCGTGCTGCTCGTGCAGGACGATCCGGACGAGACGGAGAAACCCTCCCGGTCCAGCTCGTGCAGCAGGGCCTCCCCGTCGACATAGAGACAGGAGAAGGTGACGACGCCGGGCAGCCTGCGCACCGGGTCGCCGACCACCTCGACGTCCGGCACCGCCTGCGGCACCCGTACCCGGATCCGCTCCGTCAGCTCCCGCAGCCGCGGGGCCTCCTCGGCCGCCTCGGCCCGTACGGCCCGCAGCGACGCGGCCGCCGCCACGATCGCCGGGATGTTCTCGAAACCGGGCGCCCGCCCCGACTCCCGCTCGTCCACCGGCCCTTGCGGCGCGAATCGCACACCCTTGCGGACGACGAGCAGGCCGACCCCGGACGGCCCGCCCCACTTGTGGGCGCTGGCCGCGAGCAGCGACCAGTCACCCTCCACCGGCCCCCACCCCAGCGACTGTGCCGCGTCCACCAGCAGCGGCACGCCCGCCGCCCGGCACGCCTCGGCCACCTCGGCCACCGGCTGCTCGGTCCCCACCTCGTGATTGGCCGACTGCAGACAGGCCAGCGCCGTGTCCGCGCGCAGGGCGGCCGCGTACGCCGACGGCTCCACCAGTCCGGTGCGGTCCACCGCGATCTGTGTGACGGTCCCGCCGGCGGACTCGTGGAGCTCCGCCGAATGCAGTGCAGACGAATGTTCGACTGCTGACACGATCAGGTGGCGCCCGACCCGCCTCCGCCCGGCCAGCGCCCCGGCAATCCCCGTATGCACGGCACGCGTTCCGGACGACGTGAAGATCAGTTCGTCCGGCCGGCAGCCCACCGCCTCGGCAGCGGCCTCCCGCGCCGCGTCCAGCAGCACCCGGGCACGCCGTCCCTCCCTGTACAGACGCGCGGGATCCGCCCACCCTTCGTCGAGCGAGGCCTGCAGGGCCTGCCGGGCGATCGGATGAAGCGGAGCAGCGGAAGCAGCATCGAAGTAGGCCACACAGCAACGCTAGAACGTCCACCAGTGAGACGTCCCCCAGGGGCGCGGGGAACTGCGCGAACGACCACGACGAATGCCGCACCCGCCAATCAAGCGAACACCCCGACCCAGTAGGCACCCCTCCCCGAGAACCCCCGGAGGGCGTCGGCTAGGGTTTGGTCCGCATAAACATCCAAACCCCTGCCCGACGCAGGGCGGCGACCGACCAGCGAGAAGGCCAGGCCGCAGCCGATCCGCGCGGGCGAGACTCTCGGGAAGGCGCTACGTGAGTCCCAACGGCTCCGACCGCTCGCCGCGGCGCCCGATGCGGCGGAAGCTGCTGCAGGCACTGACCGCGGGCCTGGTCTTGGCGACAGCCACCGGTTGCTCGTACAACTGGGAAGACTTCCCCCGCCTTGGTATGCCCACCCCGACCACGGAAGAGGCTCCGCGGATCCTCTCCCTGTGGCAGGGGTCCTGGGCGGCTGCGCTCGCCGTTGGCGTGCTGGTGTGGGGTCTGATCCTGTGGAGTGCTTTCTTCCACCGGCGCAGCCGCACCAAGGTCGAGGTTCCTCCGCAGACCCGGTACAACATGCCCATCGAGGCGCTGTACACCGTGGTCCCGCTCATCATCGTCTCGGTGCTGTTCTACTTCACCGCCCGCGACGAGTCAGAGCTGCTCAGCCTCAAGAAGAAGCCCGACGTCACGGTCAACGTGGTCGGCTTCCAGTGGAGCTGGTGCTTCAACTACATCGAGCCGGTCGCCGGTTCCACGGGTGACGCCAAGAAGTCCCCTGAGCTGGACGCGATCCCCGACCGGTTCAAGGACGACTTCCCGGCCAACGCCGGCGGCGTCTACGACTGCGGTACCCCGGGCACGCGGAACCCGCAGACCAACAACCCGGGTCCCACGCTCTGGCTGCCCAAGGGCAAGACCGTCCGCTTCGTCCTCACCTCGCGTGACGTCATCCACTCCTTCTGGGTGGTGCCGTTCCTGATGAAGCAGGACGTCATCCCGGGCCACACCAACGCCTTCGAGGTGACCCCCAACAAGGAGGGCACCTTCCTGGGCAAGTGCGCCGAGCTCTGCGGCGTCGACCACTCTCGGATGCTGTTCAACGTGAAGGTCGTCTCCCCCGAGCGCTACGAGCAGCACCTCAAGGACCTCGTGGACAAGCAGCAGAACGGTTACGTTCCTGCCGGCATCGCGCAGACGAGCCACGAGAAGAACCGGGAGACGAACAACCTGTGAGCATCCTCAACGAACCCCAGGGTGCCGCGGCAGCAGGGTCCCACTACCAGGACGAGCTGCCGGTCAGGCGCCAGAACCGCGGCAGCGTCGTGGTCAAGTGGCTGACGACGACGGACCACAAGACGATCGGCACGCTGTACCTGGCCACGTCGTTCGCGTTCTTCGTCATCGGCGGCGTGATGGCGCTGTTCATGCGCGCCGAGCTCGCCCGGCCCGGTCTGCAGATCATGTCGAACGAGCAGTTCAACCAGGCGTTCACGATGCACGGCACGATCATGCTGCTGATGTTCGCGACGCCGCTGTTCGCCGGCTTCGCGAACTGGATCATGCCGCTGCAGATCGGCGCGCCGGACGTGGCGTTCCCGCGGCTGAACATGTTCGCCTACTGGCTGTACCTGTTCGGCTCGCTCATCGCCGTCGGGGGCTTCCTCACGCCGCAGGGCGCGGCCGACTTCGGCTGGTTCGCCTACAGCCCGCTCTCGGACGCGGTCCGCTCCCCGGGCATCGGCGCCGACATGTGGATCATGGGTCTGGCCTTCTCCGGCTTCGGCACCATCCTCGGCTCGGTCAACTTCATCACCACGATCATCTGCATGCGCGCCCCGGGCATGACCATGTTCCGCATGCCGATCTTCACCTGGAACGTGCTGCTGACCGGTGTGCTGGTCCTGCTGGCCTTCCCGGTCCTGGCCGCGGCGCTGTTCGCCCTCGGAGGCGGACCGCAAGTTCGGTGCGCACGTCTTCGACTCCGCCAACGGCGGCGCGTTGTTGTGCAACACCTCTTCTGGTTCTTCGGCCATCCAGAGGTGTACATCATCGCGCTGCCGTTCTTCGGCATCATCTCCGAGGTCATTCCGGTCTTCTCCCGCAAGCCGATGTTCGGTTACACGGGTCTGATCGGCGCGACCATCGCGATCGCGGGTCTGTCCGTGACGGTGTGGGCGCACCACATGTACGTCACCGGCGGTGTGCTGCTGCCGTTCTTCTCCTTCA
>KE354369.1 GCA_000415505.1 Streptomyces afghaniensis 772
CCCGCGTGGTCAGAGGTTGTTCCTGTGCCACCGGCGGGCCGTCTGCGGCCCTGAGGGCCGCAGGCCCTGCCGGTGTTGCCCTCGTACCCCTCGCTCACGTCCTGCCGCCCCTCGGTGACGATCGGTCAAGCCCAGCGCGTGCTCCGTCAGTTGCCGCCGCGCGCCCTTGCGGAGGACGATCCTACGTTTCTTGCCCGGGGGCGCATCAAGGGTCTCATGAGGACACATGCGCGGGTGTACGGTCCCAGTCCTCCGGCAGTGACGGTACCGTCCAGGACGGATCCGGGCGCCAGTGCTGCCAGCCATCCGAGAAGGGCGGTCCCCAGGCGCGGATCACCTCCACGGCGGCCCGCCCGGCCTCCCGTACCCTCTCGGCCTGCTGATCGTCCATCAGCCCGTCCCCCAGAGCCTGGGCGAACTCGTCCTCGTCACGCCAGTGCCAACTGCGGTCCGGGTGCACGGAGATGTCCAGGAAGTGGTCGACGGAGTCCACACCGCCCTCCCAACGGGCCAGCGGCTCCTCCAGGTTCACGTACCAGTTCTTGAACCGCCAGCCCGGCTCCCAGAACAGCCACACCGACCAGGGCTCGGCCGGCCGCGCCAGCTTCAGCACACCCGTGCCGAACCAGCGGTCGCGCTGCACGGTCCGCGGCTTGGTGTAGCGGGACTCCAGCGGCTCCAGGTGCACCGGGGTGCCGTCGGCGAGCACGGGCCTGATGCACTCCGTGCCGGGCGCCAGCCACACGGCGAGCAGCTCCGCGTCGTCCCGTACGACGGTGACCGGACGCGCGATGTGGAAACGCGCGCCGCCGTTCTCCCGGTACCGCCACAGGATCTCGCTCCCGGGCTCCCAGAAGCCTGCCGCACCACCCGTTTCCACGCGTCTCACCGCTCCACCGTCTGCCATGCACAGATATTAGGTGCCCTGGGCATACGACGCTGCGGCGCGTGTCACGGTTCACGCGCCGGGCGCACCAGGGCGGCCAACCGTCACGGGTGTGTCATCCGCAGGACATCCAGCGCCTCGTCGAGCTGCTCCGGGGTCAGGTCCCCGCGCTCCACGTACCCGCTGTCCAGCACGACCTGACGGATGGTCTTCCGCTCGGCCAGCGCCTTCTTGGCGACCTTCGCGGCCTCCTCGTAGCCGATGTACTTGTTGAGCGGCGTGACGACGGACGGGGAGGACTCGGCGTACTCCCGCGCCCGCTCGCGGTCGGCGGTGATGCCGTCGACGGTCCGGTCGGCGAGCAGCCGCGTGGCGTTGGCCAGCAGCCGCACGGACTCCAGCACGTTCTTCGCGATGACGGGCAGCATGACGTTGAGCTCGAAGTTCCCGGCGGCACCGGCGGTGGCGACGGTGGCGTCGTTGCCCACGACCTGTGCGGCGACCATCAGCACGGCCTCCGGAATGACCGGATTCACCTTGCCCGGCATGATCGAGGATCCGGGCTGGAGGTCGGGCAGGGCGATCTCGGCGAGGCCGGTGCGCGGCCCCGAGGACATCCACCGCAGGTCGTTGGCGATCTTCGTCAGCCCGACCGCGATGGTCCGCAGCTGCCCGCTGGTCTCGACGATGCCGTCCCGGGCGCCCTGCGCCTCGAAGTGGTTCCGGGCCTCGGTGAGGGGCAGCCCGGTGGTCCTGCCGACCTCCTCGATCACGGCGGCGGAGAAACCGGGCGGGGTGTTGATGCCGGTGCCGACGGCCGTACCGCCGAGGGGCAGTTCGGCGAGCCGGGGGAGGGACGCCTGAAGCCGCTCGATCCCGTACCGCACCTGGGCGGCGTACCCGCCGAACTCCTGCCCCAGCGTCACGGGCGTGGCGTCCATGAGATGGGTCCGCCCCGACTTCACGACATCGGAGAACTCCTCGGCCTTGCGCTCCAGGGAGGCGGCGAGATGGTCCAGGGCGGGGATCAGATCACGGGTGACGGCCGCGGTGGCGGCGATGTGGATCGACGACGGGAACACGTCGTTGGACGACTGGGAGGCGTTGACGTGGTCGTTGGGGTGAACGCTCCTGCCGAGCCGCTCGGTCGCGAGGGTCGCGATGACCTCGTTGGTGTTCATGTTGGACGAGGTCCCGGACCCGGTCTGGAACACGTCGACGGGGAAGTGCGCGTCCCACTTCCCTTCGGCGACCTCACCGGCGGCCTCCTGGATCGCGTCGGCGACGTCCTTGTCCAGGACTCCCAGCTCGGCGTTGACCTTGGCCGCCGCCCCCTTGATCCGGGCCAGCGCCTCGATGTGCGCGCGTTCGATGCGCTGCCCGGAGACGGGGAAGTTCTCCACCGCCCGCTGGGTCTGGGCCCGCCACTTGGCGTGGGCGGGCACCCGCACCTCGCCCATCGAGTCGTGCTCGGTGCGGTACTCGGTCCTGTCCTGCTCGTCGGTCATCGACGATCACCTCCACGTGTCACAGCGTCCGCGACCCGACCACTGTTCCCCGTGGAGGCGAACCGTCACCGCCGTTCTCAGGCGAGTCCGGGACCCCGTACCGGAATGGACGTGAACGTCGGCGCCGGGGCCGGGTCCTGGAAGAAGTCGTTGCCCTTGTCGTCGACGACGATGAACGCCGGGAAGTCCTCGACCTCGATCTTCCAGACGGCCTCCATGCCGAGTTCCTCGTACTCGACGACCTCGACCTTCTTGATGCAGTCCTGGGCGAGCCGGGCCGCCGGGCCGCCGATGGAGCCCAGGTAGAAGCCGCCGTGGGCGTTGCAGGCGTCGGTGACCTGCTTGCTGCGGTTGCCCTTGGCCAGCATCACCTTGGAGCCGCCCGCCGCCTGGAACTGCTCGACGTAGCTGTCCATCCGGCCGGCCGTGGTGGGGCCGAAGGAGCCCGACGCGTAGCCCTCGGGCGTCTTGGCCGGACCCGCGTAGTACACCGGGTGGTCCTTCAGGTACTGCGGCATCTCCTCGCCCGCGTCCAGGCGCTCCTTGATCTTGGCGTGCGCGATGTCGCGGGCGACCACGAGGGGGCCGGTGAGGGAGAGGCGGGTCTTGACCGGGTACTTCGTCAGCTCGGCCAGGATCGTGTCCATCGGCTGGTTGAGGTCGATCTTGACGACGTCGCCGGCTTCGTCCAGGTGCTCGTCCGTGGTCTCCGGCAGGAACCGCGCCGGGTCCGTCTCCAGCTGCTCCAGGAAGACGCCCTCGGCCGTGATCTTCGCGACGGCCTGACGGTCCGCGGAGCAGGACACGGCGATGGCGACGGGGCACGAGGCGCCGTGCCGGGGCAGGCGGACCACGCGCACGTCGTGGCAGAAGTACTTGCCGCCGAACTGCGCCCCGATCCCGATCTTCTGCGTCAGCTCGAAGACCTTCTGCTCCAGCTCCTCGTCCCGGAAGCCGTGCCCGAGCGCCGACCCCTCCGCCGGGATCTCGTCCAGGTAGTGCGCGGAGGCGTACTTCGCGGTCTTCAGCGCGTACTCGGCGCTCGTACCGCCGACGACGATGGCCAGGTGGTAGGGCGGGCAGGCCGCCGTACCCAGCGAGCGGATCTTCTCCTCCAGGAACTTCATCATGGAGGCCTCGTTCAGGACGGCCTTCGTCTCCTGGTACAGGAACGACTTGTTGGCGGAGCCGCCGCCCTTCGCCATGAACAGGAACTTGTAGGCGCCGCCGTCGGTCGCGTACAGCTCGATCTGCGCGGGCAGGTTGGAACCGGTGTTCTTCTCCTCCCACATGGTGAGCGGAGCCATCTGCGAGTAGCGCAGGTTGAGGTTCTGGTACGCGTCGTAGATGCCCCGGGACAGGGCCTCCTCGTCACGGCCCGCGGTCAGCACGTCCTGGCCGCGCTTGCCCATCACGATCGCCGTGCCCGTGTCCTGGCACATCGGCAGGACGCCCGCCGCCGCGATGTTCGCGTTCTTCAGCAGGTCCAGCGCCACGAACTTGTCGTTGCCCGACGCCTCGGGGTCGTCGATGATGCGGCGCAGCTGCGCGAGGTGGGCCGGGCGCAGGTAGTGCTGGATGTCGTGGATGGCCTCCTCGGCGAGCTTGCGCAGCGCCTCCGGCTCCACCTTGAGGAAGGTCCGCCCGTCCGGCCCCTCGACCGTGGAGACGCCCTCGGAGGTCACCAGCCGGTACGGCGTGGTGTCCTCCCCTTGGGGAAGCAGATCGGTGTACGCGAACTCAGGCATCTCAGCCCATTCCTCACTCGGCAGACGGCGGCCCGCCTCCTTTGGCGAGCGCCAACAGCCTAGAACCTGCCTCCGGCGCTGAGCCCGTGAGGTAAGGCTCAGTTCGTCACACTCGGCCGCGACACAGAGGCCGTCGCGGGGGGTGTCGCGATCTATCGTGTTTCGGTACGCTGCTGCCGTGGACCTTCAGAAGCAGACCGCGCCCGCCGTCTCCGAGCTCCGTGCCTCCGACGCCGAGCGCGACCGCATCGCCGACATCCTGCGCGACGCCCTCGCCGAGGGCCGTCTCACCGCGGACGAGCACGCCGAGCGCGTCGAGGGGGTGCTGCGCGCCAAGACGGTCGGCGAACTGGACGTCTTCATACGGGATCTGCCCGCCGCCCACCGCCAGGGCCCCGGCCCCTCGCCGGCTCCGGCTCCGTACCGCCCCACGGCCGGCGCCTTTCCGATCGACCCGGACGACAACGTCGTCGCGATCTTCAGCAGCGCCGTCCGCAAGGGCCGCTGGCGCACGGGCCGTCGTATCCATGCGTACTCGATCTTCGGCAGTGTCGAGATAGACCTGAGCGAGGCGCTCTTCGACCACCAGCAGGTCATGATCAAGGCGTTCTCGGTCTTCGGCAGCGTCGAGATCCGCGTCCCGGAGAACGTGTCGCTGCGCGGTATGGGCGGCGGCGTGCTCGGCAGCTTCGAGGTGGACACGCTCGACTCGGGAGACCCGGAGGCCCCGATCGTCTACGTCGACGGCTGGGCCGTCCTGGGCAGCGTCGAGGCGCGGCCCCGGCGCGGCAAGGTCGTCGCGGACATCCTCGACCGGGTGCAGCGCAAGGTCGACAAGAGTTTGCGCAAACACCTGAACCATTGACAGTCGCGAATTCGTCGGGGTGCGGCGCAAATCGGTCCACCGGTGACGCCACCCGACGGAACCCGAAAACGGGGGCGAAACCAGCGCTTCGGAACTCAGTGCATAGGCGCGCGCACAGCGGGTAGGCCTTGCTGCATCGTCTCTCGCTCGCGAAGCCGTCGTCAGGAGTAGACCGTGCTGCAACCGCCGCATTCGTCCCTGGTAGCTGCCGTTCCGGCCCCGCGGGTGCCTGCGCGAGACAGGGACCAAGACGCCCCGTGGCACACCGAGGCGGTGTGCCGGCGTGACGAGGCGGGCCTGTTCTTCGCCCCCTCCAAGGAGCCGACCGCCGCCCGGCTCTCCCGGGAGGAGGCGGCGAAGCGGGTCTGCGCCCGCTGTCCGGTGATGGTCGAATGCCGCGAGCACGCCCTGCTCCAGCCCGAGCCCTACGGCGTCTGGGGCGGCCTCACCGCCGCCGAACGCCGCGTGGTCCTGGCCCGACGCCGCCGCCGGGACCTGGAGTTGAAGAAGGCGGCCCGCTCGGCGAGCACCATAGCCGCGGCCGGCTGACCGACACGCACGACGAAGAGGGCGCCCCCACCGCACCGGGGGCGCCCTTTCGTCGTGGGGTGGGCTGCCCGAGCCCCACCCCTGTGCGCGCTACTTCCCCTTGTCGAAGTCGATCGCGCTGTACGCCCGGAGCTTGCTCAGCCGGTGCTCCGAATCGATCCTGCGCACCGTCCCCGACCGCGACCGCATCACGATCGAGTCGGTCGTGGCGGTCTCGGCCCGGTACCGCACGCCCCGCAGCAGCTCCCCGTCGGTGATGCCGGTCGCCACGAAGAAGACGTTCTCCCCGGTGACCAGGTCCTCCGTCATCAGCACCCGGTCGAGATCATGACCCGCGTCGATCGCCCGCTGCCGCTCCTCGTCGTCCTTCGGCCACAGCTTGCCCTGGATCGTGCCGCCCAGGCACTTCACCGCACAGGCCGAGATGATGCCCTCGGGCGTACCGCCGATGCCGAGCAGCAGGTCGACGCCCGTGCCCTCGCGCAGCGCCAGGATGGAGCCGGCCACATCGCCGTCGGAGATCAGCTTGATGCGCGCGCCGGTGTCCCGGATCTCCTTGATGATGCCCTCGTGCCGCGGCCGGTCCAGGATCACCACCGTCACGTCCTCGGGCGCGGACCGCTTGGCCTTGGCGACCCGGCGGATGTTCACCGACACCGGCGCGTTGATGTCGACGAAGTCGGCCGCCTCGGGCCCGGTGACGAGCTTGTCCATGTAGAAGACGGCGGACGGGTCGAACATGGACCCGCGCTCGGCGGCGGCCAGCACCGCGATCGCGTTCGTCATGCCCTTCGCGGTCAGCGTGGTGCCGTCGATCGGGTCGACGGCGATGTCGCACTCGGGACCCGTCCCGTCGCCCACGCGCTCCCCGTTGAACAGCATCGGGGCTTCGTCCTTCTCGCCCTCGCCGATGACGACGACGCCGTTCATCGAGACGGTGGAGACGAGGGTCCGCATGGCACGCACCGCGGCACCGTCGGCGCCGTTCTTGTCACCCCGTCCGACCCAACGGCCCGCGGCCATCGCCGCTGCCTCGGTGACCCGGACCAGTTCCAGGGCGAGGTTGCGGTCGGGGGCCTCGGAGGGCACATCGAGTTCGGACGGCAAGTGATGATGCTCGGTCATCGGAGCGCACCTTTCTGTACGACGACGGCCGGATGAGGGTGTTGTTGCCCGACTCTATCGCCGAGACCGCAAAATGAGCAGGGGCCCCCACGGATGAGCGCGCTGGAGACCTGCGACGATAGGGGCGTGGCAGGCACGAACGGCAAGCAGAAGACGGCGCGGGACATGATCCTCTCCATGGGAGTCATCGTCCTCGTGGCGGGCGTCATATACCTCTTCATCCCGCACGACGACAGCGCGCCCGACGTCAAGCGCGTCGACTACCGGGTCGAGCTGCTCACGGCACGCCGTGCCGCCTCGTACCCCATCGCCGCGCCGCAGGGCCTGCCCGACGCGTGGAAGGCCACCTCCGTCCGTTTCCAGGGCGACGAGTTCGACGCCTGGCACCTCGGCTTCCACGACCCCGAGGGGGAGTACGTGGCCGTCGAGCAGTCCACTCAGCGGCGCCCCGTCTTCCTCGACGAGGCGACCCAGGGCGCGCGCGAGACCGGGAAGACCGAGAAGATCGACGGCCGGACCTGGACCCGCTACGAGGGTGGCCGGTACGACGCGCTGGTGCTGGAGGGCACCAAGGGCTCGACGACGGTCGTGACGGGCACTGCGTCGTTCGCGCAGCTGACGAAGATGGCGGACGCGCTGAAGACGGAGTGAGCGCACGAGGAAGGCCCCCGGCACGGTTGCCGGGGGCCTTCCTCGTGTCCGTGGCTCAGACGGTCGTGACGACCTGGTCGAACTCCAGGCGCGGGGAGCGCGGGTACCAGGCGTCCGGGCCCGGACGGCCGATGTTGACGACCATCAGCGGGGTGTGGTCGTCGTCCAGGAACTCCTTGCGCACGCCCTCGAAGTCGAAGCCGGTCATCGGGCCGGCGGCGAGACCGGCGGCGCGGACGCCGACGATGAAGTACGCGGCCTGGAGGGCGGCGTTCAGCGTGGCGGCGTTCTCACGGACCGGGCGCTCGGCGAAGAAGAGGTCCTTCACCTGCGGCATGGCCGGGAACAGGTGCGGCAGCTCCTCGTGGAACTCGTTGTCCGCGGAGAGGATCGCGACCAGCGGGGCGGCGGCGGTCTTGGGCTGGTTGCCCTCGGCCATGTGCCGCACCAGGCGCTCGCGGGCCTCGGGGGAGCGGACCAGGGTGATGCGCAGCGGGGTCTGGTTGAAGGCGGTCGGGCCGTACTTGACCAGGTCGTAGATCGCCTGCACCTGCTCGTCGGTCACCGGCTCGTCGGTGAAGGTGTTGGCGGTGCGGGCCTCGCGGAACAGCAGGTCCTGCGCGGCGGGGTCAAGGGCGAGAGACATGGATGAACCTTTGGACCTTCTCGAGCGGGTACGTCTGATGTCTCCGACCGTACGCGAGTGAAGTTCAACGTTCAACCAACTCTGGGGCGTCGTGTCTCACCTCACAGTGAACGGCCCGTGCTACTCCGCGTCCGCCTCGTCCGCGGTCTCCTCCGCCAGCGCCGCGTCCAGCCGCGCCCGCGCCCCGTCCAGCCAGCGCCGGCACACCTTGGCCAGCTCCTCGCCGCGCTCCCAGAGCGCGAGGGACTCCTCCAGCGTCGTACCGCCCGCCTCCAGGCGGCGGACGACCTCGATCAGCTCGTCCCGCGCCTGCTCGTACCCGAGCGCCTCGGTCATGCCCGGTGTCTCATCAACCTCGCTGGTCATCCACCCACCCTATGTGTCCACTCGTACGGAGAACTCACCCTCGGAGACCCGCGCGCGCAGGGCCTCGCCGGCCGCCACCTCGCCGGGGTCGCGGACCGCGTGCCCGTCCGCCTTCTGGAGGACGGCGTACCCGCGCTTCAGGGTCGCGGCGGGGGAGAGGGCCACCACGCGTGCGTGCGTGTGCGTCAGCTCCGAGTCGGCCCGGTCGAGCTGGTGCCGCAGACAGCGCCGGCCCCGGTCGAGCAGGTCCGCCACGTGGTCGGCGCGCTCGTCGATCATCCGGTGCGGGTCCTCTATCGACGGCCGTGCCAGCGCGTGGGCCAGCCCGCGCTCCTCCCGCTCCACCAGCGCCGCCACGCACCGCCGCGCCCGGTCCCGCAGCAGCCGCACCCGCTCGTACTCCTCGCCGACGTCCGGCACGACCTTCTTCGCGGCGTCGGTCGGGGTGGAGGCGCGCAGGTCGGCGACGTGGTCGAGGAGTGGGTTGTCGGGCTCGTGCCCGATCGCGGACACCACGGGCGTACGGCACTCGGCCACCGTCCGGATCAGCTGCTCGTCGGAGAACGGCAGCAGGTCCTCCACGCTGCCGCCACCGCGCGCGACGATGATCACGTCCACGTCCTCGATCGCGTCGAGTTCCTTCACGGCCTGCACGACCTGCGGTACGGCGTGCACGCCCTGCACGGCGACGTTGCGCACCTCGAAGCGCACGGCCGGCCAGCGGTGCCGGGCGTTCTCCAGCACGTCCCGCTCGGCGGCCGAGGCCCGTCCGCAGACCAGCCCGACGAGCTGCGGCAGGAACGGCAGCGGCTTCTTGCGCTCCGGCGCGAACAGGCCCTCGCGCGTGAGGGCCTTCTTCAGCTGCTCCAGGCGCGCCAGCAGCTCACCGACGCCGACGGGCCTTATCTCGGCCGCCCGCAGCGACAGCTGCCCCCGCGGGGCGTACCACTCGGGCTTCGCGAGGACGACGACCCGGGCGCCCTCGCTCACCACGTCCGCGACGGCGTCGAACACCTGCCGGTAGCAGGTGACGCTGACCGAGATGTCGTACGAGGGGTCCCGCAGCGTCAGGAACACCACACCGGCACCCGGCCGCCGCGACAACTGCGTGATCTGCCCCTCGACCCACACCGCCCCGAGCCGGTCGATCCACCCCCCGATGAGCCGCGACACCTCACCGACGGGGAGCGGGGATTCCGGAGACGTGTTCACAGCCATGTCCGCGAGAGTAGTGGCCGCCGCCGACAACGCGGCCCACCCGCCCGGCGACGCGGGTCCCGACGCCTTCGCATCCGTCACTCACATCGCGCCCCGTCAGTCTTCCCGGGGACTCCACACGGATGCGATCCTCGACCCGCCGAACGCGGCCTTACGATGGGACGCATGTCTGCTTCGCCTGGCCGCCGTGTCCTGCTCGCCGCCCCCCGTGGCTACTGCGCGGGTGTGGACCGCGCCGTGATCGCCGTCGAGAAAGCGCTGGAGCAGTACGGCGCTCCGGTCTACGTCCGGCACGAGATCGTCCACAACAAGTACGTCGTGCAGACCCTGGAGAGGAAGGGCGCGATCTTCGTCGAGCAGACGGAGGAGGTGCCCCCGGGGAACATCGTCATGTTCTCGGCGCACGGCGTGGCCCCCGTCGTCCACGAGGAGGCCGAGCGCGGCCGCCTCGCCACCATCGACGCCACCTGCCCGCTGGTCACCAAGGTCCACAAGGAAGCCGTCCGCTTCGCGGGCGAGGACTACGACATCCTCCTGATCGGCCACGAGGGCCACGAGGAGGTCATCGGCACCTCCGGCGAGGCCCCCGACCACATCCAGCTCGTCGACGGCCCGGGCGATGTGCAGAAGGTCGAGGTCCGCGACCCGTCCAAGGTCGTGTGGCTCTCCCAGACCACGCTGTCCGTCGACGAGACCATGGAGACCGTCGACGCCCTGAAGGAGAAGTTCCCGCAGCTCATCTCGCCGCCCAGCGACGACATCTGCTACGCCACGCAGAACCGCCAGCTGGCCGTGAAGCAGATGGGCGCCGAGTCGGACCTGGTGATCGTGGTCGGCTCCCGCAACTCCTCCAACTCCAAGCGGCTCGTGGAGGTCGCCAAGATCGCCGGAGCTCGCGAGGCGTACCTCGTGGACTTCGCCGACGAGATCGACGAGGCCTGGCTGGAGGGTGTCTCCACGGTCGGCGTCACCTCGGGTGCCTCCGTCCCGGAGGTCCTGGTCGAGCAGGTCCTGGAGTGGCTCTCCCAGCGCGGCTTCGAGGACGTGGAGATCGTCAAGGCGGCCGAGGAGTCCATCACCTTCTCGCTGCCCAAGGAGCTGCGCCGCGACCTGCGCGAAGAGGCCGCGGCGCTGGCCGCCGAGCGCCGCGGCGCCGGAACCGGTGAGGATTCCGGGGAGTGATCGGGTAGTGATCGGGGAGTCGCCGGGCGGGGTTCGCGATCCGGCCGGTGACTGTCCGTCCCCCGTCGTAACGTAGGGCCATGCAGATCTTCGGCGTGGACATCGGCGGTTCCGGGATCAAGGGTGCCCCGGTGGACCTGGACAAGGGCGACCTGGCGCAGGAGCGCCACAAGGTCCTCACCCCGCAGCCGGCCACGCCCGACGGGGTGGCCGGCGGCGTCAAGCAGGTCGTCGACCACTTCGGCTGGACGGGCCCGGTCGGGGTCACGTTCCCGGGTGTGGTCACCGACGGGGCGACGATCCGGACAGCGGCGAACGTCGACGACAGCTGGATCGACACCGACGCGCGCGTGCTGCTCGGCGAGCGGCTGGGCGGGCTGCCGGTGACGGTGGTGAACGACGCGGACGCGGCGGGCGTCGCCGAGATGCACTTCGGCGCCGGCCGCGGCCGCCGGGGCACGGTGATCGTGCTCACGTTCGGCACGGGCATCGGCAGCGCGGTCTTCGTCGACGGCGTCCTGGTCCCCAACACCGAGCTGGGTCACCTGGAGCTCGACGGGCACGACGCGGAGAAGCGGGCCTCCAGCAAGGCCCGGGAGGACCACGACATGACGTGGGAGCACTGGGCGGTGCACCGCGTGCGCAAGTACCTCGCCCACGTCGAGATGCTGTTCTCGCCGGAGCTGTTCATCATCGGCGGCGGTGTCAGCCGCAAGTCACACAAGTTCCTGCCGCACATCGAGGGCATCAAGGCGGAGATCGTCCCGGCGCAGTTGCAGAACAACGCGGGGATCGTGGGGGCGGCGATGCGGGCGGCGGGACACTAGAGCGGGCGGTCCCGGCGGTCATACCGGCGGGCGGCTCTGGCTGTCACACCGGGCTGACGTGTCTTGGCCGGCACCCGGCGGTCACACAGGCGGGCGGGTCCCGGCGGTCGCACCTGGCGCGCCCTGGCTGTCACGTCGGCGGTCGCACCTGACGGGCGCGCCCTGGCTGTCACACCGGCGGTTGCACCTGGCGGACGCGCCCTGGCTGTCACGTCGGCGGGCGGATCTGGCTGATACGCCCGGCGGACGTGTCTTTGCCGGCACCCCGGCGGGCGGGTCCTGGCGGTCGCACCTGGCGGACGCGTCCTGGCTGTCACGCCGGCGGGCGCGCCCCGGCTGTCACGTCGGCGGGCGCGCCACGCCCGCCGCCCGTCGGCGGTGCACCAGCCGGACGCGCCTGACGATCACGATCAGCCCGGCGACGAGCGTGCCGCCGTACAGCCACCCGGCCTGCGTCGCGAGCGCCGTCACCAGCCCCATCAGCCTGCCGCCGGTCCCACCGTCGCCGTCCGCCACCGGCAGCAGCCCCACGGCGAAGGCGATCGGCACGACGACGGGCGCGGTCATCAGATCCCCGCGGCGTACCCAGACGGCAGTGAGCACGCACACCGGCAGGAACAACACCCCGTACGCCGTCAGCGACGCCCCGAACAGCACGGCGCAGACCAGGCCGAGCAGGAACATCACCAGCGCGCAGAACAACCCGCTGCCCAGCCCGGTCAGCCGGGGGTTGGGCAACCTCGTCGCGGCGGGTGCCGGCGCGGGCGCGGGTCGCCGTACCGACGTGGGACGGCGCTGTGGTCCAGGCTGCCGGACCGCTCGCACCGCCCCGCCGCCCGCTCCTCGTCCCGCCTGCGGCGGCAGGGACGATCTCGGCCGGTCGTGTCGCGGTCCGTACTGGGCAGGTCGCGTCCTGTATTGCTCCACCGCACCAACTTAGGTCGTTCAATATGCCGAATAGGCCTTCAGACACGCCGTGGAACGAGGCTTGGCCAAGCGTTCGATACGCCGCCGGGACGGTTCCGGGTACGCCGTAGACTGGTGGATCGGCCGGTCCCCTGGCCCCCTGCCCTCTCCACTCACGGGAAGTCGCAACGTGTCGCTCACGATCGGAATCGTCGGTCTGCCGAATGTCGGCAAGTCGACCCTGTTCAACGCCCTGACCAAGAACGACGTGCTGGCGGCCAACTACCCGTTCGCCACGATCGAGCCCAACGTCGGCGTCGTCGGCGTCCCCGACCCGCGGCTCGGCAAGCTGGCCGAGATCTTCAAGTCGGAGCGGATCCTCCCGGCCACGGTCGACTTCGTCGACATCGCGGGCATCGTCCGCGGCGCGTCCGAGGGCGAGGGCCTGGGCAACAAGTTCCTCGCGAACATCCGCGAGTCCGACGCGATCTGCCAGGTCATCCGTGCCTTCAAGGACGAGAACGTCGTGCACGTCGACGGCAGGATCTCGCCCAAGGACGACATCGAGACGATCAACACCGAGCTGATCCTCGCGGACCTGCAGACGGTCGAGAAGGTGCTGCCGCGTCTCCAGAAGGAGTCGCGGATCAAGAAGGACATCCAGCCCAAGGTCAAGGCGGTCGAGGAGGCCAAGGAGATCCTGGAGAAGGGCGACACGCTCTTCGCGCACGGCATCGTCCAGGGCAGCGAGCGCAACGAGCTCCTCCACGACCTGCACCTGCTCACGACGAAGCCCTTCCTCTACGTCTTCAACGTCGACGAGGACGAGCTGGTCGACGAGGACTTCAAGAACGAGCAGCGCGCCCTGGTCGCCCCCGCCGAGGCGATCTTCCTCAACGCCAAGCTGGAGGCGGACCTCGCCGAGCTCGACGAGGACGAGGCCCTCGAACTCCTCCAGTCCGTCGGCCAGGAGGAACCCGGCCTCGCGACGCTGGCCCACGTCGGCTTCCGCACGCTCGGCCTCCAGACCTACCTGACGGCCGGCCCCAAGGAATCCCGCGCCTGGACCATCAAGAAGGGCGCCACGGCCCCCGAGGCCGCCGGCGTCATCCACACCGACTTCCAGAAGGGCTTCATCAAGGCGGAGGTCATCTCCTTCGACGACCTGGTGGAGACGGGCTCGGTGACGGAGGCCCGCGCGAAGGGCAAGGCCCGCATGGAGGGCAAGGACTACGTGATGCAGGACGGGGACGTCGTGGAGTTCCGGTTCAACGTCTAGTTGAAAGTGGGACATTAATCCGGCGTTTCGGAAGTCCAGTCATAAGGGGTCCACCTTGAGGGTGGGCCCCTTTCTGATCTCTGTTGTTGGAACAGAACAATCTCTCACTCTCGGATCGGTCGACTCCTGTCCTGACTCCGCTTCTGAGCGCTGACATGATCGTCATGAGGGCAAGTCAGTGCTATGTAGCATCTGGACAATTCAAGGAGGTTCGTGTGACCCGTAGCGGTCGTGTGCTGGTGACGGGCGTCGGTGCGATGACGCCGCTGGGAGCCGATGCGCCGTCGTCGTGGTCGGGGATGCTGGACGGTAAGTCGGGGGTGCGTTTCCTGGAGGAGGAGTGGGCCGCGGACCTGCCCGTGCACGTCGCGGCCGGGCTCACCGTGGACCCTGCCTCCCTGCTTCCGAGGACCGAGGCCAGGAAGCTGGACCGCGGTGAGCAGGCCGCTGTCCTCACCGCGCGCGAAGCCTGGCAGGACGCCGGCGCTCCGCAGGTCGAGCCGGAACGATGCGCCGTCGTCATCGGTACGGGGACCGGTGGTGTCCTCACCACGCTGGGCCAGGACGACGTCTTCGAGCGCGCCGGGGTTCGCCGGCTGTCGCCGTTCGCGGTCCCCATGCTGATGCCCAACGGGCCGGCCGCTTGGGTGAGCATGGACCTGGGCGCGAAGGGAGGCGCCAGGACGCCGGTGAGTGCCTGTGCGTCCGGGGCGGAAGCCCTCGCCCTGGGGCAGGATCTGATCCGCAGCGGGCGGGCGGACATAGTCGTCGCAGGTGGGGTGGAGGCATGCCTGCACCCCTTCACCATCGCGGCATTCGCCCAGATGAAGGCCCTGTCGACGCAGTCCGTGGACCCGGAGACCGTGTCCCGCCCGTTCGACGTCAAGCGGTCCGGGTTCGTCATGGGCGAGGGTGCGGGGATGATGGTGCTCGAGCGCGCCGAGTTCGCCCGGGCCCGTGGAGCACGCGCCTACGGCACGCTGGCCGGCAGTGCCGTGAGTTCGAGCGCGAACCACATCACGGCCTCCGACGCGGAAGGCCAGGCCTTCGCCATGGAACTGGCGCTGCGTGACGCCGGCCTGGCCCCGGCGGACATCGGGATCGTGCACGCCCACGCCACCTCGACGGAGTCCGGTGACCTGGCAGAGGCCGAGGCGATCGGCCGGGTGATCGGCAGCCACGCCGCGGTGACGGCGACGAAGTCGATGACAGGTCACATGATGGGCGCCGCCGGAACGGTCGGCGCCCTGGCCGCTCTGTTCGCGCTCAGGGACGGCACGGTGCCGGCCACGCGCAACCTCGACGAACTCGACCCGCGCGTGGAACTGGACGTGGTGGGCGGTGAGCGACGCACCGGCCAGTGGTCCGCGGCGCTGGCCAACTCGTTCGGGTTCGGCGGACACAACGTCAGCCTCGTCTTCACCGACTGACGACGCGGCCCGGAGTGTCCGGCTGGTGCCCTCGGTACCAGCCGGACACTCAGGTGGTTACGCGGCCGCGCGCGACTCCTGTACGCGGCCCGCCAGAGACCGGATCGTCGGTGCGGAGAAGAGCGTGGAAACGGGCAAGGAGACGTTCAGTTCCTTCCTCACCACTGCCATCAGACGTACGGCCCGCAGAGAGTCCCCGCCCAGTTCGAAGAAGTTGTCCAGGACGGACAGCGAGGACGTTTCGAAGAAGTCCTTCCACAGGGAGAGCAGGACCTGTTCCTCCTCGGTGTCGGGACGAGCGTTCTCATCCTCCGGGTCCGGCTCCTCCTCGTGCCGGGCCAGTGAGGCGCGGTCCACCTTGCCGTTCGCCGTCAGGGGCAGTGCGTCCCACACGGTCACCAGGGACGGAAGCATGTACGGCGGCAGGAATTCCTCCGCGGCCTTCCTGACGTCCGCTCCCGTTCGCCCGGCACCCTCCTCCAGCACGACGTGCGCCACGAGTCGCTTACGGTTCCGGTCGCCCGGGGCCGTGACGACAGCGCCCGTGACCCCCGGACATCGCAGCAGCGCGGCTTCCACATCGCCGAGCTCGATCCGGTAGCCGCCGACCTTGACCTGCATGTCGTCGCGGCCGAGGAACTCGATCTCCCCGCCTGGCAGGAGACGCCCCCAGTCACCGGTCCGGTACACGCGTTCTCCGGTGGACGGAGAGACCGTGAAACTCTTCGCGGTCTTCTCCGTGTCGCCGAGGTATTCACGGGCCAGGCCGGCGCCGGCGATGCAGATCTCGCCCACGACCCAAGTGGGGCGCGGCCGGAGCAGCGAATCCGCCACAAAGACCTTCTGGTTCCGCATGGACGTGCCGTAGGGGATGGACGGCAACGTCGCATCTTCGGGCACGATCCGATGCCAGATCGACCAGATCGACGCCTCGGTCGCACCCCCGAGGCTCCACAGCGCCGCCCGAGGGAAGAACCGCCGGATCTCGTCGGGCAAGGCCACGGGAATCCAGTCCCCGCTCATGAGGACGGCGCGCAGCGAGGACGGAGCCCCCGGGGATCGGGGACCCGTGTCCTCGGACGACGCCAGGTGCTCGCACACCATGGCCATCAGGGCGGGGACGCTGTTCCACACCGTCACGCTCTCCTCGGCCATCAGGGCGAGCCAGCTGGCGGGTTCGCGTGCGTCTTCCGGTCCGGGCAGCACGACTGCGCCACCGGCGGAGAGAGGGCCGAAGATGTCGTAGACCGACAGGTCGAAGTTGAGAGCCGAAAGGCCGAGGACGCGGTCGTCCGCGGAGAGCGACAGCTCGTCGTTGACGTCCAGGATCGTGTTGACCACCGGACCGTGCTCGATCACCACCCCTTTGGGGACGCCTGTGGAGCCAGAGGTGTAGATCACGTATGCGACGTCACGAGGTGTCACCGGGACGTCCGGCGCCGTGTGGACCGCGGCGTTCTCGACCGGGCTGGGCGCTTCGACGTCCAGCACCGTGACGCCGTCGGGCCAGTCGACGACGTCGCGCAGCGCGGGTTGGGTGAGGATCGTCTCCAGGCCCGCGGCGGCGATCACCTCGGCGAGGCGCTGGGCCGGCCAGCGCGGGTCGACGGGGACGTACGCACCTCCTGACCGCAACACGCCCAGGCTGCCGACCACCTGCTCCCAGCCCTTGTCCATCACCACACCGACCAGCGTTCCCTTGGTGGTGCCGTGCTCCACCAGGAGAGAGGCCACACGAGCCGATTCGGCGTCGACGTCGCCATAGGTGAGCCGCCGGTCGCGTGAGATCACCGCAACGGCATCGGGAGTACGCGCGGCTCGCTCGACGAAACGGCCATGAAGGGTGTGGTCCGAGGCGAACCCGGGCGCTGGAGTGGGCTGAAGCCCCCCACCGCCGGCAGCCGTCGCAGGGTCGTTCGCCCAGGCGGGCGCGAGCCAGGCGGAGTTAGCGACAGAGTTCACGAATCAGCCTTTCGTATGCCGAGAACATGGAGTCCAAGACGCCCTCCGGGAACACTTCCTCCACCACGTCCCAGTTGAGGATCAGACCACCGCTCTCCTCGAACGCTGTGTGGTCGAGGATGACTTGCGGGGTGCGGACCCCGCTCCATACGGGCGTGCCGGTCTCGCCCATGCGGCACAGCCAGCCCACGGGCCCGGCCTCCTGCCCGCCCGCGGCGGCCCCGCCGATCGTGCTGTTGAAGACGACCGGCATGCGTGCCCGCCCCGCGCTCGCGTCCATGCGACCGAGGTCCCTCAGCACATCGAGGCCCGAATAGTCGGTGTGTTCCATGTCCTGCATCAGCTGCCGCTGGATCCGACGGGCCGTGTCCCGGAAAGGAGCGGCCTGGTCGACCCGCACCTCGAGCAGACTTGTGGAGGAGAAGTTGCCTATGACATGCGCTGTGTCCACACCGGGTACCGCGTCCCGTTGCGACACGAGGCAGGTGATCGTGAAGTCCGGTGTCTTGGACCACGCGGCCAGCACGTGACAGTACGCCCCGAGTACGGCGCCCGACGCCGTCAGACCGGCTGCCGCGGCATTGCGCTTGAACTGTTCCCACTCCGGCGCGTCGACGCGTAGGAAGCGGTTGGTGAACACGGGGCGCGGCACATCGGCAAGGCGGACCGCGAGGGGCAGTTCAGGAGCGGGGGGCAGGCTCTGGAGGCGACCGCTCCAGTACGACCTGCTCCGGCTGTTCTCCGCCGCCGCGGCCTGCTCGCGCACCTTGAGCGTGAACTCGTCGAACCCGGACCGGAGTTCCGGAAGCTGCAGGTCCGGAGCGTCGTACAGCTGCGCCCACTCCTTGAAGAGGACGGAGGTGCTGCTGCCGTCCGAGACGAGTACGTCGATGCCGAAGTGCAGTCGCGTCACGGTCGGGCTGATGGCCGTGGCGCGCACCATGAACAGGGGCCAGCTCGTGACGTCGAACTCCTTGGCCTTCAGCTCCGCGTGTATCGCGGCGAGCCGCTCGTCGCGCTCGTCCTCCGTGAGCCGGGTCAGGTTCTCGACGGGGATCGATACGCGCGGCACGGTGCCCAGCACCCGCTGGCTCCCGGCCTCCGGGTCGAAGACGGCCCGCAGCATCGGGTGGCGCCGTACGAGCCGGTCGAGCGCGTGCTCGGCCGCCGCCACGTCGAAGCCCGTCAGGTCGACCTCCACGTACAAGTACGTGGAGACATTGCCCAGTTCGAAGTCGCCGGAGCGCCCCGCGAGATACGCCTCCTGCAGCTTGGTCAGGGGAAACGGGGCGGAGTCGGGTAGGGCGGGCTCGTCCGCCCTCGGCTCCTCGGCGTCCGCGCTCTGTCGCGCCTGCTGCTTCGTCGGCACGGCAGTCGGGGCCGGAGCGGAGCCCGTCTCGGCGACCTGGCCCGGGCCGGGCTCCTCGGATTCGTCCGGCTGCTCCTGCCCGTCATCGGGCTGGAACAGATCCACGACGTGGGAGACGAGTGCCTCCGGAGTCGGGTGGTCGAAGACCACGGTGGCGCCCAGCCGGATGTCGAGTTTGCGGCCGAGGCGGACGCGCAGCTCCATGGAGGTGAGGGAGTCGAAGCCCATCTCGTAGAAGGACTGCTGGGCATCCACGCGCCGGGCTTCGGTGCCGAGCAGTTCGGCCACGCTCTCCTTGACCACCGTGAGGAGGCCGGCGACGCGTTGGTCGCGGGATGCGTCCGTCGAGTTCAGGAGGTCGAGGACGGTGGCCGCCTCCTGCGGACGGGTGGGCCGGTCGGCCTCGGCGCGTGGCTGAGCGGAGGCGGCAGGCTCCTCCTGCGTCTCCGGCCGCGGAGCCGGCGCGGGCGGGGCGGCGGCGACAGCGGGTGCGGGTGCGGGTTCGCGCACCTTCTCGGTCCGGGGCACTGCGCGCCCGGCGAGGCGGGAGAACAGGAACGGGCCGTCCATCGTCGCGTCGTCGGTCGCATCGGCCACCGCGAGACGTGCCGCGATCACCGCGGTGGTGCCGCTGCCGAGTGCGGCATCGAACAGGGCGAGTCCCTCCGGCACCGTGAACGGCGCCACTCCGTTGCGCCGCAGCCGCAGCAGATCTGCCTCGTCGAGGTGCCCCGTCATGCCCGTCGCCTCGTCCCACAGGCCCCAGGCCACGGAGTTGGCCGGCCGCCCCTGTGCCCGGCGCCAGTGCGCGAAGTGGTCCAGGAAGGTGTTCGCGGCGGCGTAGTTGGCCTGCCCGGGGCCGCCGAGCACGCCGTAGAGGGAGGAAAAGACGGTGAAGAAGCGAAGGTCGTCCTCGCGCGTCGCAGCGTCCAGGTTGAGCGCCGAGTCGACCTTGCTCGCCAGCACACGGTGCAGTTGCCCGGGCGTCATGTTCGGCACGATGGCATCGTCGAGGAGGCCCGCGGCATGGACGACGCCTGCCAGCGGACGTTCCGAGCGCAGTTGGTCCAGGACCGTTTGCAGGCGCTCCGCGTCGGTGGTGTCGACCTCGAGCACGCGAACCGAGGCGCCCAGCCGCTCCAGGTCGGAGGTGAGGGCCGTGACACCGGGCGCCTGCCGGCCACTGCGGCTGAGCAGCGCCACAGACCGCACGGACTTCCGGGTGACGAGGTGGCGGGCCAGGGCGCGGCCGATGGTGCCGGTGCCGCCGGTGATGACGACGGTGTCGTCGCCGCAGTCCGGGAACGGGGCGGTGACGGAAGCGTGAGGCGACAGATGCGGGCGCAGCACACGGCCCGCGCGCACGGCCAGCTGGGCCTCGGAACGCAGCAACGCCGCCTTGATCGGTGCCGGTTCGGCGACTGCGGCGTCGTCGACGTCGATGATGCGGATCTGACCGGGGTTCTCGGTCTGCGTGGTGCGCACCATCCCCCAGAGAGTGCTGGAGGCCAGGTCGTGCGCGTCATCGCCGGGCACGGCCACCGCGTTCCGGGTGACGAACGTGAGCAGGGCACGCTCGGAGAGGTCCTCGGCGAGCATCCACTGCTGGACGGCCTCCAGCGCCCACGCTGCCGAGTCGTGGACGTGAGCCGCGGTCACGGCCCCGGGGCCCGTCGGCGGGGCGGACAGGACGACCTGCCAGTCTCCGGGCAGAGCCCTGACGATCATGATGGCCTCGTCGAGCGTGGCCACGGTGATCCCGCCGTGTGCGGTGTCCCGCAGGGACGAGGCGAGCGGCCCGTCAGCCCCCACGACGCACAGGCGGCGTTCCACGCCGAGTTCGCCCTCGGCCTCGGCCCAGTCGGTCGTGTAGAGCGTGGCCTCCTCGTGGTCCGGCTGCTGAGCGGGTCGTTCAAGGCCGCGGACCACCATGCGGTCGATGCTCAGCAGCACGTGTCCGTCGTCGTCGGCCAGAGTGAGGGCGATCGCGTCGGGAGCCACTCGGCGGGCAACGGCCCAGCACTGGTCGGCATGGTCGCCCTCATCGACATGTACGCCGTTGAACGCGAAGGGGACGGCGATGTCCGCTGCCGCCGGCGTTTCGATCAGGCCACAGGCCACGGCGGCGTGCAGTGCCGCGTCGGACAGCGCCGGGTGCAGCGCGAAGCCGCTGTGGTTGACCCGAGCGCTGTCCGGCAGGACCACCCGGGAGCGGGCCCAGCCGTCGCCGTGCTCTCCACTGCGTACGCCCTGGAACGCGTCGCCGTAGCCGTAGCCCATCCCGTGCAGCCGCGAGTACAGCGTGTCGGTCTCCAGGCGTACGGCACCGGCCTCGGTCGGGGGAGCGGCGGGAGCCGGTCGAGGGGTCTCGGGGGACACCAAGCCCTCCGCGTGATGCCGCCACTCGGCGTCGGCCGCCGAGCGCGAGTACACCGCCACGGCCCGTTTCCCCTGCGCGTCGGCGCTGCGCGCGGTCACCTGGACGTCGACCTGAGACCCGTCCACCGGCAGGAACAGCGGATCCCGGAGCACCATCTCGTCGAGGTCGGGGCAGTCGAGTTCGCGTCCCGCCGACAGCAGCAGCTCCGCGAAGGCGGTGCCGGGCAGCAAAGGCGTGTCCTCCACCCGGTGGTCCATCAACCACGGGTGGCTTCGGATGGACAGGCGCCCGCTCATCACCGTGGTGCCGTCGACCGTCTCGACCACGGATGCCAGGAACGGGTGGCCGCCGGCCGCGATCCCCGTCCTGCGCGCGCTCGGGCGGGCAGCGGCGGCCACGGGGGCGGCCGTGGTCTGCACCGTGGTCTCCATCTGCGACGGCAGCCAGAACCTGCGTCCCTGGAACGGATAGGTGGGGAGGCCCTCCGGAGCCGGACCCGCGGACCACGCACCGCTGTGCAGGGCAGCCCAGTCGACGTCGTGTCCCTGTACGTAGGCCTCGGCGGCAGCCGTCAGGAACCGCTCGTACGAACCCTGGTCCCGACGGAGAGTCGCGCATACCGGGGCGTCGCTGTCGGCCCGCTCCAGAATCTGACGCAGCGGGGTGAGGAGCACCGGGTGCGGGCTGATCTCGATGAACGCGTCGTAGCCGTGCGACACCATGGCCGTGACGGTCTCGGCGAACCGGACCTGCTCGCGCAGGTTCCGGAACCAGTACGCGGGGGTCAGGTCCTGCCCCCGTACGCGGCCGCCTTCGACTGTGGAGAAGAAGGTCACCTCCTCCGCGGAGGCCTGGAGGCCGTCGAGTCCTGCCATGATCGAGCCTTCGAGCTCGGCCATGACGGGGGAGTGCGAGGCGCACTTGGCCGGGACCCGGCGGGCGTACACGCCCCGGTCCTCGCACTGGTCCAGCAGACGTCGGATACCGGGTTCGTCGTCGCCGGACAGGATGGTGAATGCGGGGCCGTTGCTCGCCGCGACCGTGAGATCCGCGACCGCTTCGCGTGTGGCGGCCAGCGCCTCCTCGACGCCGAGCGCCACGGCCACCATGGCGCCGCGCCCCTCGTCCTCCAGAACGCGGCTGCGGCAGGCGACCACACGGGCCGCCTCATCGAGACTGAGAGCACCGGCGAGGCACGCGGCGGCGACCTCGCCCTGAGAATGTCCGATCACCGCGGCGGGCCGGACACCGGCGAGCTCCCAGATCGACGCGAGACCCAGCATCATGGTGAAGATGAGTGGCTGGACGACGTCCGTGCGCTCTCGGTCCGTGTCCTGGTCCTCGCCGGTCAGCACTGCCAGCAAGTCGTAGTCGAGGTAGGGCTTGAAGGCTCCCGCGACCTCCTCGATCCTCAGCCGGAAGACGTCGCAGTCCTTGAGGAGCTGCACGGCCATGGCCTCCCATTGGGACCCCTGACCGGGGAACACGAAGACCGGGCGCCGAATGCGACGTGCCTCGTCGTGCACCACTGCCGGGGAGTCCGTGTCGTCGGCGAACGCCTGGAGCGCAGCGGCCAGATCCTCTCGTCCTCCCGCGATGGCGACGGCGCGGTGAGCGTAGTGCTCGCGCTGTGTCGCGAGCGCATGAGCGGTCGCCGCCAGGGACGAGGTCCCGGAGGTGATGTGTTCGGCGACCCTCGCGGCGTGAGAACGCAGAGCCGTCGGCGTCTTGGCGGAGAGGGTGAGGACGTGCGTGGCGTCGTCGGAGGCGTCCGCCGGGGCCGCGACAGCCGTCGGCTCGTCCTCCCAGGCCTCCAGGATCACATGCGAGTTGGTGCCGCTGACGCCGAACGAGGAGACGGCGCACCGACGTGCCCCGTCCTGTGCCGCGGGCCAGGGCCTGCTCTCACGCAGGACGTTCACCGACGAGGACCAGTCCACGTGGGAGTTGAGCTCCTCGACGTGCATGGTCTTGGGCATGGTGCCGGCGCGCATCGCGCTCAGGCACTTGATGACACCGCCGACTCCCGCGGCGGCCATGGAGTGGCCGATGTTCGACTTGAACGAGCCGATCCACACGGGCTCGTCCTCGCGGTCCGCTCCGTAGGTGGCCTGAATGGCGTTGGCCTCGATGGGATCGCCGAGCTTGGTGGCCGTACCGTGCGCCTCCACGAGCTGGATCTCGCCGGGCGTGAGCCGGGCGTCGGCGAGCGCCTGCTGGATCACCTTGACCTGAGCCTTGCCGCTCGGTGCGGTGAGGCCGTTGCTCGCGCCGTCCTGATTGACGGCGGTTCCCTTGATGACGCCGAGGATGCGGCGCCGATTGCGCCGGGCCTCCGAGAGGCGCTCGAGGACGAGGACGCCCGCACCTTCGGCCCAGACGGTTCCGTTGGCGGTGTCGGAGAAGGTACGACAGCGTCCGTCCGGTGAGAGGGCACCCTTCTTCGCGTAGTCCACGAACATGCCGGGCCCCGTGAGCACGGTGCAGCCGCCCGCGAGCGCCAGGTCCGTCTCGCCGCTGCGCAGGGACCGGACGGCGGTGTGGATCGCCACGCCGGACGACGAACAGGCGGTGTCGATGGTCAGGGCGGGACCTTCCAGGCCCAGGAGGTAGGCGATCCGCCCGGACGCCACGCTGGGTGAGGTGCCGGTGCCCATGAAACCGGCCGTCTCGTCCTGCCACTTCCACAGCGGCATCCCGTACTCGTTCGGCATCAGCCCGACGAACACGCCGGTCTGCGAACCCTTGAGGCTCGACGGGACGATGCCCGCCCGCTCGATCGCCTCCCAGGTGACCTGCAGGAGCACCCGCTGCTGCGGATCCATGGAGATCGCCTCAGCGGGTCTGATCCCGAAG
Source organism: Streptomyces afghaniensis 772 (assembly GCA_000415505.1). Classification (GTDB taxonomy): domain Bacteria; phylum Actinomycetota; class Actinomycetes; order Streptomycetales; family Streptomycetaceae; genus Streptomyces; species Streptomyces afghaniensis. Next base: position 23,754 of record KE354369.1, read on the forward strand.
AAGTCGGCGTCGAAGAGGTCCGCGTCGTGGAGGAACCCGCCCTGCCGCACGAAGCTCGGGTCGTAGAGGTCCTCGGTGTGCCACTCCCGGTTGTCGGGGAAGTCGGTGATGACGTCCCGGCCCTCGTCGACCAGGGCCCACAGGCGCTCCGGGGTGTTCATGCCGCCCGGGTAGCGGCAGGCCATACCTACGACGGCTATGTCTTCGGGCTGCGGTGTGTTCTCAGCCACGGAGTGCCTCCAGTTCGGTGTTCAGATGTGCCGCGAGGTCGTTGACCGTCGGGTGGTCGAAGAGCGCGGACTCGGGGAGTTCCACTGCGGTGGCGGCCGTGAGACGGTCCTGGAGCTCGAGCAGGGACATGGAGTCGACGCCCAGGTCCTTGAAGGTGCTGTCGGGGTCCACGCGCAGGTGCTCGTCGCCCGTCTCGCCCAGAACGTCGAGCAGTTCGCGCTCCAGGAACGACCGGATGAGCCAGAGCCGTTCCGAAGGATCGGCAGCCTGCTGCCAGCCGTCGAGCAGGGGGCGGGTGCGGGCCTCTTCCGGTGCCGCGGGGGCCGGTTCGGGGGCCGGGGCGACGGGGTGGGGCGGGGTGGGCCCGTGAAAGGTGTCGCGTTCGAAGGGGTACGTGGGCAGGCCGGGCACCTTGCGCCGTCCTGTTCCCAATCGATCTGCGACCTTGGCCAGGTCTCCGTGGGCGGCGTAGGTACCGGCGACGGCGACCCAGGCAGCGCGTTCAGTCCCTCCCTCGTGCAGCCAGTCCGCCGGGATGGCCAGGTCGTGGCCTGCCACGATCTTGAGCAGTCCGTCGCGCATCTCGTCCCAGCTGCCGCCGACCACCGCGACCCGGTGCTCGCCCTCGCCGCGCTGGGCGAGGGACCACGCCACGTCGCTCACGGTGTAGCGCTCCGTGGGGAAGGAGTGTTCGAGGAAGGCGCGGGCCAGTGAGCGGGCCGCTTCGCGGGTGCGACCGGAGAGACACCACACGGTGTCCGTGGTGGGGCGCTCGGACGGAGTCCGGGACCCGAGTCGGCCGGACGGATCCGTCCTGGCTGGTGAACCCGCCAGGACCACATGGACGTTGGTGCCGCCCATGCCGAAGGAGCTGACCCCGACGACTTCGTCGGTGCCCAGGCGCTCTTCCTGGTCCGCACCGACGACCCGGAGGTTGAGGTCCGCCAACGGCAGTTCCGCCGGGCTGCGGTGATGGTGGAGGGTCGGCGGCAGCTGCCCGTGATGCAGTACCAGGCATGCCTTGATGAATCCGGCGATGCCCGCCGCCGACTCCAGGTGCCCGATGTTCGACTTGACCGAGCCCACGAGCAACGGCGTGGCCCGCGAGCGCCGCCTGCCGATGGCCTCGCCGAGGGCCTCGGCCTCGACCGGGTCACCCACGGGCGTTCCCGTACCGTGCAGTTCGACGTAGCCGACCGACGCACCCGTGACCCCCGCGGCGCGGTGGGCGGCTTCGATCACCTCGCGCTGGGCGTCCGGACTGGGGACGCCGAGAGCTGTTCTGCCTCCGTCGTTGTTGGCGGCACTGCCGCGCACCACGCAGTAGACGTGGTCACCGTCGCGTACGGCAGCCTCGAGCGGCTTGAGTACGACGACGCCACCCCCTTCGGCGCGGACGTATCCGTCGGCACGCTCGTCGAAGGCGCGACAGCGGCCGTCGGCGGACAGGCCGCCCCACAGCTGAACCTGGTCGGTGACGTCCGGCAGGAGGTTGAGGTTCACGCCGGCGACGAGCGCCGCGTCGCATTCGCCCAGCCGCAGGCTCGCGAGTGCCCGGTGCAGCGCGTACAGGGAGGACGACTGACCGGTGTCGACGACTTCGCTGGGGCCGCGCAGCCCGAGGTGATGGGAGACGCGCCCCGCCAGCAGCGAGCGGCTCGAGCCCATGTGCCCGAACCTGTCGAGGCGCCCGGAGGCGAAGTACTGCGTTCTGAAGTCATCGGCGCCCGCCCCCACATAGACGCCCCAGCGCGTCGCGCGCAGGCTGTGAGCGGGAACGGCGGCGTCCTCCAACGCCTGCCAGGAGAGCTCGAGCAGGAGCCGCTGCTGCGGATCCATGTACTCGGCCTCACGCCGGACGATGCCGAAGAACCTGGCGTCGAACTCGTCGATGCCCTCGATGAAGCCGCCATGCCGAATGGGGTTGCGGGGTTCCGCGGGCGCGGGTCCGACCCGTTCCTCCCAGCGACCGGGCGGAGCGGTGCCCACGCTGTCCGCCGCGGACACGAGGTTGCGCCAGAACGCGCCCGGATCGGCGGCGCCGGGAAAGCGGCACGACAAACCGATGACAGCCACGGGGGCCGCGCCTGGTGCCGTGTACGGCGGTGCCGGTTGTGGCTGGTGTGTCAGTGCGGTCATCAGGCTGCTTCACCTGTCTCTGCCGTGCCCGAGCGGGATCGCAGCGGCCCGGGGGCGACGACGAGATTCCTGAGTCCCCGGAAGGTGGGACTGGCCTTCCAGTCCATGTGCTGGGGCGCCGTGCGGACGGAGAGTTCCGGACAGCGTCGGACAAGGACGTCGAAGGCGACCTCCGCCTCCAGGCGCGCGAGGTGCTTGCCGATGCAGTTGTGGATGCCGCCGCCGAAAGCCAGGTGTTCACGGCGCGGCTGGTCGACGGTGAAGCGGTCGGGATCCTCGAAACGTGCGTCGTCGCGGTTGGCCGCCGCGAAGGCCAGGAACACGATGGAGCCGGCCGGGATGGTCGTCCCGCCCACCTCGACCGACTCGGTGGCGTACCGGTAGAGCGACAGATTGAAGGGGGACTGATGGCGCAGCATCTCCTCCACGGCGGTCGGCACGAGTGACCGGTCCCGCCATACGCGCGCCTTCTGATCCGGGTCCGATTCCAGTACCAGCAGCCCCGTGACGATCAGGTTCGCCGAGGTCTCGTAGCCGGCGGCGAGCAATGCGTACGCCTGGGCGACCGCCTGCGACTCGCTGAGGGAGACGGCGAGTTGCGTCAGGATGTCGTCGGTGCCCGTCTCACGTCGCTGCGCGATGAGGCCGCGAAGGTAGCCGACCATGCGCTGCGCATCGCGCCGGAGCACCTCGGGTTCCGCATCGCTGGTGATCGTCTGCACCCATTGGTGGAACGTCTCGCGATCCTCGCGCGGGACCCCGAGCGTGTCGCAGATGACTCCGATCGAGTAGGGAAAGGCGAAGTCCTGGACGAGGTCGAACGACTCCTGTCCCGCGACGGCGTCCAGTACTGATTCGGCCAGTTCCTGCATGGCCTGGCGCTTGGGAGCCACTGCCCGCGCGGTGAAGGAGCTGTTGAGCGGTTTGCGCAGGGCGGTATGGACCGGCGGGTCGTTGTTCGCCATGTTGTCGTAGAGCAGCGAGCTTCGGTCCTGCTGCTGTCCGCTGCCCTGGGCGCTCGCCGCGAACAGCGGCATTGCTTCGTCTATGCTTTTGCGGAACCGGGAATCGCGCAGCACGAATTCGACATCCTCGTAGGAAGTCACCAACCAGGCACGCAAGTTCGGCGGCAGGTAGGCCATACCCGTTTCGAGTACGACTTCGGTGGGTTTGTTTCCGCGTTGCTTTATCGCCCGGTAGACCGAATGCGGATCCCTGTAGAAATCCACATCTAGACGGATGGGGCACCTGTTCTCATGTATCTCGGATGTCATGGACTTCTTTCGAAGAGAGAGTCAAAGCAGTGCCGTTCGGTGACAGTGGCGCCCCGCACTGGCCCAACTCGCTTGGGCGACCCGGCAGTTGAGGGCTCCTGTAAACGTCAGGCACGGCCGAAGACGAGCGAGACGTTGTGCCCGCCGAAGCCGAAGGAGTTGGCCAATGCGGTGTGGAACCGTCCCGGGCGTGGCTCGTCCATCACCACATCCAGATCGATGCGCGGATCCACTTCCCGCAGGTTGCGGGTCGCGGGCACGACGCCGTCACGCAGCGCCAGGACCGCCGCAGCCGCACCCATGGCCCCGGACGCCCCCAACATGTGGCCGGTCATGGATTTCGTCGCGGTGACCACGGCATGCGTACCGATGGCCTGGGCGATGGCATCGGATTCGCACGCGTCGCCCTGAGGTGTCGACGTCGCGTGGGCGTGGACGTGCCCCACGTCCTCCCCGGTGATCCGCGCGTCGCGCAGCGACAGGGTCATGGCGCGCACCTGTCCTGCCACGTCCGAGGCGGTGATGTGGGCGGCACTCGAACTGGTGCCCGCACCCAGGGCCGTCGCATGGGCGCGAGCGGCGCGGGCTCGCGCGTGGTCCGCTCGCTCCAGCACGACGACCGCGCCCCCCTCGGCAAGGACGAAGCCATTGCGCTGGGCGTCGAAGGGCCGGCTGGCGTGTGCCGGATCATCGTTGGACGTGGACAGCGCCATCATCTGCGCGAAGCCGGTGAGCGGCAGGGGCAACACGCTGGCTTCCACGCCCCCGGCCACGACGACATCGGCCCGGCCGGCCCGGATGAGGTCCAGGCCGAGAGCGATGGCCTCGGCCCCCGACGCGCAAGCGCTGACGGGAGTGTGGGCGCCGGCTTGTGCGCCCAGGTCCATGCTGACCCACGCAGCGGGGCCGTTGGCCATCAGCATGGGCACGGTGTGGGGTGAGACCCGCCGCGGCCCCTTGACCTCGAGCGTGTGGTTCTGGGCCAGCAGGGACGTGACGCCACCGATGCCGGTGCCCATCACCACCGCGAGGCGCTCAGGGGGAAGTTCCGGGGAGCCGGCGTCCTGCCAGGCCTCCCGGGACGCCACGAGGGCGATCTGCTCCGCACGGTCGAGCCGACGGGCTTCGGTCCGTGCCAGGGAGTCGGCGGGGTTCACCGCAAGGCGCCCGGCGATCCGGACGGGCAGCTCCCGGGCCCATTCGTCCTCCAGGCAGCTGATTCCGTTGGCGCCGTCTCGCATTGCGGCCCACGTGCTCGGCATATCTCCGCCGAGCGGCGTCATTGCGCCCAGACCGGTAACCCATACGTCCACTGTTCCATCTTCCCTTCACTGCTGCCAGTCGGGTTCCGGGCCTAGAAATCCGTTGTAGGTCTTGGCATTTCTCATGCAGTTCCCATCCGGGAATGGGAAGAGCGGCTGAAAGCGTCGAGGGCCCCACAGGGCTTTGCACGCTAGCCAATGCTCAGACGTGTTGCAAGAAGCCCCAGTTCATTGGGGGTTGATGATTAGGGGGGGTGCGCCACCCCCCTATTTCATCACCGTAAAGAGGGCGCGACCGATCTGGCCCCAGTCCCGCCCGGCGCCGCGGTGGGTCGGCTTCAGCGGTGCGAGCGTCACCGGGTTAGGGGGGTGTCGCCAGGCATGCTTTGATTGCGTGAGCAGTACATGTGGCGGCCGAAGCCGGGCGGCCCTGGAAGGAGCGATGTCCGTCATGGAGTTGGCAGAACGATGCCGAGCACAACAACTTCTTGACGGACTTTTTAGAGAGGCCCGTGACGGTAGGGGGCAAGCTGCTCTGGTTCTCGGTCCCCCTGGGGTCGGGAAGACCCGGATGGCCGACTACGTCAAAGGGCAGGCCGAGCGAGCCGGCGCGACTGTGCTGAGCGCCACGGCATCGGCGGCGGAGCGCTCGTTCCCGCTGGGCGTCGTTGCCCAACTCCTGTCCTGTCTGGGCTATTCCATGGACGAGATCGCGGCCGCGTGCGAGTCACCGGCCAAAGTGGCCGCCGTGGTGCACGACGCCGTCTGCGAGGTCGCCGAGCGCACACCACTGATCGTCACCGTTGATGATGTCCACGACATCGACAGCGAGTCCCTGCGCTACCTGCTCTACGTCATCCACCGTGTGGCCCCACTGCGCGCCCTCATCCTGCTCACCGGGAGTTCCGACCTCCCCCAGCAGAGTCCCGCATTGACGGCCGAGTACATGCGCAATCCCAGCTGCTCGCTGCTGCGCCTCACCTCGCTGTGCCCTGCGTGTGTCAAGGGAGTACTCGCCGAGCACATGGGAAGCGGCGTCTGCGACCGGACCGTGTCGCTGTGGCGGCGGGCGTCCGGGGGGAGCCCTCTGCTGCTGCACGCGCTTCTGAAGGACTGGTCGAGTTCCGGTGCACCGGGCGAACCGGGCCAGGGCGCGGTCCCCCCTCCACCGGGTGGCGACGCGGTCCGGTTCGCCGTTCAGTACATCCACGGTCTGATGACCGAGGACGGGCTGCGGACCGCGCGGGCGCTCGCTGTCCTCGGGGAGTCGGCTACCGCGGAGCGAGTGGAGCGACTGCTGCACCACCTGGGCATGTCCGCCGGTGAGGCCGCACGTTCGCGCACGGCCCTGGAGGCAGCCGGCCTGACCGACGGCCTCACCTACCACCTGGAGGCAGCTCGTGACGTGGTGCTGGACGGCATCCCCGGCGACGAACGCACACGGCTGCATCTGAACGCCGCCCTGGCACTGCGCGAGGCCAACGCCGAACTGGGCGTGGTGGCAGGACATTTGGTGCAGGCGCGGCCCGCCCAGGAGCCCTGGGCGGTCATCGCCCTGCGGGAAGCTGCCGCGCAGGCCCTGCATGAGCACGACGCCGAACAGGCCATCGCCTTCCTCAGAGCCGCGTACGACGCGTCCGCCGACGGATCGACGCGCGCCCTGGTCCGGGCCGAACTGGCGCAGGCGGAGTGGGAAGTGGACCCGGGGGCAGTGCGCTGGCACCTGACCGATCTGCTCGATGAGCACCGGGCCGGTCGACTGAGCCGGGATCACAGTCTGCTGCTGGGCATGTATCTGTTGTGGTCGGGGCGGACGCAGGAGGTCAGCGCCCTCCTCACCGACCTCGATGCCGTGCGGGAGGAGCTGCCCCAGGACGCTCGGGCCCGCCTGGACGCCTTGCGGGTCTGGCTCGCGTACTTCTTTCCCAACCACGGCGCGCGATACCGGCACAGCCCCCTGGAATCCCCGCACGATCCGGGCCAGTGCATCGTGTCGGTCGATCCGCAGTGGGACGGAGCGCTGGTGCTCGCGTCGTTGCTGACCGAGGGACCCACCGACGACGCGTGTGGAGCCGCCGAGCAGCTCCTGCAGGCGCAAGTGCCGCATGAACCACTCCTGGCACCCACGATGGCCGCGTTGATCTCGCTGATTCGCGCCGCACGCCTCGAACGAGCCGCGGACTGGTGCGACCGGCTGGTCGTGGGCTGCTCGGGGCGCACGACCACCTGTCAGGCCATCCTGCTGGCCGCCAGCGCCATCCTGGAGAGCTGGCTGGGCAATTTCACGACCGCGCTGAGCCGCGCGGAGCAGGCCCTGGCGCTGCTGCCTCCACCGGCTTGGGGGGTGGCCGTCGGTCTGCCGCTCTCCGCCAAGGTTCTCGCCTGCGTCGGTCTCGGGGACCTCGAGGCGGCGACCGAGTGCTTCCGCGCCCCGGTACCCCAGTTGATGTTCCAGTCCCTGCCCGGACTGCACTACTTGCAGGCGCGCGGTCGTCTCCACCTGGCCGCGGGGCGTCACAAAGCGGCGCTCGGCGATTTCTACGCGTGCCGGGACCTGATGGCCGCATGGAAGCTCAAGGTGTCCGTCTTCACGGCGTGGCGGGTCTACGCCGCCGAAGCGCTCGCCGAGCTCGGTGACAGGGACGAGGCGGCGCGCCTCCTGGAGGAGGAGCTGGCACAGCCGGACACGGGCAGCCCGTGGCTGCGCAAGCAGGCGCAGGTGGTGTACGACCGGTTGGGTGGCACCGGCTCCGACACGCGGTCCGGCATGAGGCCGTCGGCGGTGACCGAAGAGTTCCACACGCTGAGCAGGGCCGAACATCGGGTGGCCCAGCTCGCGCGGGAGGGTCTCACCAATCGGGAGATCTCCGAGCAGCTCGGTGTCACCCCCAGCACCGTCGAGCAGCATCTGACCCGCATCTACCGGAAGCTGGGGGTGCGGGGCCGTGCAGAGCTCCCCGTGGCACTGAACTCAGCGGAGTTCTGCCGGAGTTGAGCGGTGCCTCACGCCCTGCGCACGTCCCCGGCCGCCTTGCGTCCGAGACTACGCCCCCGCCACCAGCTCCC
>KE354370.1 GCA_000415505.1 Streptomyces afghaniensis 772
GACGGGCCAGGGCGGCGCCCGGAGGGGCGCGGGGCGGCTGCCGCCGACCGCCACGACGGTGGCGACGGCGAAGTCCCGGCCCTCCTCGGCCCATGCGTGCAGCTGCCCGGCGAGGTCAAGCATCGCCGCCCGCCATCAGGACACGGTCGGGACGGATGGGCAGGTGCCGGTGGCGGACGCCGGTCGCGTGCCACACGGCGTTGGCGACCGCCGCGGCGGCGCCCACGATGCCGATCTCGCCGATGCCCTTGATGCCGACCGGGTCGTCCGGGTCGGGGTCGTCGACCCAGTCGGCCTCGATGTGCGGGATGTCGGCGTGCGCGGCGACGTGGTAGCCCGCGAGGTCGGCGCCGTAGAGGCCGCCCGTGGACCGGTCCCGGACGGCTTCCTCGTGCAGGGCCATCGAGATGCCCCAGATCATGCCGCCGACCAGCTGGTTGCGGGCGGTGAGCGGGTTGACGATCCGGCCGGCCGCGAAGATGCCCAGCATGCGGCGGACCCGGACCTCACCGGTGGCCGGGTCGACGGCGACCTCGGCGAACTGCGCCCCGAAGGAGTGCCGTTCCTTCTGGGCGAGGGCACCGATGGCCTCGGCCGTGTTCGACCGTACGGTGATGCCCTCCGGCGGAATGTCGGCGCCCGGCGCGAGGCTCTGCCGCAGCTCCTCGGCCGCCGTTGTGACGGCCCACGCCCAGGAGCGGGTGCCCATCGAACCTCCGGCGATCATCGCCGGACCGAGGTCGCTGTCCGCGATACGCACCCGGACGCGGTCCGTCGGCACCCCCAGCGCGTCGGCGGCGACCAGGGCGAGCGCGGTCCGGGCGCCGGTGCCGATGTCCGCGGCGTTGACCCCTACCGTGAAGGTGCCGTCCGCCTCCGCGGTGACGGCCGGCGTGGAGGGCATGGCTCCCGCGGGGAAGGAGGCCGCCGCGGTGCCCGTGCCGAGCAGCCAGCGGCCGTCGCGGCGCACGCCGGGCCGCGGGTCCCGGTCGGCCCAGCCGAACCTGCGGGCGCCTTCCCGGAAGCAGGCGATCAGGTTGCGGCTGCTGAACGGCAGCCCGGACACCGGGCCCACCGCGGGCTCGTTGAGCACGCGCAGCTCGATCGGGTCGATGCCGCACCGCTCGGCGAGCTCGTCGAGCGCCGCCTCGAGGGCGAACGAGCCGGGCGCCTCACCGGGGGCCCGCATCCAGGTCGGGGTCGGTACGTCGAGCCGCACGATCCGGCTGGCCGTGTGATGCGCGTCGGCGTCGTACATCGCCCGGCTCGCGGCGGCGCTCGGCTCCACGAACTCGTGCACGGACGAGGTCATGTTCAGGGACTGGTGCTCCAGGGCGCGCAGCCTCCCGTCCGCGTCGGCGCCGAGCCTGACCCGCTGGGCCGTGGGGCTGCGGTAGCCGGCGAGAGAGAACATCTGCCGGCGGGTCATGACGACCCTGACCGGGCGTTGCAGGACCGTCGCGGCCATCACGGCGGCCACCTGGTGCGCACGGACGCCCTTGCTGCCGAAGCCGCCGCCGACGTGCTCGGAGCGCACCCGCACGGAGGCCGGGTCGAGGGAGAACAGGTTCGCGAGCTCGCCTGCGACCCAGCTGGTGCCCTGGTTGGAGTCGACGACCTCGAGCCTGCCGCCCTCCCACAGGGCCGTCGCGGCGTGCGGCTCCATCGGGTTGTGGTGTTCCTCCGGAGTGGTGTACTCCGCGTCCACCACGACGGCGGAGGAGGCGAGTTGGGCCTCCAGGTCGCCCTTCTCCACCACTCCCGGCGCATGGCCGTCGACCGGATAGGCCTCGGTCTGCCGCTCGGCGGAGAACGCGACGTCGTGCGGCTCCTGGTCGTACGTCACGACGAGGGCCTCGGCGGCCTCCCTGGCCTGCTCGGACGTCTCGGCGACGACCAGCGCCACCGGCCAGCCCATGTGGATCACCCGGTCGTGCTGGAAGAGGGCGACGCTGGGGTCCGGCGGGACGCCCAGCAGGCCGACATAGTCGTTGTCGACGCGCGGGGCGTTGTGGTGGTGGAGCACGGTGAGCACGCCGGGCATCCGGAGCACGGCCTCGGTGTCCAGGGCGCGGATGCGGCCGCGGGCGACGGTGGACAGGACCAGCCAGCCGTGGGCGAGTTCGGCGAAGGGGATCTCGGCGGCGTAGCGGGCGGCGCCGGTGACTTTGTCGCGGCCTTCGACGCGGGTGTGGGAGGTGCCGACGGAGCCCTTGGTGGCGGTGGTCATCGGGCGGCCTCCTCGGCGAGTTCGCTCAAGCAGGCGACGACGAGGTTGCGCATCAGGGTCACCTTGTATCCGTTGTGGGGCAGCGGTTTCGCATCGGCCAGCTCGGCGTCCGCGGCGGCCGCGAAGTTCTCGGCGTCGGCACGGGTCCCGAGCAGGGCGCGTTCGGCTGTGCGGGCTCGCCAGGGGCGGGAGGCGACCGCGCCGAAGGCCAGCCGGACATCCCGTACGACACCGTCCTCGACGTCGAGGGCGGCGGCGATGGAGCCGATGGCGAAGGCGTAGGAGGCGCGCTCGCGCACCTTGCGGTAGCGGGAGTTGGCGGCCACCGGGGTGGGCGGCAGGGTGACGCCGGTGATCAGTGCGCCCGGCGGCAGCGCCGTCTCCAGATGCGGGGTCTCACCCACCGGCAGGTAGAAGTCGGCGAGCGGCAACTCCCCCGGCCCGTCGGCCGTTTCGTAGGACACGACGGCGTCGAAGGCGGCGAGCGCCACTCCCATGTCGGAGGGGTGCGTCGCGACGCAGTGGTCGGAGGCGCCCAGGACGGCGTGATTGTGGTGCTCACCGGTGACGGCCGGACAGCCGCTGCCGGGGTTGCGCTTGTTGCAGGCGGAGGAGACGTCGGCGAAGTAGCCGCAGCGGGTGCGCTGGAGCAGGTTCCCGCCGACGGTGGCCATGTTGCGCAGCTGACCGGAGGCGCCGGCCAGCACTGCCTGCGCCAACGCCGGGTAGCGGAGCCGGACTTCGGGGTGGGCGGCGAGGTCGCTGTTGGTGACGGTGGCACCGATGCGCAGCCCGCCGTCAGCGGTCGGCTCGATCCGGTTCAGGGGCAGTTCCCGGACGTCGACGAGCAGGGCGGGCCGCTCGACGCCGGTCTTCATCAGGTCGACGAGGTTGGTGCCGCCGCCCAGGAAACGGGCTTCCCCGTCACCGTCGAGCAGCGCCACGGCGCCGGAGACGTCGTAGGCGCGCTGGTAGCCGAACTCCCTCATGCTGCCGCTCCCTTGGTCTCGGCGGCGCGGGCCACGGCCTGGACGATCGACACGTACGCACCGCAGCGGCACAGGTTGCCGCTCATCCGCTCCCGGATCTCCTCCGGTGTCAGCGGTGGCGGTCCCGCGTCGGGGCGTATGTCGTCGGTGGCGGCGCTGGGCCAGCCCGCCGCGTGCTCCTCGATCAGGGCGATGGCCGAGCAGATCTGCCCCGGCGTGCAGTAACCGCACTGGAAACCGTCGAGGTCGAGGAACGCCTGCTGCACCGGGTGCAGTTGATCGCCGTCGGCCACGCCCTCGATGGTGGTGATCTCACGCCCTTCGGCCGCCACCGCCAGTTGGAGGCAGGACACGGCCCGGCGGCCGTCGACCAGGACCGTGCAGGCACCGCACTGGCCCTGGTCGCAGCCCTTCTTCGTGCCGGTCAGATCCAGGCGCTCGCGCAGGGCGTCCAGGAGGGTTGTGCGGTGGTCGACGGTCAGCGTGTACTTCTCGCCGTTCACGGACAGGGTGAGGTCGCTGGACGTCGATGGGGGCATGGAAGCCTTCTTTCTCACGTCGCACGGTCAGGCGGCAGGGGTCGTGGGTGGCGGGGCCGGTTCGCAACGGTGCAGGATGCGGGGCAGGCCTGCCGCGGCGCGGCCGTCCCGGGCTGTCCGCGCGGACGTCCCGCCGATACGATGGAGCAAGCGGACACTTGTCCGTTACCCGGAAACGTAACGGACAACTGTCCGCTTAACAAGGGCCGGGTTTCGGCCAAGGACCGCGAGGAGGGCGAGTGCGGCAGAAGAAGGAGGCGCCGTTGCGCTCGGACGCGCAACGCAATCGCGAGCGCATCCTGGAGGTTGCGCTGGTCGAGCTGACGCGCGCGGCGGACGCCCCGCTGAGCGCGATCGCCAAGAAGGCGGGCGTCGGGCAGGGGACCTTCTACCGTCACTTCCCGAGCCGTGAGGCGCTCGTCATGGAGATCTACCGGCACGAGATGCAGCAGGTCGCCGACACCGCGGCACCGCTGCTGGAGTGCCGGGAACCGGACCGGGCGCTGCGCGAGTGGCTGGACCGTTGCGCGCAGTTCGCCATGACGAAGGCCGGTCTGGCCGACGCTATCCGCCAGGCCACCGGCGCGCCGGGAAAGCCGGCGAAGCCGTCCCCCACGCCGCTGACCGAGGCGGCCGAACTCCTCCTGCGCGCCAACGAGAAGGCCGGCACCATCCGTCCGGGCATCACCGCGGACGATCTCTTCCTGGCCGTCGGCGGCCTGTGGACGATCGACCCGCACACCGACTGGCAACCCCGCGCCGACCGCCTGCTGGACCTCGTCATGGACGCGCTGCGGGTGGGGGCGCCCGGGCGGTGACGGGGGTTCGCACAGTTCCCCGCAGCCCGGAGTTACTTCAGGCGACTGCCGTGGGGGCCAGTTCCCGTAGTTCCCGGAGCGCCGCCGCCACCGCCGGGCGGGCGTGGCCGCCGCCGCGGGTGCAGGTCAGGAGCTTGCGTGGGGGTTGCCTTCGCAGCGCACCCGGGTGATCGGGAGATGCGGGGTCAGATGCGCGAGGCGGGGGATGAGGGCGACGCCGAGCCCGTGGGCGACGAGGTGGGCGGCGACGTTCCAGTCCAGGGAGTGGTGGACGACGCCGGGGCTGAAACCGGCCGCGCCGCAGGCGGACATGATGTGCGTGCGGCAGGGGCTCTCCTCCACCGGCGCGATCCACGCCTCGTGTGCCGCCTCCGCGAGATCGACCCGGGCCCGTCCGGCCAGCCGGTGCCCGTCGGGGACGACCAGGTCGAACGGGTCGTCGAGCAACGGCTGCTGGTCGAACCGCGTGTCGCTCAGCGGCGGGTTGTACGGGGTCGACTCGACGATCGCCAGGTCGATGTCACCCTCGAAGAGGAGGTCGAAGCTCTCCGGGACGCCCGCCTCGGTGATCCGTACGGACAGCCGCGGGTGCCGCTCCCCCAGCCGGGCCGCCATCGGCGCCAGCAGGACCGAGATGGCCACGGGGAAGCCCGTCACGCGCAGCACGCCGGACGGCGCCCCGTGGTCGGCCCGCAGATCGAGTTCCGCCTGGTCCCAGCGGGCCTGGATGGCGTCGGCGTGCGCGAGCAGGCTCTCGGCGGCCGGAGTGAGGCGCACCCCGCGCCCCTGCGGCTCCAGCAGGTCGACGCCCAGGTCACGGGCGAGCTGGCGGATCTGCTGGGAGGCGGCGGACGGGGTGAAGTGCAGGGCTCGGGCGGCCGCGGTGACCGTGCCGTAGTGGGCGACCGCCCTCAGGACATGCAGTCGGCGCAGGTCAATCATGAAGCCCACGCTTCACAATGCCGTCCACAAAGTCAACCTGGACGTGTACGGATTCTTCGACGCACCCTTGCTGTGTCGCGACGGTCAACCAGCCACGACATACAAGGAGTCAGAGACATGACCAGCACCACCGGCACCGTCTGCCCGCACTGCGGCTGGCCGGACGGAGGCGAGCCGTTCCAGGTGCTGTCCCGGCACACCACCGCGACGGGCCGCACCGAGTGGACGCGCTGCGGATGCGGCTCGCTCCAGGTCCGGGTCGTCGACGGCTGCGGCACGCGCGTCGTCTCGCGCAGCAGGCCGCCGTCCGGGTCCGCTCCGGCTCGGTCGGGCACGACGAGCCACTGAGCAGTCAGACCGAGCCGTGCTGGGCCAGCTGCTCCCCCAGCGGGCTGCGCCGGTAGAGGACATGGCGGCCGTCGCGGGCGCGGGTGACCAGGCCCGTCGCGTGCAGGACGCGCAGGTGCTGGGACACGGCGCTCGGGGTCACCCCGAGGCGCCGGGCCAGCTCCACCGTCGGCAGGGGCTCGGCCAGCAGCCGCAGCAGCGTGCTGCGGGGCGCGCCGAGCAGGGCCGTCAGGGCGGGTGCGTCCGGCTCGGGCTCCGGTTCCCACAGGGTGGCGGCGCCCCGGCCGGGGTAGGCGAGCATCGGCGGTTCCGCGGCGCTGACCGGGGGCGCCGCCTGATGCGCGAACAGGGACGGCACCAGGCGCAGGCCGCGTCCGGAGCCGTCCACATGGTGGTGTCCGCGCATCCGGTCGACGTGCAGTACGCCGTCGTCCCAGCGCAGATTGCGATGCAGGTCGGCGAAGAGCAGCCGGGCGCCGCCGGTGGCCAGCTGCCGGGCCCGGTGGGTGATGTCGGCCTCCAGCACGAGCCGCATCCGGGGCCAGTACGGCAGCAGCGCCGACTCCCAGTACCGCCGCAGGAGTGCGCACAGCTCCTCCAGCAGCTCCGCGACGGGTGCGTCGCCGGGCGCGGTGACCGCCCGCAGGGCGGGCGGCAGGGGCCTGGGCGCGTGGGCGGCGAGCAGATCACGGCGTACGGTCTGCGCGGGTGTGGCCCGTACGACGGTCAGCTGCTCGTCGAGAGTGGGCGCGAAGGACGCCGGCCTCGGGGTCAGGAAGTCGGGCAGGGCCAGGGTGTCCCCCACCAGGGCCGCGAGCAGCCGGGCATCGGCCGGGTCGAGCTTCTGGAGCACGGCGGCGCGCCACCGCACGTGCAGGGGGTAGAGCGCGGGGGCGCGCAGGGCGCGCAGGCTGCCCATCACCTCGCGCAGGGGCGAGATGGCGAAGCGGGTGTCGGCGAGGTCCGCGGCGTCGAGCCGGAAGCTGATCATTGAGGCCCCCGCTACATCCTTTGGCAACCGCCCTGCCATGGCGTGGACTTCGGTCCATGACGGATCACGATCGACGGCAGCCTACAGCGCACCCGGGCGCGAGTCCCCGGGTGATTCTGGCCCTGGCGCTCGTCTGCGGCGCGGCCGTGGGCAACGTCCACTTCCCCCAGGCCATCAGCCCGCTGATCGCGTCCGGGCTGCACGTCTCGCCCGACGCGGCCGCCGGCGTCGTCACCGCGACCCAGTTCGGCTACGCGGCCGGGATCTGCCTGCTCGTCCCGCTCGGCGACCGCCTGCCGTACCGCCCGCTGCTGGTCAGCCTCCTGACGCTGACCGGCCTCGGGCTGTTCGCGGCGAGCGCCGCGCCGGGGCTGGTTCCGCTGGTCGTCGCCAGTGCCCTGGTGGGGGTGACGACGGTGGCGGCCCCGCTCGCCGGGCCGCTGGCGGCCGGTCTGGTGCCGCAGGAGCGGCGTGGCGTCACCGGCGGCACCCTGCTCAGCGGCTCCCTCGCGGGCATGCTGCTGTCGCGCACCGCCGGCGGCGCGCTCGGCGACTGGCTGGGCTGGCGGGCCCCGTACGTCCTGGCCGCCGTGCTGTCCCTGGCGGTGGCCGCGCTGTCGGCGCGCCTGCTTCCGCGGACGTCCCCGCCCTCCTCCCAGGGCTACGCGGCGCTCCTGGCCGAGCCGCTGCGGCTGCTGGGCACCGAACCCGGTCTGCGCCGCTCCTGCCTGTACCAGGCCCTGGTGTTCGCCGGTTTCTCCGCGGTGTGGACCGGCGTGGCCCTGCTGCTCACCGGTCCGGTGTACGGCGGCCTGGGCGCGGGGGCCGTGGGGCTGCTCGCCCTGGTCAACGCGGTGACCATGGTGTGCACGCCGGTCGCGGGCCGCCAGGTCGACCGACGAGGGCCGGACGCGGTCAACCGGGTGTGCTTCCTGGTGGTGGGCGCCTCGGCCGCGGTGCTGGCGGTGGGCGGTCTCGGCGGTGCGGCGGGGGTGGCGGCCCTGGTCGTGGGCACGCTGCTGCTCGACGTCGGCATGCAGTCCGGGATGGTCGCCAACACGGTGCGGATCCAGACACTGCGCGCCGAGGTGCGCAGCCGGCTCACCACCGCCTATATGACCTGCGCGTATCTTGGTGGCGCCGTCGGCTCGTGGCTGGGTGTGCGGGCGTACGGCCGTTTCGGGTGGCTCGGGGTGTGCGCGCTGGTCGCGGCGCTCACGGCGGTGGCACTCGCCCACCACCGGTGCGCCACCCGCCGTACGGCGGGCAGGTTCCGCCGGACGGCGGCGCCCGGGCCCGGCGCGGCGGGACCGATCCTGGCAGCACGAGCCGCCGCGACCTCACCCGAGGAGACGTCATGACGCATGTTCCGCCCCCGTTCGACCCGGAACTCGCCGGAGCCCTGGAGCTGATCAAGGACATGATCAGCCCGGGTCTCACCCTCGACGAGATCGCCGAGGTCCGCCAGGGCCCGGGTATACAGCTGCTGGCCGATCTGGACCTGACGATGGGCGGGACGTTCGAGGTGGAGGACCGGCAGGTGCCCGGGCCGCAGGGCGAGCCCGAGATCTCGCTGCTGATCTGCCGGCCGACCGCTCCGGCGAGCGCCGGGGCGCGGCCCGTCATCTACCACGTGCACGGCGGCGGCATGGTCATCGGGAACAACCGGGTCGGCGTCGACGTCCCGCTGGCGTGGGCGCAGGCGCTGGACGCGGTGGTGGTGTCGGTGGAGTACCGGCTGGCACCGGAGCATCCGCATCCCGCGCCGATCGAGGACGTGTACGCCGGGCTGCTGTGGACGGCGGACCACGCCGCCGAGCTCGGTGCCGACGCCGAGCGGATCGTCATCGCGGGCGCCAGCGCGGGTGGCGGGCTGTGCGCGGCCCTGGCCCTGCTCACGCGGGACCGCAAGGGGCCGCAGCCGATCGGGCAGGTCCTGATGTGCCCGATGCTCGACGACCGCAACGACACACCGTCGACGTACCAGATGGCGGGCCTCGGGGTGTGGGACCGCACCGCCAACGAGACCGGCTGGACGGCGCTGCTGGGCTCGCGGCGCGGCGGCCCCGACGTACCGGCGTACGCGGCACCGGCCCGCGCCGAGGACCTGACCGGGCTGCCCCCGGCGTTCCTCGACGTCGGCTCTGCGGAGACCTTCCGGGACGAGGTCGTCGCCTACGCGTCGCGCATCTGGCAGGCCGGCGGCGTGGCCGAGCTGCACGTCTGGCCCGGCGGCTTCCACGGCTTCGACGGCTTCGCACCCCAGGCGGCGCTCTCCCAGTCGGCGCGGGCGGCGCAGGTGAGCTGGCTGCGGAGGTTGCTGGGCGCGTGACGGGCGGGCGCCCGGTGCGTCGGCCACGGCGGAGCGCTCGGGCAGCCACCGGCGAGCGGGGCCCGTTCGGCGGCCCCATGCCGCACCATGGGGCCTATGAAAGAGCTGGCCGGGCGCCTGACCGCGCTCGATCCGGATGCCGGTGCGGCGGTCCGGGTCATCGCCTACTTCGACCGTCTGGCCGAGACCAGGGCCGGTGTGGAGGCACTCGTTCGCGGTGCCGCCGTGCTGTCCGGCTGCCCGGCCCGGCTGGTGGACCCCGAACGCCGCGTGCACGTACGTGTGGAGCCCGACGGCACCCGCCGGGACACGGATGAGCCGCCCGACCCCGCCTGGCCGTCCACCCGGCTGGCCCCGGACGGCACGGCGGCCCTTTGGCTGGAGCGGGTCGGGGCGGCGTCCGGGGTGGTGGACACGGGCCGGGCCGGGTCGGCGCCCGGCGTGACCGAAACCAGCCGTGCCGGGGTGACGCCCGGCGTCGCGAACGCGGACCACGCCAGGGCGGCGTCCCAGGTGGGCGACACCGGCCGTGCCGGGGCGGCGTCCCACGCCGTGGACGAGCGACCGGAGCTCGGGTGGCGTCCCGACTGGGCGCGCCCGACCGCGACCGCGGCCGGCGACCCGGCGGCGTGAAAACGGTCCGTGCCGGGGCGGCGTCCGGCCTGACCGAAACCAGCCGCGCCGGGGTGACGCCCGGCGTCGCGAACGCGGACCGCACCAGGGCGGCGTCCCAAGCGGTCGACACCGGCCGTGCCGGGGCGGTGTCCCGGGTCGGCCACGTCGGGCAGGCCCGGGTCGCGTCCAGTGTGGTCGACGCGGTGATTCTCGAGCGGGCCGCCGGTGTGCTGCGGCTCGTTCTCGACCGTACCCGCGGGCGGGTCCCGGCCGACGATCCCGCGCTGGTCGAGACCCTGCTCGACGGCACGGCCCCGGAAGCGGCCCGGCTGCATGCCGCCCGCCGCCTCGGTCTGGACACCACCCTTCCGGCCCGGGCTCTCGCCCCGCTGCACGAGCGGCCACGCGTCGTACCCGCCGGGACGGAGACCGACGCGGTCGGACGGCTCGGAGTCGGGCCCGCCGTGCCCGTGCTCGAACTCCCCCGGTCCTGGGCCGAGGCCCGTACCGCCCTGCGGTTCACCGCCGAGGGCACCCCGCAGGACCCCGGGCCGCGCGTCGTGCACGCCGAGGAGCTGGGCGGCATCGCCCTCCTCGCCGATCTGGTCGTACCGGGCGCCGAGCCGCCGCCCGACGTCCGTGCCCTGGAGACGGCCGCGGCGACCACGCCCTGGCTGCCGGCGACCCTGCACGCGGTCGCGGCCACGACGAGCTTGCGGGCGGCCGCCACCGAGATCAACGTCCACCACTCCACGCTCCAGGACCGGCTGGCCCACGCCGAGCACCTGCTCGGCTGGCCGGTGCGCACCCCGCAGGGCCGGCTCCGGCTGCAACTGGCGCTGGCGATGCGGCACCTGGCCCGGCCGGAGCCGTAGCGCGCCCGCCCGGACCGGGTGATCCGGATCGCGTCCAGGGGTCCGTGCCGCCGCCGCCCGGCTGGGAGAGACTGTCCGGGCGCCGTCCGGTACGAGGTTCAGGAGCATGAGGCATGAGCGTGCAGCGGTATCCCCTGGCCGGGGTCACGGTGGTCAGCCTGGAGCAGGCCGTGGCCGCGCCCTACGCCACCCGGCAGCTCGCCGACCTCGGTGCCCGGGTCATCAAGGTGGAGCGGCCGGGCGGCGGCGACTTCGCCCGCCGGTACGACACGACCGTGCACGGCCACTCCAGCTATTTCGTGTGGCTGAACCGCTCCAAGGAGTCCCTCACCCTGGACCTCAAGGACCCACGGGGCCGCGAGATCCTGCACGAACTCCTCGACGGCGCCGACGTGTTCGTGCAGAACCTCGCCCCGGGCGCCGCCGGCCGGCTCGGTCTGGACGCCGCCACCGTCACCAGCCGCCGCCCCGGTCTGATCCCGTGCACGATATCCGGCTGGGGCACGACCGGCCCCTGGGCCGACCGCAAGGCGTACGACCTGCTCGTGCAGTGCCAGACCGGGCTGGTGTCCCTGACGGGAACCCCCGAGGGGACCGCCCGGACCGGGATCTCCGTCGCCGACATCGCCGCCGGGATGTACGCCTACAGCGGCGTCCTCACGGCCCTGTACACCCGCGCCGTCACCGGCGAGGCCCATCCGGTGGACGTGTCCCTGTTCGAGGCGCTGGCGGAGTGGATGGGCCAGCCCGCCTATTACACCCGGCACGGCGGCACCCAGCCCCCGCGACTGGGCACGCAGCACGCCACCATCGCGCCGTACGGGACGTACGAGGCCGCCGACGGCAAGGAGGTGCTGTTCTCCATCCAGAACGAGCGGGAGTGGGCGGCCCTGTGCGCCGAGTTCCTCGGCCGGCCGGAGCTGGTCGGCGATCCGCGCTTCGCCACCGCCTCCGACCGGGTCGCCCACCGCGAGGAGCTCGACGTGATCCTCGCCGCCCGCTTCACCCGCTCCGGTTCCGAGGAGATCCTCAAGGACCTGGAGGCCATCGGCATCGCCTGCGCCGGGGTCAACGACGTCGCCGCGTTCCTGGACCATCCGGTGCTGGCCGCCCGCGGCCGCTGGACAGAGGTCGCCGTGCCGGGCGGCACGGTGGAGGCCCTGCTCCCGCCGGCCGACCTCGCCGGCCTGCCCGCCCGGATGGACCCCGTACCGGCGGTCGGCGAGCACACCGCGGCGATCCTCGCCGAGCTGGGCCGCACCGACGAGGAGGTGTCGGCCCTGCGCGCGGACGGCGTCGTCTGACGCCCTCGGCCGGAGAACCTACCGGGATCCGGTGATCCGCTCCGCCTCCTCGGCCTCCTGCTTCCTCGAGGCCCGCAGGCTGGTGAACGTCGTCACGGCCAGGACCAGCACGATGAAGGTCAGCGAGAAGGGGATGCTGATCTCGGGCACGTGGACGCCCGACTCGTGCAGGGCGTGCAGCACCAGCTTCACGCCGATGAAGCCCAGGATGATCGACAGGCCGTAGGAGAGGTGGACCAGCTTCTTCAGCAGGCCGCCGATGAGGAAGTACAGCTGGCGCAGGCCCATCAGGGCGAAGGCGTTCGCGGTGAACACGATGTACGGGTCCTGCGTCAGCCCGTAGATCGCGGGGATGGAGTCGAGGGCGAACAGCACGTCGGTGGAGCCGATGGCGAGCATCACGACCAGCATCGGGGTCATGATCCGCTTGCCGTTCTCGGTGATGAACAGCTTCGTGCCGTGGTAGCGGTCGGCGACGCCGAAGCGCTGCTCCGCCATCTTCAGCAGCTTGTTCTCCTGGTACTCCTCCTCGTGGTCCTGCTTGCGCGCGTCCTGGACCAGCTTCCATGCGGTCCAGACGAGGAAGGCGCCGAAGATGTAGAACACCCAGGAGAAGGCCGAGATGATCGCCGCG
Source organism: Streptomyces afghaniensis 772 (assembly GCA_000415505.1). Classification (GTDB taxonomy): domain Bacteria; phylum Actinomycetota; class Actinomycetes; order Streptomycetales; family Streptomycetaceae; genus Streptomyces; species Streptomyces afghaniensis. The sequence goes on from KE354370.1 coordinate 12,618, forward strand.
CCGGCCGCGATGAAGACGGCCCGCAGCACCAGGGCCATCAGCACGCCGACCATCAGCACCCGCTGCTGGTACTGCGAGGGCACCGCGAACTTCCCCATGATCAGGACGAACACGAAGAGGTTGTCGACGCTCAGCGACTTCTCGGTGATGTAACCGGCGAAGAACTCACCCGTGGGCCCGCTCCCACCGAAGTACCACAGCCCCAGCCCGAACAGCGCGGCCAGGACGATCCACACCACCGTCCACGTCCCGGCTTCCTTCACGGACACGTCGTGGGGCTTGCGGCCGACGAAGAAGTCGACGGCGACGAGCAGGCACAGCGCTGCCACGGTCAGCAGCCACACGGAGAGGGAGACGTTCACTGGTGCTCCTGTTACAGGTGTGGGGATGGATATCGTTGTCCGTCGTGGCTGATTTCCGCCACACCTGTCAGGTGAACAATCGATCACAGTTGCGCGTGCAGCGCCTCCAGGACGTCCTGGTCCGTCAGCTGGTCGAAGTTCTCGTACCAGAGGCCCACGGCCATGAACGCGGCCGGCTGGTGCAGGCAGATCACCTCGTCGGCCTCGGCGCGCATCAGCTCGGCCGCCTCCGGGGAGCACACCGGCGCGGCCAGCACCACCCGTTCGGGCGCCTGGCGGCGGACGAATCGCAGCGCGGCCCGGGCCGTGGAACCGGTCGCCAGGCCGTCGTCGACCACGATCACGGTGCGTCCGCGCAGATCGGGTGCGGGGCGGCCCTGCCGGTACAAGGCCTCGCGGCGGCGCAGTTCCGCGCGCTCCCGCTCGATGACGGGCGCGAGGGCGGCCTCCCGGAGGCCCAGGTGGCGCATGGCCTCCTCGTCGAGGAGCGGCACCTCGTCCCCGGCCATCGCTCCGACGCCGAGCTCCTCCTGGAAGGGCGCCCCGATCTTCCGTACGACGAGCACGTCGAGCGGGGCGTCCAGCGCCCCGGCGACCTCGCGCGCCACGGCGACCCCGCCGCGGGGCAGGGCGAGGACGAGGGGATCGGGCAACGCACCCTCGCTCTGCCGGGTGCGCAGTTTTTCGGCCAGTTCGCCGCCGGCCTGCCGGCGATCACGGAACCGCATGACGGTCACCTCTGCTTCCCGCACGGAGAGAGCCCCCGGCCGGTCCGGCTCCCACGTACCCCTGACCCACCGGACAATGCGCACCTTCCGGACCTCCGTCACACTCGGAACGCGGGGTGTTTCCGGCCGTGCGGCCCAGGCAACCCGGGACCGTGCGCACGGCACGAACCGTACGCACGGGCACGGACTCTCCGCACCACCGGCGCACCAGGCCACTGAGCAGACTCCGACGCGACGGGAGCACCCGGATGACCACTGCCCCTTCTCATCCGCAGCCTGCCCGACCGGGCCCGCGCATCGGCGTGCTCGGTTCCTACGGCGGCTTCAACATCGGCGACGAGTCGATCCTGACCTGTGTCCTGCGCTGTCTGCGCGCCCAGCGGCCCGAGGCCCGCCTGGTCGTCTTCAGCCGGAACGCCGAGCACACCCGGGCCCATCACCCGGGCGCCGACGAGGTGGTGGACTGGGAGGGCGTCAGCCGCAACCAGGTCCTGGACACGCTGGCCTCACTGGATCTGCTGGTCCTGGGCGGCGGCGGGCTCCTCTTCGACGGCGAGGCGCGCCGCTATCTGCGCCTGGTCCGGGCCGCGCAGGAGCGCGGCATCCGCACCTTCGCCTACGCCATCGGCGCCGGCCCGNTGCGCGAACCCGACGACCGGGAGGCCGTGCGCACGGTGCTGGCGGACATGGACGACGTCGTGGTGCGGGACGAGGAGTCCAAGCTGGTGCTGGAGGAGGTCGGTGTCGAACGCGACGTCGTCGTCACCGCCGATCCGGCGCTGCTGCTGGAGCCGGAGCCGTTCACCGACGAGATGATGCGCCACGAGGGCGTGCCCACCGACGCGCGGCTGGTGGGGATGTCGGTGCGGGAGCCGGGCCGGGCGGCCGAGAAGCTGGACGAGGGCGACTACCACGCCCTGCTCGCGGACGTCGCCGACTTCCTCGTCCGCCGACTGGACGCGCACGTGGTGTTCCTGCCGATGGAGCGGCACGACGTGCGGCACGCGCACGCCGTGCTGTCCCACATGACCGCTCCCGACAAGGGTCGGATCCTGCACGGCTCGTACAGCCCGGGGCAGGTGCTCGGCTTCATGCGCCATCTGGATCTGGCGGTCGGCATGCGCCTGCACTTCGTGATCTTCGCGGCGCTCTCCGGGCTGCCGGTGCTGCCGCTCCCCTACTCCGGCAAGGTCTTCGACTTCGCACGCCGGATGGGGGCTCCGGCCCTGGTGGGCGTGGCGCGGGAGCAGGCCGGGCTGCTGCTGGCGGAGGTGGACCGGCTGTGGGACGAGTACCCGGAGCGGCGGGAGGAGCTGCACTCCCGCGTCCGGGAGCTGTCCACACAGGCCCGGGAGACCTGCGCACGCTGCGGACTGCTGCTGGACGAGGTCGACGGCGGGACGGCGTCGGCCGTCGGCACCGCTGCCCTCCTGGACACGGAGGCGGAAGCACCGCCCGCGCCCACTGCCGAACCCCGCCCGCTGGGCGTGTGACGCCGGCGCCACCTAAGCCCCGCCCGCGGGAGGACACCGATGCCGATCCTGCAAGAACCGCGCGAGCCCCGCACGGTCACCCTGCCCGAACGGCCCGCCCGGCACGGCGGCCGGACGGAGGTCCTGGTGGTCGGCGGCGGCCCGGCAGGGTTCGCCGCGGCGGTCGCCGCGGCCGACGCCGGGGCCGAGGTCGTCCTGGTGGAGCGCTACGGGTTCCTCGGCGGCAACGCGACGGCGGCGCTGGTCATGCCGCTGATGTCGTTCCACAACGAGCACAAGCAGGCCACGTTCAGCGAGTCGGGCGAGGACGCCCGCCTGCTGCCCACCGACCACGGCGAGGGCGAGCCGGTCGTCCAGGGGGTGCTGTGGCGGCTGCTGGACCGGCTCATGGGGCGCGGCGGCTGTCTGAAGCCCTCGCCGAGGACCGGGTACACGGTCCCCTTCGACCCGGAGCTCTTCAAGCTGGTCCTGCTCGACATGGTGGACGAGGCGGGCGTGCGGATGCTGTTCCACGCCTTCGCCTCCACGGCGCTGCGCCTCGACGACGGCTGGCGTGTGGTGTTCGAGACCAAGTCGGGGCCGGTGGTGATCGACGCCGACGTGGTCGTGGACGGCACGGGCGACGGCGACGTCGCGGCGGCCTGCGGGGCGCCGTACGAGATCGGCCGGCCGGAGGACGGGCTGGTGCAGCCGATGACGCTGATGTTCCGGGTCGCGGACTTCGCCCGGCCGGACTTCGCGGAGTACGTGCGGGAGCATCCCGACCAGTGGCGCGGCGTGCACGGCCTGTGGGACCTGGTCGAGGAGGCCCGGGCGGACGGTGATCTGCGGCTGCCGCGCGAGGACATCCTGTTCTTCGCGACGCCGCATCCGCGCGAGGTCAGCGTCAACAGCACCCGCGTGACCAGGGTGCTCGGCACCAGCGTGTGGGACCTGACCCGGGCCGAGTACACCGCCCGGCGCCAGCTCGCGGAGATCGACCGCTTCCTGCGGACCCGCGTGCCCGGTTTCGAGGAGTCGTACGTGGTGCAGAGCGGCACGCACATCGGCGTCCGGGAGACCCGGCGCGTCGTCGGCGACTACCACCTCACCGGCCACGACATCCTGGCCGCCCGCCGCTTCCCGGACGTCGTCGCGCACGGCGCCTACCCGGTCGACATCCACAACCCGCGCGGCTCCGGAACGACCCTGAAGCGGGTGCCCGAGGGCAGCTTCTACGACATCCCGCTGCGCTGTCTCGTGCCGCAGGGCACGGAGCGGCTGCTGGTGGCGGGCCGCTGCATCTCGGGAACGCACGTGGCGCACTCGTCGTACCGGGTCATGCCGATCGCGATGGCGACCGGACAGGCGGCGGGAGTGTGCGCCGCGCTGACCGTACGTCACAAGCACGGGCCGCGGGGTGTGCCGTACCGGCTCGTGCAGCGGGAACTGCTGCGGCAGGGCGCCCGGTTGCGCATCGACCTGCCGGTGGGCGGCTGACGCGGGCCGCCGTCAGCCCGCCGTTGTCCGCAGCTGGTCGTGGCACCACTGCCGGGCCACCTCGGTGACCTGGTCGAGCGCGCCCGGCTCCTCGAACAGGTGCGTCGCGCCGGGCACCACGTGGAGGGTGTGCGGGACGTGCAGCCGCCGGGCCGCTTCCTCGTTGAGCCGCAGCACGTGCTGGTCCCGGCCGCCCACGATCAGCAGTACCGGAGCCAGGACGGCGTCCAGGGCGTCGCCCGCGAGGTCGGGCCGCCCGGCCGCGCGAGACGACCGCCGGCACCCGGTCGGGGCGTTCGGCGGCGGCGAC
>KE354371.1 GCA_000415505.1 Streptomyces afghaniensis 772
CACATCCGCATCCGGATGCGGGGCCGGGGCCGGGACAGATGCCGGACGCGCGAGCCGCCGACGCGACCGCCGCAACGGGACACCCTCCGGAACAGGCGCCCCACACACCGGCGCCCCACGCACCGGGGCACGCCCCGGAACCGGCACAGCCCACACACACCCCGCATCCCCCACACCCCCCGCAACCCGCCCCACCAGCCGATCCCGCCCCTCCCCCGACACCCTCCTCGCCCCCGCCCGGTCCCGCTGCAGCAGGCGCCATTGGGACGGCTTGTAACGAACTAGTGCCGGTTGGCGTGGCCGCCTGGATCCGGGGTGCGGGGGGCCGGTTAAACTCGCCCGGCTGTTTGAAAGATCATGTTGACGGGGTGAATTCCATCCGATGAGCGACGCCAGCACGAACCAGCTGCGCACTTCCGACGTCCAGGAGATCGCCGCCGGCCACGGCCGGCACCGTGGCGAGATCTCCACGAAGGACAGCGAGACGGCTCCGCGCGGCCGCCACCGCAAGCCGGTGACGGAGACCGAGCGGACCGAGACGGCGGCCTGACGGAACGTCAGTGCCCGTACCGACCGTACTGCCCGTACGGCGAACGGCCCCACCCGTGTGACGGGTGGGGCCGTTTCCCGTTCTTCAGCCGCGTTTCAGCCCCAGCACCTCCGCCGCCGCGAACGTCTCCCCCGTCGGCCGGTCCGCGTAGTACGGACCGAGGACGGCCTCCAGCTCCTCGTACGTGAAGGTGTCCTGCTTGCTGTCGAACCGGGCGGCGACGCGCGGCCGTTCGACGACGGCCACCATGCCGCCGTGCACCACGAGGAGCTGTCCGTTCACATGGGCGGCCGCGGGCGAGGCCAGATAGCCGACGAGCGGGGCGACGTGTTCGGGGGCGAGCGGATCGAGGCCGTTCCCGGAGGGCTGCTCGACGCCCGCGAAGACGTCCTCGGTCATCCGGGTGCGGGCGCGCGGGCAGATCGCGTTGGCCGTGACGCCGTACTTGCCGAGGGCGAGGGCCGTGGACGTGGTCAGTCCGACGATCCCGCCCTTGGCGGCCGCGTAGTTGGGCTGCCCGGCGGAACCGGCGAGGAACGCCTCCGAGGAGGTGTTCACGATCCGCCCGAACACCGGCTCCCCCGCCCGCTTGGACCGCTCCCGCCAGTGGGCGGCGGCGAACCGGATGGTGTTGAAGTGCCCCTTGAGGTGCACGCGGAGCACGGCGTCCCACTCCTCCTCGGCCATCGAGAACACCATGCGGTCGCGCAGGATGCCCGCGTTGTTGACCAGGATGTCGAGCTTGCCGAACTCGGCGACGGCCGACTCGACCAGTTCGCGCGCCTGCCGGAAGTCGGCGACGTCGCCAGTGTGCGCGAGCGCGGTCCCGCCCGCCGCGCGGATCTCGGCGGCGACCTCCTCGGCGGGCCCGGCGGAGGCCTCGCCGGTGCCGTCGCGGCCGGGCTGCCCGTAGTCGTTGACGATCACGGCGGCGCCGAGCCGGGCGAGTTCCAGCGCCTCGGCCCGGCCGAGCCCGCGGCCCGCGCCCGTGACGATCGCGGACAGTCCCTTCAGCGGCAGCGGCATGGCGGTGTCCTCACATCTCGATGCACGTGCGCAGGGCGGTCCCGGTCCGCATCTGGTCCAGGGCCTCGTTGATGTCGGCGAAGGGGACCCGGTGGGTGATCAGGCCCGCCAGGTCGACGCGGCCCGCGCGCCACAGGGCGATGGTGCGTTCGTAGGAGCGCAGGATGTCCCCGCCGCCGTACATGGACGGCAGGATCCGCTTCTCGTCGAAGAACAGCTCGAACATGTTCAGCTGGAGGAAGTCGTCCATGGCGCCGGCGCCGACCACGACGAGGGTGCCGCCGCGCCGGGTGTTCTCGTAGGCGGCGCGTGCGGTGGCCGACTTGCCGACGACCTCGAAGACGTAGTCGAAGCCCTCACCGGCGGTGACCTGCTGCTTGGCGTCGGGCAGTTCCTCGGGCGAGACGGCCTTCGTGGCCCCGAACCGCAGGGCTGCCTCGCGTCGCGTCACGACCGGATCGACGGCGACGATCTCGGCGGCCCCGCGCAGCCGCGCCCCCTGGATCACGGAGATGCCCACGCCCCCGCACCCGATGACCGCCACCGACGAACCGGCCTCCACGTCCGCCGTGTTGAGCGCGGCACCCAGCCCGGTCGTCACCCCGCAGCCGATGAGGGCGGCGATGTCGAAGGGCACGTCGTCGGGTATCGGGACCGCGCACCCGGCGTCGACGACGACCTCCTCGGTGAAGGTGCCGGTGCCGGCCATGCCGAAGACGTCCCCGCCGGGCCGCCTGAAGTTGGGGGTGCCCGCGTTCATGAACCCGGCGAGGCACAGCTCGGTCTGTCCGCGCTTGCAGGCGGGGCAGACGCCGCAGGCGGGCAGCCAGCACACGACGACCCGGTCACCGGCCCTCAAGTGGCCGACCCCTTCGCCGACTTCGAGGATCTCGCCCGCCCCCTCGTGCCCGGGCACGAACGGCCCGGGCTGCGGCAGCACCCCGCTCATCGCGGACAGGTCCGAGTGGCACAGCCCGGCGGCGCGCACCCGGATCCGCACCTTGCCGGGTCCGAACCCCACCGCCTCGACGTCGTCGAGGACCTCCAGCTTGTCCTGGCCGATCTCGTGCAGTACGGCTGCGCGCATGGTGCGGCTCCCCTCGTACGGCGTTCTGGACTTCTCGTACGGCGTTCCGGACTTCAGGTGTGTTCGACGACGGTGTCGGCGAGGACGGGCGCGTCGTCCCTCTCGACGGCGCTGACGGCAACCCGGACCTCGCCGTCCGGGCGCCACATGCGGATGCGCAGCGTCTCGCCCGGGTGGACGACGCCGGCGAACCGGGTGGCGTACGAGCGCACCCGGGTCACGTCGCCGTCGAGCAGCGTGTCCACGACCGCCTTGAGCGTCATGCCGTAGGTGCACAGCCCGTGCAGGATGGGCCGGTCGAAGCCGGCACGCTTGGCGAACTCGGGGTCGGCGTGCAGCGGGTTCCAGTCGCCGGAGAGGCGGTAGAGCAGGGCCTGGTCCTCGCGGACGTGCCGTTCGACGACCCGGTCCGGCTCGCCGGCGGGCGGATCGAGCCGGGTGGACGGGCCCCGGTCGCCGCCCCAGCCGCCCTCTCCCCGGACGTAGATCTGCGCGTCGTTGGTCCACAACGGGCCCTCGTCGTCGGCCACTTCGGTGCGCATGACGAGGACGGCCGCCTTGCCCTTGTCGTACACGGCGGCGATCCGGCCGGTGGCGGTCGCGCGGCCCCGGGCCGGGATGGGGCGGTGGAGCCGCAGGCTCTGCCCGCCGTGCAGGACGCGGGCGAGATCGACGTCGACGCCGGGCATCGACAGGCCGCTGATCACGCCGGGGGATCCGGCGCCGGCGACGGTGGCGAAGCTCGGCAGGACGTGCAGCCGGGACTCCAGGGTGTAGCGCAGCTCGTCGGGGTCGGTGGCGGGGACACCGGCGCCGATGCCGAGGTGGTAGAGCTGCACGTCCTTGTGGTCCCAGGAGAGCTCGCCGGTCCGGGGTTCGGCGGCGAGCGCCTTGGCTGCGTCGATGGGCATGGGGCTCCTGATCGCCGTGGGAAGGACCGCCGCGGGAAAGACCTCGGCACGGCCGTCCGCACCGTCGGCCGCGCCGAGGCCGTCTGCGGCCGAACTGGAACGCGTTCCAGTCCTGCGCCCTCTGTATAGCCCAGGCCCCCACACTTGTGAAGCCTCCTGACGTCGTGTCAGATCGCTGCCGTGCGAGACGCGGCCCGTGACATTTGTCCTGCCGAACTCCGTACAACCGCATCTGCCGCCCGGCCCCGGCGGATCCGTAGCGTCGCTGCCATGACCACCACCACGCGGGCCCAGCAGGCCGTGTCCTTCACCGGCGCGGGCAAGACCTACGGCGAGGTGCGCGCCGTGGACGGGATCGATCCCGGCACCGCACCGGGCGAGACGGTCGCCCTGCCCGGCAGGAACGGCGCGGGCACGTACACGCCGGCCAACCGCCTCGCCGAGCTCGGCGGATCGGTCGCGGCGGGCCCCGCGCCGGGGCCGGGCACGGTCCTCGTGCCGGCCGTCCGGCTGCCGGCCTTCGGCTCGTACGCTGTGCTGTCGTACCGCCGCGGCGCGGCGAACGTCTGATCGGGGACGGGGACATGTCCTGGACACAGAAGGTCAGGTGCCGCTTCGAGGCGACCCGGGCGGCCGTCCGGCAGGCCCGGGAGCACCAGCGCCACTACACGGCGAACAGGACGCGGCTCAGGGCCGAGTGGCGAGCCGCCCGGAGGGCGGGCGAGCTTCCCGAGCACCCCGGTCCGCCGCCCAGCGGGTTCACCCTGCTGCCGTGGCTGCTGCTGGGGATGGGCGCCCTCTCCAACCTCTTCCAGGACCAGACGCCGAACCCGTGGATCGGCGCGCTGGGGCTGCTCACCTTCAACTCGCTCTACATCTACGTGGCGTTCCGCGCGTTCCGCAGACAGACGCGCGAGGCCCGCTCCACGCGGGTGGCCCTCGCCCTGCTGGCGGCCGTGACCTGCGCGCTCGCCGCCGGCTACGGCGGCAACTGGCTGCTGTTCTTCCCCCTGCTCGGCCTCGCGACGGGCGCGGCCCTGCGTCTGTCGCACCTGCGGCCGGCCGGTACGGCGGTGGCGGTGCTGGCGGGTGCGGTGTCCTGCTTGCACGACGGCTGGGGCGGCCTCGACATCGCGTACGCCACGTGGATCTCGACGATGGTGACGGCGGCGATCATGCGGCTCTCCGAGGCGGTGCGCGAACTGCGCGCGGCCCGCGAGGAACTGGCCCGCCGGGCGGTCGAGAAGGAGCGCCTCCGCTTCTCCCGTGACCTGCACGACCTGCTCGGGCACACGATGTCGGTGATCGTCGTGAAGTCGGAGGCGGCCCGCCGCCTCGCCGCTCGCGACCTGGACGCCGCGCTGGACCAGATCACGGACATCGAGTCCGTGGGCCGCCAGGCGCTCACCGAGATCAGGGAGGCCGTGACCGGCTACCGCCGGGGCAGCCTCGACACGGAACTGGACCGCGCGCACTCGGCCCTGACGGCCGCCGGCATCAAGCTCGCCGTGATCCGCACCGGCCCCCCGCTCGGGCCGCAGACCGAGGCGCTGCTGGGGTGGGTGGTACGCGAGGCGGTCACGAACGTCGTACGGCACAGCGCGGCGCGGCAGTGTGAGATCACGCTGTCGGGTGCGGCGGAGCGGGTGCGTCTGTCGGTGGTGGACGACGGGGTCGGGGTGGTCTCCGACGGCGGGGAAGGGGCGGTCGCCGGCGGTAGGGGCGGGGCCGGTGGCTCGGACGGTGGATCCGGTGGCTCGGGCGCCCGGGCCGGCACGGGGCTGACAGGCCTGACCGAGCGTCTCGCGGCGGCGGGCGGCTCGCTGACGGCGGGGCCGCGGGCCAGGGGCGGCTTCGCCGTGGCGGCGGAACTCCCGCTCGACGGGGGGCGGGACGCCGTACGACCTGCGCCGGCGTGTACGTTGGCCGATGGTCCGCGCGCGCCACACGTACACGTGGATGCACACGTACACGTCGACGGCGCCGGCAACGGCTAGGGGAAATGGAGCACATGGCACGCGTCGCCGTCATCACCGCGCCGAACATCGGGTACCGCAACACCGGCATGCTGACCGTCGACTTGGCGTTCGAGTCGCTGCGGCGGCGTATGACACCCGAGATCGACGCCACCTGGTACACCCTGCACACGCCGGAGACCGTGCCGCTGCGCGAGTGCGCACGAGGCACAGACCTCCCGTTCCGCTTCCACCCCCTGGCCGAGCACCTCGACTCGCTCCGCGACCACGACGCGGTGGTCTTCTGGGGCGACTTCCTCCACACCCGGCACTACCTGGAGCAGGACGCGACGAACCGCCTGCTCGACTTCGGTTTCGCCGAGGACCGTGCCGCGGCCCGCACCCTGCTGAACCGCACCCTGCTCTTCGCGGACCAGCCGGACGAGCTCCTCGCGCGGACCCTCAGCTACGGCGGGACGATCCTGCACAACTCGCAGTCCGACTACGAGGACTTCGAGGACAAGGAGTACGGCCCCCTGTTCTCACGCCTGGTGACGCGGAGCCGCCGCGTCTGGGTGCGCGACCCGCTCTCGGCGGCGAAGATCGCGCACCTGCGCGGGGACCGTACGACCGACCACTTCGGTTCGGACGCGGCGCTGCTTTCCCGCCCGGGCGACCTCGGCCACCTCCCGACGACGGAGTGGTCCCGGGCGGTCCCGGACGGCGGTGCGATCGGCGTGTTCCTCGGTGCGCGCACGCAGATCCCCGAGTGGCTGCCCGCCTTCTGCCAGGACCTGTCCGAGCGCCTGGGCGCGCCGCTCGAATGGCTGCCCTGGTTCGACCGGGACGTCCCCGCTCCGGTCGGTCACATCGCGCAGCGCCCTGGCCGGCACACCATCGGCGACCTGGTGGGGGTCCTCCCCCGCTACCGTCTGGTCATCACGGACACCTACCACCTGTGCGTCAACGCCTGGGGCGCCGGCACCCCCGCGGTGTGCGTCGGCGCGCCCGAGCCGGCCCCCAAGACCCACGACGACTACCTGACGCTGAGCGATGTGAAGAAGCACGTCTTCCACATGGCTTACGACGCGACGGACTTCTACGTGTCCACCCTCCCCGACACCCGGGAAGGCCACGAACGCCGTATCGACCGGCTCGTACGCCTCGTGGAGGGCGGCGGGGCCGAGGCCGTGGCGGCGCGCATCCGTGCTCACGCCGACTACTCGGCGACGGCGTTCACCGAGACGCTGGCCTCGTTGCTGGACACACCCCAGCGCCCCGGGAGCCCCGGGAGCCCTACCCTTGCCCCGTGACCGACAGACCCATCCGCGTGCTGCTCGCAGAGGACCAGGGCATGCTGCGGGGTGCGCTCGCGCTGCTGCTCGGGATGGAGGACGACATCGAGGTCGTCGCCCAGGTGGGGGCCGGTGACACGATCCTGGACGCGGCGCTCGCCCACCGCCCCGACGTCGCGCTCCTCGACATCGAACTCCCGGGGAAGAGCGGCCTGGACGCCGCCGCCGACCTGCGTGCCCGGGTGCCCGACTGCCGCGTGCTGATCCTCACCACCTTCGGCCGGCCCGGCTATCTGCGCCGCGCCATGGAGGCCGGAGCCACCGGCTTCCTCGTGAAGGACGGCCCCGTGGAGGAACTCGCCGCCGCGATCCGCCGTGTCCTGGCCGACGAGACCGTCGTCGACCCGGCCCTCGCCACGGCCGCACTCAGCGCCGGCCCCAACCCCCTCACCACGCGCGAGAGCGACGCCCTCAAGGCCTCCGCGGACGGCGCGACGGTCGCCGACATCGCCACCCGCCTCCACCTCTCGGAGTCCACGGTCCGCAACTACCTCTCGTCCGCCATCGGCAAGACAGGCACCCGCAACCGCACAGAGGCCCTACGCGAGGCCCGCCGCCAGGGCTGGCTGTGAGACCACGGCCTACTCAGCCGCAGTCGGCAGTCCTACCGCTCACCCGCCGTCCGCGGCAGCCAGACCCACATCAGGGCCACGCCGGCCGCCAGCACCCCGGTCCCCACGCGGAACGCCAGCGCGTACCCCTCCGTCAGCGCCGTCGGTGTCGCGCTTCCCGCCGAGCGGGTCGCCGCCAGTGTCGACAGGATCGCCAGGCCCAGCGAACCGCCCATCGTGCGGGAGGTGTTGACGAGGCCGGACACCAGTCCGGCCTCCTCGGGTGCCGCGCCGGACGTGGCCACGGAGGCCAGCGGGGTCGCCGCCAGGCCCGCGCCGAGCATCATCAGGACTCCGGGGATCAGGATCGTCGTCGCGTAGGCGCCCTCGGGGGTCATCGTCGACTGCCAGGCGAAGCCGGCCACGGCGACCAGCGTGCCCAGCGCCGCCACGTTCCGCGGGCCCAGCCTCCGCATGAGCCGCGGGGCGAGCTTGGAGCCGAGGATGACGGCCAGGGAGCTCGGGACCAGGGCGAGTCCGGCCTCCAGCGGGGTGTAGCCCAGGACGTTCTGCGCGTACAGGGTCATGAAGAACCACATGCAGAACATCGCGGAGCCGCACAGGAACATCGCCACGTTCGCCGACGACACCGACCGCAGGCGCAGCAGCCCGAGCGGCATCAGGGGGCTCGCCGTGCGGGCCTCGACCGCGAGGAACAGGGCGATCAGCGCGAGCCCGGCGAGCAGCGGCAGCAGTGTGGCCGCCGCCGTCCAGCCCGCCGCCTCGGTCTGGGAGATGCCGTAGGCCAGCGTGCCGAGCCCGCCCGTCACGAGCAGCGCGCCCGGCAGGTCGAGCCGCCGCCCGTCCCCGGCCCTGCCCTCGGTGAGGAACCAGGCGGCCCCGCACAGCACGACCGCGCCCACCGGCACGTTGATCAGCAGCACCCACCGCCACGACAGCGTCTCCACCAGCAGCCCGCCGACCAGGCCGCCCGCCGCGCCACCACCGGCACCGACCGCCGTCCAGGTCCCGATGGCCCGGGCCCGGGCGGCGCCCTCCGGCACCGAGGCCGTGAGGATCGTCAGCGTCGAGGGCGCCAGCACCGCCGCCCCCAGCCCCTGCACGGCCCGCGCCACCAGCAGCTGCCACTCCTCCTGCGCCAGTCCGCCCGCCAGCGAGGCCAGGGTGAACAGGCCGAGCCCGACGAGGAACATCCGCTTGCGACCGTAGAGGTCCCCGGCCCGCCCGCCGAGCAGCATGAACCCGGCGAAGGCGATGGCGTAGGCGTTCACCACCCACTGCAGGCCCTGCTCGCTCAGTCCGAGCCCGGTCCGCATGGACGGCAACGCCACGTTGACGACGGACACGTCCAGCACGACGAGGAACTGCCCGGCACAGGTGAGCGCGATCACCAGCCAGGTGGGCGGCGCGGCACGGCGTGGCGTACGGGTCATTTCGGCGGCTTCGAGCATGGGTGTCATGCTCTCAACCACTCCATGCTCCTTGCATCGGGATTTCGACCTAGGGCCACGGCACCCCCGGGCCTCCTTCCCCAAGAGAAGGTCAAGATTTCGTTAGAGTGCCGAAGCAACGGAATAGTTGCCTACGCATACGAGGTTCACGCCCCACGTAATCACGTAACACCCGAACCCCCGGCCTGGAGGCCACCCTCAAATGACGCAGACGACGACAGTCCGTCCCGCCGGCAGAGCGAGCGGGGCCGTGGTCCCCGTACTCGCCTTCGCGGGCATCGTTGTCGCGGTGATGCAGACCCTGCTCGTCCCGGTCATCAAGGACCTGCCGCAACTGCTGGACACCGCCCCCAGCGACGCCACCTGGGTCCTGACCTCGACCCTCCTCTCGGGCGCGGTGGCCACCCCGATCATGGGCCGCCTCGGCGACCTCTACGGCAAGCGGCGCATGCTGATCACGAGCCTGTCGGTCATGGTCGTCGGCGCCCTGGTCAGCGCGTTCACCAGCGATCTGCTGCTCATGATCGCCGGCCGTACGCTCCAGGGCTTCGCGATGGGCGCCATCCCGCTCGGCATCGGCCTGATGCGCGACATGCTGCCCCGGGAGAAGCTCGGCTCGGCCATGGCCCTGATGAGCTCCTCCATAGGCGTCGGCGGCGGCCTCGCCCTGCCCGCCGCCGCCCTGGTCGCCCAGCACAGCGACTGGCACGCCCTGTTCTACGGCGCCGCCGGCCTCGGTGTCCTCGCCATCGCCCTCACCCTGCTCGTCGTGCCCGAGTCGCCGATGCGCGCCGAGGGCTCCTTCGACCTGCCCGGCGCCCTCGGTCTGTCCACCGGGCTCGTGCTCTTCCTGCTGCCGATCACCAAGGGCAGCGACTGGGGCTGGACCTCCGGCACCACGCTCGGCCTGTTCGGCGCCGCCGCGGTCGTCCTGCTGCTGTGGGGCGTGATGGAACTGCGCGTCAAGGCCCCGCTGGTCGACCTGCGCACCACGGCCCGTCCGGCCGTCCTGTTCACCAACCTCGCCTCGATCATGGTCGGCGTCTCCTTCTACGTCGTCTCCCTGGTCCTGCCCCAGCTGCTCCAGCTGCCGAAGTCCACCGGGTACGGCCTCGGCCAGTCGATGGTCGTCGCGGGTCTGCTCGTCGCGCCGCTCGGCCTGACGATGATGTTCACCGCGCCCGTCTACGCCCGGCTGTCCGCGAAGTACGGCCCCAAGGTCACCCTGATCCTCGGCCTGCTGATCATCGCCATCGGCTACGGCGCCGGCCTCGGCCTGATGAGCGCCCCCTGGCAGAGCCTGGTCATCTCGGTCCTGCTGGGCGCGGGCATCGGCCTGGCCTACTCCTCGCTGCCCGCGCTGATCGTGGGCGCGGTCCCGGCCTCGGAGACGGGCGCCGCGAACGGCCTCAACACCCTGATGCGTTCCATCGGCACGTCGGTGTCGAGCGCCGTGATCGGCATGGTGCTGGCGAACACCGCGGACAACGTCGGCGGCGTCGAGATCCCGACCATGCACGGTTTCCGGCTCTCCTTCCTGATCGCGACCGGCGCGGTCGCCGTGGGCCTGCTGCTGGCTCTCTTCCTGCCGGGCCGCCGCCCGTCGGACAAGCCGCAGCTGCGCGCCAGCAGCGAGGAGGACGCCAACCTGGAGCGTGCCGAGCAGGTCCTGCGCGGCTTCCGCGGCCGCGTCCTGGCGGCGGACGGCACACCGGTCGCCCGTGCCAAGGTCACGCTGATCGACCGCCGGGGCCGCCAGGCGGGCGCGACGCTCTCCGCCGAGGACGGCGCCTACGCCCTCGCCGTCCCGGCCGGCGGTTCCTACGTCGTGGCCGCCCGCGCCACGGGCCACGCCCCGCTCGCCTCGTCCGCGACCCACACCGGCGACGAGCGGCCGGTCGACCTGGACCTGTCGCTGCCGGGCGAGACGGTCTCCGTCTGACCCCGCCGCCCACCCGTACCCCCTGTCACCCCCCGGCAGGGGGTACGGCACCATGGGCGCCCGGACCGTCGTACGACCGGAAGGAACCCCATGCCCGCGGCCCCGAAACCCGAGATCCTGGCCGCGTTCGAGGCGGCGAAGGGGTTCATGCCCGTCGGTGAGGGCCTGGCGCTGTACGCGGCGGCCGTGGAGGCCGGGCGGCTCGGGCTGCCGCTCCTGGAGGTCGGCACGTACTGCGGCCGGTCCACGATCCTGCTCGCCGACGCGGCCCGGGAGGCCGGGGTCGCCGCGCTGACCGTCGACCACCACCGCGGCAGCGAGGAGCAGCAGCCGGGCTGGGAGTACCACGACCCGGAGACGGTCGACCCCGAGCTTGGCCTGATGGACACGCTGCCCACGTTCCGCCGCACACTGCACAAGGCAGGCCTGGAGGACCACGTGGTCGCCCTGGTCGGCCGCTCCCCGCAGATCGCGGCGATCTGGCAGACCCCACTCGCTTTCGTCTTCGTCGACGGCGGCCACACCGACGAGCACGCCACCGCCGACTACGAGGGCTGGGCCCCGCACGTGGCCGAGGGCGGCCTGCTCGTCATCCACGACGTCTTCCCCGAACCGGAGGACGAGTTCACCGGCCAGGCCCCGT
>KE354372.1 GCA_000415505.1 Streptomyces afghaniensis 772
CCCGGGGCGCTGCTCGGCTGGCTCGTGTACGAGACGGTGGGCGGCTCGGGCGACGGCGGCGGCTCGGGCCGGGCGACCGTGCGGTCCTCCCCGCCTCCCGTGTCCTCCGCGTCGGGCGCACCGACCGACGACGCCAAGAAGCCGAGCGCCTCGCCGTCGCGGAAACCGACGGCGTCGTCGACCTCCGCACCCGCCCCGGCCTCCGGCCCGCTCAAGGGGAAGGTCGTCGTCATCGACCCCGGGCACAACCCGGAGAACTTCCAGCACGCCTCCGAGATCAACCGCAAGGTGAACATCGGGACGAACTGGAAGGAGTGCGACACCACGGGCACGTCCACCAACGACGGTTACACCGAGGCGAAGTTCACCCTGGACGTGGCGCACCGGATGCGCACGCTCCTCGAAGAGCAGGGCGCCACCGTGAAGCTGACGCAGGACGGCGACCGGCCGTACGGCCCGTGCGTGGACGAGCGGGCCCGGATCGGCAACGAGGCGAAGGCCGACGCCGTGGTCTCGGTCCACGCGGACGGCTCGGGCGCCGGCAACCGAGGCTTCCACGTCATCCTGCCCGGCGCGGTCCACGCGGGCGCCGCCGACACCCGCGCGATCGTCGGACCCTCCCGGGATCTGGGCGAGCGCGTCGCGGGCCGCTTCGTCGCCGTCACCGGCAGCGCGCCGTCCAACTACATCGGCGACGGCACCGGTCTCGTCACGCGTAAGGACCTGGGCGGTCTCAATCTGTCAACGGTTCCCAAGGTGTTCATCGAGTGCGGCAACATGCGCGACAGCAAGGACGCGGCGCTGCTGACCAGCGGCGCGTGGCGACAGAAGGCGGCGCAAGGGATCTCTGAGGGAATCGTGAGTTTCCTGCGCGGGTAGCTGTCGGCGGGCTGTTCCGGGCGGACACCCTGGTCGGGCGGACGATAGGGTCCGTTCGTACGATGAGGGGTCACCCCCGCGCTTCACACCGGGGCCTGACGGCGACATGGTGGCAGCGACGCCTCTACCGATGATGAGACGACCTACGAAGGACCTGAAGTGAATATCCGCTCCCTCACTCGAGGCGACGGCGTGGTGATCGGAGCAGCGGTGTTGCTGTTCATCGCGTCGTTTCTCGACCTCTACTCGCTCGATGGTGTCCCCGACAGCGCCGACCTCCCCAGTCTGTGGGCAAGCGGGCCGGTCGTGCTCAGTGTCGTTCTCGCGGGGATCATCGGCGCCGCGCTCGTCATCGTCACCCGCAGTCTGCCGCAGGTCCCGAAGATCGCGGGTCTCGACCTGGCCCAGTTCGGCGTCGCCCTCACGGTGTTCGCCGCGTGGAGCGCGCTGGGCAACATCTTCGACCCGGCCGGCGGAGCCGACAACTTCGAGGGCAGCACCTCCGACGGTCCCAGCGCCGGCCTCGGCCTGACCCTCGCCCTCGTCGCCACGCTGCTCCTGGCCGCCGCCGCCCTCGCCACGCCCCTGGTCCCGGCCCTCAAGGGCGCCCTCATCCCCGCCCCGCGCCCGGCCGCTCCGCAGCCCTACGGCGCCCAGCCCCCCGGCGGTTACGGCTACCCGGGCGCCCAGCAGCCGGGCGGCTACGGCCACCCGCAGCCGGGACAGCCCGGGCCCGGGCAGCCGGGTCAGCCCTACGCCGGCCAGCCCCAGCAGGCCCAGGCGCCGCAGCCGCCGCCGGGGACTTCTCGCCGTTCTGGTTCGCGGTGCCGGTGCCGCGGCCGCTGTTCGCCGAGGACGGTTCGCCGACGCCGATCGCCGAACTCGCCCCGGGTACGTGGTACCTGGCCGTCGAGCAGCGCGGCGCGGCCCTGGTCGCCCAGACGCAGGACGGCCGCCGCGGTGTCCTGCAGGACACGTCGGGCATCCAGCGCGGCTGACCCTGAACGACGTACGGCCCCTCGCCCTTCCGGGTGGGGGGCCGTTGCCGTACAGTCATCGCCCACATCGACTGACGCCCCGTCAGGAGGCAGGTGTGCGGCTCGGTCTCGCGCTCGGTTACTGGGGCCGCGGCCCCTCCCCCGGCCATGTGCCGCTCGCGCAGGAGGCCGAGCGGCTGGGCTACGACTCGGTGTGGACGGCGGAGTCGTGGGGCTCGGACGCGTTCACGCCGCTCGCCTGGATCGCCGCCCACACCTCCACCATCAAGGTGGGCACGGCGGTTGCCCAGATGGCGGCCCGCCCGCCGACCACCACCGCCATGCAGGCGCTCAGCCTCGACCACCTCTCCGGCGGGCGCATGATGCTGGGCCTCGGCCTGTCCGGCCCGCAGGTCGTCGAGGGCTGGTACGGCCGCCCGTTCCCGAAGTCGCCGCTGACCGCCACCCGCGAGTACGTCGACGTCGTACGGCAGGTGCTGCGGCGCGAGGCGCCGGTCGAGCTGGCCGGCCGTTTCCACTCCCACCCCTACCGCGGCCCGGACGCCACCGGCCTGGGCAAACCCCTCAAGCCGATCACCCACCCGCTCCGCCCGGACCTGCCGGTCCTGCTCGGCGCGGAGGGACCGAAGAACGTCGCCCAGACGACCCGGATCGCCGACGGCTGGCTGCCGCTGTACTGGTCGCCGACGCGGCCGGAGGTGTACGGCCCCGCGCTGCGCGACCTTCCCGAAGGCTTCCTCGTCGCCCCGCTGGCCCAGGTCCGGATCTGCGACGACGTCGCCGAGGGCCTGTTGCCCGTCAAGGCCATGCTCGGCTTCTACATCGGCGGCATGGGACACGCGGCCCGCAACTTCCACGCCGACCTCATGGCCCGCATGGGGTACGAGGAGCAGGCCCGCCGGATCCAGGAGTTGTTCCTGTCCGGCCGCCGGGAGGAGGCCGTCCTCGCCGTGCCGGACGCCTTCGCCGACGAGATCTCCCTGGTCGGGCCGCGCCAACGTATCGCCGAACGGCTGGAGTTGTGGCGCAAGGGCCCGGTGACGGACCTGCTGGCGCTGGCGCCGGACCGGGAGACACTGCGCGTCCTCGCAGAGTTGAACGCCTGAGCGAATTCCGCACGTACGGGTTTCATCCAGACTTCAAGGGCAACCCGGAGGGCATGTCCCCTCGATATCGCAACGGTGCGAATCAGGCCGGCACGGTCATCGCCGTCGTCGCCGACATCATGGCCCTCATCCTGGGCCTGTGGATTCTGATGTACCTGCTGGACGCCAACCGCGCCAACGACTTCGTCCAGTTCATCCACGACGCGGCCCGCTGGCTCGCGGGCTGGTCCCACGACCTCTTCACGTTCGACGAGGCCTGGGCCCGAGTGGTCGCCGGCTATGGCCTGGCAGCGGTGGTCTACCTGTTCGTGGGCCACGCCATCGCCAACAGGGTTCACCGGCACTGACCTTTGGGGGCGCGGGGAACTGCGCGACCAGCCACACACAACCCGCGCCCGCAATCAGGCCACAACCCCCCGAGCTCTCAGACGCAACACTCCGAGTCCAGCCCCACAGGCAGACCCTCACCCCCGAAGACCCGGCACGTGGCCTCATGGCCCCCCAACGCGGCCACGGCCAGCAACAGCGACCCGGCCGTCCACGTGGTCAGCTCCCGCGGCCAGATCGCGTCGTCCTCGAAGACGTACCCGGTCCAGTACAGCCCGCTCTCCGGATCACGCAGGTGCTGGATCGACTGCAGCACCTCCAACGCCCGGTCGGACTCCCCCATCGCCCAGAGCGCCAGGGCGAGTTCCGCGGACTCGCCTCCCGTCACCCACGGGTTGGGAACCACGCACCGCACGCCCAGCCCCGGTACGACGAACCGGTCCCAGTCCTCCTCGATGCGGGCCTTGGCCTCCGCGCCGGTCAGGGCGCCGCCGAGCACGGGGTAGTACCAGTCCATCGAGTAACGGTTCTTGTCGAGGAACCGCTCCGGATGCCGGCGTATCGCGTGCCGCAGCGCACCCGCCGCCAACTCCCAGTCCGGCTGCGCCTCTTCCCTCTGTTCGGCGATCGCCAGCGCGCACCGCAGCGCGTGGTGGATGGAGGAGCTGCCGGTCAGCAGGGCGTCGGCCGTGTCCGTGCCGTCGTCGTCGCGCCGCCAGCCGATCTGCCCGCCCGGCTGCTGCAGGCGCAGCACGAACTCCACCGCCGCGTACACCGCCGGCCACATGCGCTCCAGGAACGTGTCGTCGCCGGTGGAGAGGTAGTGGTGCCAGACGCCCACGGCTATGTAGGCGACGAAGTTGGTCTCCCGGCCCCGGTCGGTGACCTCGGCGAAGTCCCCGTCCGCGTAGGCCGCATACCAGGAGCCGTCCTCGTTCTGGTGCCGGGCCAGCCACAGGTAGGCCCGTTCGGCGGCCTCGTGTTCACCGGCCGCGTCGAGGGCCATCGCGGCCTCGACGTGGTCCCACGGGTCGAGGTGGTGGCCCCGGAACCAGGGGATCGCGCCGTCCTCGCGCTGTACGGCGAGGATCCCGGCGACGGTCGCGGCGGCCTGTCCTGCGGTGAGGACCCCGGGCAGGACCAGGTGTTCCGTCCGGGGAGTCGTCACTGGGCGTCCGCCCCGGTGCCGGACAGACGCGGCAGGTGCGGCTTCGTCGCGTACGCCACGAAGCTCTTGCCGATCAGCGGGTTCAGCGCCTGCTCCGCGACCCGGGTGGCCAGCGGTTTCTTCATGATGTCCCAGACCAGCAGCTTGTGGTACGCCCGCACGGGCAGCGCCTTGTCGTTGTCGACGCCGAACGCGCACTTCAGCCACCAGTACGGGGAGTGCAGCGCGTGGGCGTGGTGGGTGCCGTACGGCTCCAGGCCGGCCTCGCGGATCTTCTCCAGCAGCTCGTCCGCCTTGTAGATGCGGATGTGGCCGCCCTCGACCTCGTGGTAGGCGTCGGACAGGGTCCAGCAGACCTTCTCGGGGCCGTAGCGCGGGACGGTGACGGCGATGCGCCCGCCGGGCTTGAGCACGCGCACCATCTCGGCGAGGACGCCCTTGTCGTCCGGGATGTGCTCCATCACCTCGGAGATGATGACGACGTCGAAGGACTCGTCGGGGAAGGGCAGTGCGAGGGCGTCGCCCTCCATGGCCGTGGCGGTGGCGCCCTCGGGGGCCTCGCCGGCCTCCTTCATCGCCGCGAACCACTTCGCGACCTCGCGGATCTCCTCGGCGTTCTGGTCCAGCGCCACGACCTGCGCGCCGCGCCGGTAGCACTCGAACGCGTGCCGGCCGGCACCGCAGCCGAGGTCCAGGACTCGGTCGCCCGGGGCGAGCGGGAACCGGGAGAAGTCGACGGTCAGCACGTGGCCCTGCTTTCGGAGTTGACGCCTTCTACATCTGTGGTGGCCGCGGGAACAGCACCGGCGGGAGCGGCGGAACCGCCGGAAGCCAGGCTGGTGGAGCCACCGGAGTCCAGGGGCGCGGAGCCGTCAACACCCCTCGGGGAGCCACCGGAAGCCCGCGACGCCGAGCGGTCGCCGTCCACCGCGGAACCGCCGGAGACCCCGGCCGCGGAGCCCGCCGAAGCCGGATGCGCGGAGTCCCCAGTCCCCGTCGCGGAGCCGGCGGAAGCGGGAGATGCGAAAACCCCGGAAGCCAAGGACGTCAAGCGGTCGTCGCCCGCCTCCGCACCGCCGGAGGCCCGGGGCACGGGGCGGCCCTCGGTGTCACCTCCGGCGCGGGCGATCGCCTCGCGGTAGCGCGCCACCGTGCCCTCCGCCGCCCTGGCCCAGGTGAAGTGCCGCAGCACCCGCTCCCGCCCGGCCGCTCCGAGCCGCGCGCGCAACTCCGGGTCGCCCAGCAGCCGGACCAGCCCCGCCGCCAGTGCTTCCGAGTCGCCCGGCGGCACCGCCAGGCAGGTCTCCCCGTCCCGGCCGGCGACCTCGGGGATCGCTCCGCCGGTCGTGGCGAGCAGGGGCGTCCCGGTCGCCATGGCCTCGGCGGCCGGCAGTGAGAAGCCCTCGTAGAGCGACGGCACGCACGCGACCTGGGCCGAACGCACCAGGTCGACGAGTTCCTCGTCGGAGATGCCCTTGACGAACTCGACGGCGCCGTCGAGGCCGTAGCGTTCCATCGCCTGGGCGACGGGTCCCTCGGCCGGGCGCTTGCCGACGACGACGAGGTGGGCGCCGGGGTGCTCGGTGCGCGCCTTGGCGAGTGCCTCGACGAGATGGACCAGGCCCTTCAGCGGCACGTCCGCGCTGGACGTCGTCACGATACGCCCGGGCACGACCGGCACCGAGGGGTCCGGCGAGAACAGGTCGGTGTCGGCGCCGATGTGGACCACGTGGATGCGGTCCTGGCGGACGCCGAGGTGGTCGACGATCTCCTGCTGGGACGTGCCGGAGACGGTGAGGACGGACGGCAGCCGCCGCGCGACGCGCTTCTGCATGCGCGTGAAGCCGTACCAGCGGCGCACCGAGAGGCGCCGCTTCCAGCCCTCCGCCGCGTCCAGCTCCAACTGCCGGTCGACGGTGATGGGGTGGTGGATCGTGGTCACCAGGGGGGCGCCCACGTCTCCCAGCAACCCGTACCCGAGCGTCTGGTTGTCGTGGACGACGTCGAACTCGCCGCGGCGGGCACGCAGATGGCGGCGGGCGCGCAGGGAGAACGTCAGCGGTTCGGGGAAGCCGCCGGTCCACATGGTCGCGACTTCGAGCGCGTCGATCCAGTCGCGGTACTCGTCGCGCTTCGGGGTGCGGAAAGGATCCGGCTGGCGGTAGAGGTCGAGGCTGGGCAGCTCGGTGAGGCTCAGCCCGTCGTATCCCTCGTCGAGCACGGGATACGGCTGTGCGCCGATGACCTCGACCCGGTGGCCGAGGCGGGCCAGTTCGCGCGAGAGATGCCGGACATAGACGCCCTGGCCGCCGCAGAACGGGTTCCCTTTATAGGTGAGGAGCGCGATGTGGAGCGGTCGCAAGCCGTCGGCGGCGGGATCCTCCGGGGCCCCGGCCTCCCTGGCCTCAGCGGTCACTCTGGGCCCCCTTCTGACTGCTCTGTCCCGCGAGATTACGCCGGGACGCTAATCTAGAACAAGTTTCAGACTTGATCGTTCGGAGGCTCTGAATCTACCGGCAGGTAGGGGCGCTGTGAGCAGTGGATCAGGTGATTCACGCCACGGCCGACGCCGTGCCATGCTGTCTGATCACTCGTCCTCACGGACGGTCACGGAACGGGCCCGACCCATGCCCGCGGAAGCCAAGGTGAGCGCCAAGGTGAACAAGCCGGCCAAGGTGGATGCCAGAGCCACAGCCCCCGGCTCCCCGCCCCTGACGGAGCGGCAGGAGGCCCGCCGTCGCCGCATCCTGCACGCGAGCGCGCAACTGGCCAGCCGGGGCGGCTTCGACGCCGTGCAGATGCGCGAGGTCGCGGAGTCCTCACAGGTGGCGCTCGGCACGCTGTACCGCTACTTCCCCTCCAAGATCCATCTGCTGGTCGCCACGATGCAGGACCAGCTGGAGCACATGCACGGCACGCTGCGCAAGAAGCCCCCGCAGGGCGAGAGGGCGGCCGAGCGGGTCGCGGAGACGCTGATGCGGGCCTTCCGCGCCCTCCAGCGCGAACCGCACCTGGCCGACGCGATGGTCCGGGCCCTCACCTTCGCCGACCGCAGTGTGAGTCCGGAGGTCGATCAGGTCTCGCGGCAGACCACGGCGATCATCCTGGACGCGATGGGGCTGGAGCACCCCACTCCGGAGCAGTTGTCGGCGGTCCGGGTCATCGAGCACACGTGGCACTCGGCCCTCATCACCTGGCTGTCGGGCCGCGCCTCCATCGCCCAGGTCAAGATCGACATCGAGACGGTGTGCCGGCTGATCGACCTGACGGCGCCCGACGCACACGAATGACCTACGAGACGGGTTCCCTTCGCCGGCATGGTCCGGATCAGGTTATGGGGGTCGCCTTCCAGCCGCCGGACCTCTCGGCCCTTCGGCCTTCCGGCCTCTCAGCCCTACCGTCGCAGTCGGCACCGGCGGAAGCCGAAGCTTCCTGCCAGAGTCGGCCAACTCCGGTCGGACTCCCTCACTCGTCCCGTAGGCCTGATTCCAGGCTAGAACTTCTGGCCGCGAAGAAAAGCCCCTGTGTGGAATTTTTTACCTAAATCTCCTGAGTGACCCATATGCCCCCCTTGAGGCCCCGTCGCCGCGACGAATCACCGAGGCGGAAGGAACATGAGGGAGTCAAAGCGACTTTTCGGGCGGAAGTGAAAGGGCACCCTCATGCCGAAGTACCTCTTCAAGGTGAAGCTGACTCCGGACGGACTGAAGGGTCTGCTCAAGGAGGGCGGGAGCAGGCGGCGTGACGTCGTCGGGCGCATGGTCGAGGGCCTCGGGGGCCGGGTCGAGACGATGTACTGGGCCTTCGGCGACGACGACGTCTACGTCACGGCGGAGCTGCCGGGCAACACCTCCGCCGCGGCCATGGGCATGGTCGTCTCGGCGGCGGGCGGGGTCCGCACGAGCACGGTCGTCCTGCTGTCGCCCGAGGAGGTCGACGAGGCCGTCCGGCAGCAGGTGGACTACCGGGCCCCGNGCCTGACGACCCGAACGCCGCCCCGCGGCGCTGACAGACCCCGGGCGGCGGCTGCGGCGCCGCCCCTGCTTCCTCACTCCTCCGGCGGGAACACCGGCTCCCCGCTGTCCCCCACGCGTGATCGTGATCGCCTCCACCGGACAGCTCTCCGCCGCCGCCAGCACCCGCTCGTTCGCGTCCGTGTCCGGGGCGGCCGGATGGGACTGCCGGGCGGAGTCCAGGCGGAAGCCGTCCGGCGCGTGGTGGAGGCACTGGGCGGAGCCGATGCACAGGGAGCGGTCGACCTCCACGTGCCAGCGGTCGCCCATCGCTACGCGTCCGCCGGGAGGTGGATCATCTTGTGCTCCAGGTACTCGCCGTACCCCTCGGGCCCGAACTCCCTCCCCAGGCCGGAGTTCTTGTAGCCGCCGAAGGGGCCCAGCATGTCCAGGCTGAAGGTGTTGACCGAGTACGTGCCCGTACGGACCTGCCGGGCGATCTCGATGCCGTGCTCGACGTCCGCCGTCCACACGCTGCCGCTCAGTCCGTAGTCGGAGTCGTTGGCGATCTTCACGGCGTCGGACTCGTCGTCGTAGGGCAGCAGGCAGATCACCGGGCCGAAGATCTCCTCGCGGGCGATGCGCATGGAGTTGTCGACGTCGCCGAAGAGGGTCGGCTCGACGTACCAGCCGCGGTCGAGGCCGGCCGGGCGTCCGCCACCGGTCAGGATCTTCGCGCCCTCCTCCTGTCCGATGCGGATGTAGTCGAGGTTGCGCCGCTGCTGCCGCCGGGCCACCAGCGGGCCCACCTGGGTGGCGGGGTCCAGCGGGTCGCCGACCGTCAGGGCGCCCGCCGCGGCGGCGAGGGCGTCGGCGAACTCGTCGTAGCGGGAGCGCGGGAGGAGGATGCGGGTCTGGGCGACGCAGGCCTGGCCGTTGTTCATCCAGGCCGCGGGGGCGATGCCCGCCACGGCCGTCTCGACGTCCGCGTCGGGCAGGACGACGGCCGCCGACTTGCCGCCCAGTTCGAGCGTCACGCGCGTGAGGTTGCGGGCGGCGACCTCCATCACGCGTTTGCCGGCCGCGACGGAGCCGGTGAAGGACACCTTGTCGACGCCGGGGTGCCCGACCAGGTACTCGCTCACCTCCCGGTCGGCGGGCAGGATCGACAGCACGCCTTCCGGCAGCCCGGCCTCCTTCGCGATCTCGCCGAGCAGGTAGGCGTCCAGCGGCGACTCCGGCGAGGGCTTGAGCACGGCCGTGCAGCCGGTGAGCAGGGCCGGGGCGAGCTTGGCGGCGGCGACGAACTGCGGGACGTTCCAGGGGACGACGGCCGCGACGACCCCGACGGGCTCGCGCCGGACGAGGATCCTGCCCAGCACGCCGTCGCGCCGCTCCTCGTAGGTGAAGTTCCGGGCGACGGTGATCGCCGAGTCCCAGACCATGACGGCGCCGAGGGCCTGGGCGAGGACGCTCCAGGAGTACGGCGAGCCGTTCTGGCCGGAGATCACGCGGGCGATCTCGTCGTGCCGGGCGGCGATCCCGTCCTTGATCCTGCTCACGACCTCGATCCGCTCGTCGAGGCTCATGCGCGGCCAGGGGCCCTCGTCGAAGGCCCGCCGGGCCACCCCCACGGCCCGGTCCACATCCGCCGTCGAGGCGTGCGGGACGCGTCCGATGACCTCTTCCGTGTGCGGTGAGATCACCTCGATGACGTCCGCTCCCAGGGGGTCGGTCAACTCCCCGCCGACGAACAGCTGTCCGTGTTCCACGAGCTCGGTCATGGCCGACTGCCTTCACATCTGACGGTGTTTCAGAAACTGATACCAGTTCTCGTTATAGTGGGCAATGGCCGTGGATCGGAGGGCAGATGAAGAGCAGCCAGGACCGCGAGCCCATACCGGCGGTGTACGACCACGGCGGAGGCGTCCGGTCCCTGCGGGTCCCCATCCCGGACAACCCGCTCGGCCACACGCTGGTGTACGTCGTCGACACCGACCGGGGCCCGGTACTGATCGACACCGGCTGGGACGACCCCACGTCCTGGGACACCCTCGCGTCCGGCCTCACGGCGTGCGGCACCTCGGTCGCCGAGATCCACGGCGTGGTCGTCACCCACCACCACCCGGACCACCACGGCCTGTCCGGCCGGGTCCGGGAGGCGTCGGGCGCATGGATCGCGATGCACGCGGCCGACACGGCGGTCGTACGGCGGACCCGGGAGGCCCGTCCCGAGCGCTGGTTCTCGTACATGACGGCCAAGCTCACGGCCGCCGGCGCCCCGGAGGAGCACGTCGCCCCGCTGCGCGCGGCCCGGCCCCGCGCCCTGCCCGGTCTCTCCCCCGCCCTGCCCGACCGCGACATCGTCCCCGGCGAACTCCTCGACCTCCCCGGCCGCCGCCTGCGCGCGATCTGGACCCCGGGGCACACGCCGGGCCACGTCTGCCTCCACCTGGAGGAGACCCACCCCGCCCGGCTCCCCGGCCACGGCCGCCTGTTCTCCGGCGACCACCTGCTGCCGGAGATCACCCCGCACATCGGCCTCTACGAGGACCCCGACGACGCCACCGTCACCGACCCCCTGGGCGACTACCTGGACTCCCTGGAACGCGTGGGCCGCCTCGCGCCCGCCGAGGTGCTCCCCGCCCACCAGCACGCGTTCCCCGACGCCGCCGCCCGCGTCCGCGAACTGCTCGCCCATCACGAGACCCGCCTCACGGACCTGCTGACCCTCCTCGCCGAGCCGCTCACACCCTGGCAGCTCGCCGAACGCATGGAGTGGAACCGCCCCTGGGCCGACATCCCCCACGGTTCCCGCACCATCGCCGTCTCGGAGGCCGAGTCCCATCTGCGCCGCCTGGTCAAGGCGGGCCGGGCGGAGGCGGTGCCGGGGAGTGATCCGGTGACGTACTCGGCGGTGCAATGACGTGGCAAACCCGGCGCAGGACAGGCCGCCGGGGTGCTACGAAACGACCATGGACCCCCTGGAACGCCTCCTCGCCGAACGCGCCTGCGAGCGCCTGATCATCGACTTCGTCCACCGGCTCGACCTGGGCGAACCCTCCTCCGTGGCCGAGCTGTTCACCGAGGACGGCGTCTGGCGGTGGCCGGAGGACGGGCGGCTGGTCAAGGGCCGGGACGCCCTGCGCGCGTACTTCGGCTCCCGCCCCGCCGACCGGCTGTCCCGGCGCATGATGTCCAACGTTCTGGTCACGGTGACGTCCCGGGACGCGGCCACGGCGATCTCGTACTTCACGACGTACCGCGTCGACGGCTACGACGGCGGTGTGGTTCCGGCCGGGCCGCCGGTCCAGGCCGGGCACTACGAGGACACGTTCCACAGGGCCGACGGCGCCTGGCTGCTCGCCTCCCGAACCCTGCACCTTCCCTTCGGCGGAGCCACGCCGCGGGCGAACTCGCCTCTGTCATAAGCCAGATGGTGTCCGGGCTGGGCCCTAGGATGACTGTGCCGCGGCAATCGCAGGCCTGCGGAGTTGCGTTCCACCGCAAGGAGATACGCCCATGGGCACCGAAGAGGCCGCTCGTACGACGTCCGGCAGTGGAGCCCTGGACAGCCGATCGGCCGGGCCCATGGTGCCGCGGCTGGCGCTGGGCGCCCGGCTCAGGCGACTGCGCGAGGAGCGGGGCATGGGCCGGGCGGACGCGGGGCATGTCATCCGGGCCTCCTCGTCCAAGATCAGCCGGATGGAGGCGGGCCGGCACGGGTTCAAACTGCGGGACGTCACCGATCTGCTCACGCTCTACGGCGTCACGGACGAGGCCGAGCGCGCGACCCTGCTGGCACTGGCCGAGCAGGCCAACACCCCGGCCTGGTGGCAGTACTACAGCGACGTGGTGCCCGCCTGGATGCAGACGTACCTCGGCGCCGAGCAGGCGGCGAGCGTCATCCGCTGCTTCCAGGTCCAGCGCGTTCCCGGGCTGCTCCAGACCGCCGACTACGCCCGGGCCTCCCTCCGGCTCGCCCACCCGGACGCCGGTGCGCAGGAGATGGAACGCCGGGTCGCGCTGCGGCTGACCCGCCAGCGGATACTGCACCGGCAGCCCGCGACCCGGCTGTGGGCCGTGATCGACGAGGCGGCGCTGCGTCGCCCGGTGGGCGGTCTCTCCGTCATGCGCGCCCAGCTCAGGTATCTCATCGAGATCTGCCGGCTGCCGCAGGTCACGGTCCAGATCCTGCCGTTCCGCGTCGGCGGCCACGCCGCGGAGGGCGGTCCGGTCACGATTCTGCGCCTCCCCGGCGGGGAGCTGCCCGACGTGGTCTACCTCGAACAGCTCACCACCGCGCTCTATCCCGACCGGCCCGCCGAGATCGAGTGCTACTGGGACGCGATGAACCGGCTGGTGGTCGAAGCCGAGTCACCGGACGAGACCCCGACCATCCTCCACCGCATCCTCCAGGAGACCTGATCCCCCGGGAGACCTGGGAAGTCAGCGCTTCAGGGCGACACCGCCGTACTGGTGCACCTCCGCCGGGAGATCCAGGGCCGCGGCGTCGGGGCGCCAGCGCGAGCAGGACGTCACGCCCGGTTCGAGCAGTTCCAGACCGTCGAAGTAGCGGGCGATCTGCTCGGGGCTGCGCAGGATGTACGGGATCGAACCGCCGTCGTTGTACTGCTGGATGGCCCGGACGTAGTCCTCGCTGGTGTCGGTGCTGTCGTACTGGACGAGGTAGCTGCCGGAGGGCAGGGCGTCCACCAGCTGCCGCACGATCGAGCGTGCCTCGTCGTGGTCCTCGATGTGGCCCAGGATGCCCATCAGCATGAGGGCGACGGGCTGGTCGAAGTCCAGCGTCTTGCCGGCTTCCCGGATGATCGTGCCCGGCTCGCGCAGGTCGGCGTCGACGTAGTTGGTGACGCCTTCCTGGGTGCTGGTGAGCAGCGCGCGGGCGTGGGCCAGCACCAGCGGGTCGTTGTCGACGTAGACGATCCGGCTGTCCGGGGCCACCCCCTGGGCGATCTGGTGGGTGTTGTCCACGTTGGGCAGCCCGGTGCCGATGTCCAGGAACTGGCGGATGCCCTCCTCGGCGGCGAGGTGGCGGACGGCGCGGGCGAGGAAGTAGCGGGCGGCGCGGGCCCCGGTCTCGATGCCCGGGAAGATCTCGCGGAACGCGTCACCGGCCACACGGTCGACTTCGTAGTTGTCCTTCCCGCCCAGCCAGTAGTTCCAGATCCGGGCCGAGTGCGGCACGGAGGTGTCGATCTTGGGAAGCGGCTCCTGCCCGGAGTTTCCCACCTGATCAGTCATGGACGCTCCTGCGTGTGGTCGTGGAGGCCCACGTTAGCTTGTCCGTCAGCTTGTTCGCCCCTGAGACAGGATCAACTCCCCCGCCGGGCCCAGCAGTTCGACTTCGGCCCGGCTCATGGTCGGGTCGGCTGACCGGCGGCGCAGGGCCTCCGTCAGGGCGGGCCGGGTGAGGGGGGACGCGTCGGCGAGGAGGGCGGTCAGCATGGTGCGGGCCGGGCTGGAGAGGTGGTCACCGGCGACGGCGGCCTGGGCGAGGATCACGGCGGACACCGCCCGGTCCAGGACCGGTTCGCCCTCATCCGTGTTCGACCAGTCGATGACGCGGGGGCCGTCGGGGGTCAGGATCACGTTCTCCGGGTGCAGATCCAGGTGCAGGACGCGGACGGCCGGGTCGGTGGAGCGCAGGGCGGGGACGGTGTGGAGCCGGCGCAGCAGCCGGGCGAGGATCGAGCCGGCCTCCGTCGGGTCCAGCGTGCCCGCCAGGCAGGCCTGGAGCATGGTCGGGCCGGAGAGCCGTTCCATCACCAGGTCGGTGCGCGAGCCGGTCGGGCGGACCCGGGGCACCGGGTAGCCGTGGGCGTGCACGTGCTGCATCACCGCGCCCTCGCCCGCCGCGTCGCCCCCGCCCTCCCGTTCACGCCGCAGCACCCAACCCTCGTCGAGCGCGTACACGTCGGCACGGCGGCCCGAGCCGAGCAGGCGTCCCGGTGGTGTCGTCGGCATAGACCGAAGGTATCCCGGCCCAACGGCACCCTCAGGCCGTTTTTGGGCGTGCGGGTACAGTAAGCAGGTCGTCATCACACCCGTACGGGGGGAAGCCGGTGCAATTCCGGCGCTGACCCGCAACCGTGTACCGCCGCCCGAGGTGGTGAGCCGGATCGCCCCGTACGGTTCGTGACCGGCTCACGTGCCCGGCAGAGAGCCGGTGCACGGCACCGTCGAGGTATACGGAGCCGAGCCGCCGGGGTGTCCCGTGCTGCCCGGCTCCCCGCAGGGAGAGGCACCCGCCGATCATGAACGTCCGCCGCAGCGCCACGGTCCTGGCCGCCGTCGCCGTGATCGGCGCCGCCACACCGGCCGCCGCCGCCCCGTCCCCCTCCCCGTCCCAGGCGTTCCCGTCCGCCCTGTACGGCGACAAGGACCCCCAGTACGACGGCGTCTGGCGCCAGTCCCTCGCCCTGCTCGCGCAGCACACCGTCGGGGTGAAGCCGGCGGCGAAGTCCGTGGAGTGGCTGGTGCGCCAGCAGTGCGCGGACGGTTCCTTCGCCCCGTACCGCGCCGATCCCACCACCGCGTGCGACGCCAAGACGATGGTCGACACGAACCAGACGGCCGCCGCCGTACAGGCCCTCACCGCCCTCGGCGGGCACGACGCCGTCACCGGCAAGGCCGTCACCTGGCTGAAGTCCGTCCAGAACAAGGACGGCGGCTGGGGCTACACGCCCGGCGGCGCCAGCGACACCAACTCCACGTCCGTCGTCATCGGCGCGCTGACCGCCGCCGGTGAGAAGCCGCAACAGGTCGAGAAGGGCGGCAAGTCGCCCTACGACGCGCTGCTGACCCTCGCCCTCGGCTGTGACGGCGACGACGCGGGCGCCTTCGCGTTCCAGCCGGACGAGAAGGGCGAACTGGCCGCCAACGCCGATGCCACGGCTGCGGGTGTGCTGGGCACCGTGGGCAAGGGCATGGTGGTGAAGCCCGGCGCGAGGACCGAGGCCGCGAAGGGCCAGGCCTGCGAGGGCAAGAACAAGAAGACGCCGGAGCAGGCGGCGGCCAACGGAGCCGGCTACCTCACCAAGGCTCTCGCCGAGGACGGCCACCTCACCTCGCCCACACCCGGCTCGGACCCCCAGCCCGACTACGGCAACACCGCCGACGCGGTCGTCGCACTCGCCGCGCACGGTGACACCGGGCAGGCGGCGAAGTCCCTGCGCTGGCTGGAGAAGAACTCCGCGGCCTGGGCCGCCCAGAACGGCCCCGCCGCCTACGCCCAACTGATCTTCGCCGCGCACGCGACCGGCACGAACCCGCGCGACTTCGGCGGCACCGACCTGGTGAAGCGGCTGAACGCGACGGGCCCTGCCCCGCAGACCACCGAGAAGACCCGCGCGACGGACGAAAAGAGCGACTCGGACGTCTTCGGCGTCTGGTGGTACGTCGGCGTCTGCCTCGTCGCCGGCGTCGGCATCGGATTCCTCTTCAGCGGCCGCCGGAAGAGGCAGCAGCCGTGATCCGCCGGGCCGTTCTCCTTCTCCTGGCCTCGCTCCTGCTGTGCGCGGGAGTGGGCCAGGCCCAGGCCGCCGGCTACCGGTACTGGTCGTTCTGGGACCGCGACGGCGACCACTGGGTGTACGCCCCCCAGGGCCCGTCCACGGCCCGCCCCTCGGACGGCGACGTCCAGGGCTTCCGCTTCGCGGTGAGCGAGGACTCCAAGGACGCGGCCCGGCCGCGTGGCACGGCCGACTTCAAGGCGATCTGCGCGAAAACGCCCGCGCGGGACGGCAAGAAGCGGGTCGCTCTCCTCCTCGACTTCGGCACGACGAAGGACGCCCCGTCCGGCGAGACCCCGCCCCCGGCCCGAACGGCCTGCGCCCAGGTCTCCCCCGACGCGACGACGGGCGAGGCCCTGGCAGCGGTGGCCAAGCCCCTGCGCTACGACACGAACGCCCTCCTGTGCGCCATCTCGGGTTACCCGGAGAAGGGTTGCGGAGAGCAGGTGTCGAAGAAGCAGCCCCCGACCGCAGAGAAGAAGCACACCTCGGACGGCGGCCCGTCCCTGGGCTTGGTGGCGGGCATCGCAGTGGTGGTGGCCTTGGGCGGAGCAGCAGTGTGGCAGGTACGCCGACGTGCGTAGGACAACGCCCCAGCCTGTGGGCAGTCGTGCCGCTGGGGCGGCACGGGTGGGCACAGGCGGCACCCCGCAGCGCCGGGTTGCGCAGCCCACCCCCCTGCACCCTGGCGCCTGGTGGCTCTGGTCCCTTTCCCTCGGCACCGCAGCCACCCGCACCACCAACCCCCTCCTCCTCACCCTCCTCATCACGGTCTCCGCCTACGTCGTCGCCACCCGCCGCCCCGACACCCCCTGGTCCCGCTCCTACGGCGCCTTCGTCAAACTCGCCCTCGCCGTCCTGCTCATCCGCCTGCTCTTCGCCACGGTCCTCGGCTCCCCCATCCCCGGCACGCACACCCTCCTCACTCTCCCCGAAGCCGACCTCCCCGCCTGGGCCCAGGGCATCCGCCTCGGCGGCGAGGTCACCGCCGAGGCCCTCACCTTCGCCCTGTACGACGGCCTCAAGCTGGCCACCCTGCTCATCTGCGTCGGCGCCGCGAACGCCCTGGCGAACCCCTCCCGCCTGCTCAAGTCCCTCCCGGGCGCCCTGTACGAGATGGGCGTCGCGGTCGTCGTGGCCCTGACCTTCGCGCCGAACCTCATCGCCGACGTCCAGCGCCTGCGCGCCGCCCGCCGCCTGCGCGGCCGCCCGGACAAGGGCCTCCGGGGCCTGCTGCACGTGGGCCTGCCGGTCCTGGAGGGCGCGCTGGAGCGCTCGGTGTCGCTCGCCGCCGCGATGGACGCGCGCGGCTACGGCCGTACCGCCCAGGTCCCCGCCGCCGTCCGCCGCACCACCGCCGCCCTCACGCTCGGCGGCCTGCTCGGCGTGTGCGCCGGGACGTACGGACTGCTCACCGCCGAGGGCGCCACATACGGCATCCCGCTCCTCCTCGCGGGCCTCGCCGCCGCCCTCGCGGGTCTCCGGCTCGGCGGACGGCGGTCGCTGCGCACCCGGTACCGCCCCGACCGCTGGGACGTGCGCGCGTGGCTGGTCGTCGCCTCCGGCGTGGCGGTCGCCGCGCTCCTCACGCTCGCCGCGGCCCGCGACCCCGCGGCCCTGCACCCGGGTGTGGTGCCGCTCGTGGCCCCCACGCTTCCCCTCTGGCCCGCGGCGGCGATCCTGCTCGGCCTGCTGCCCGCGTTCGTCGCCCCCGATCCCAAGGAGCCGTGGTGATCCGCTTCGAGGATGTGTCCGTGACGTACGACGGTGCCGCCGAACCCACCGTCCGGGGCGTCGACTTCGAGGTCCCGGAAGGTGAACTCGTCCTCCTGGCCGGCCCGTCCGGCGTCGGCAAGTCCACCGTCCTGGGCGCGGTCAGCGGGCTCGTCCCGCACTTCACCGGCGGCACCCTGCGCGGCAGGGTCACGGTCGCCGGGCGGGACACCCGCACCCACAAGCCGCGCGAACTCGCCGATGTCGTCGGCACGGTGGGCCAGGACCCGCTCTCCCACTTCGTCACCGACACCGTCGAGGACGAACTCGCCTACGGCATGGAGTCGCTGGGCCTGGCCCCGGACGTGATGCGGCGCCGCGTCGAGGAGACGCTCGACCTGCTCGGCCTGGCCGATCTGCGCCACCGCCCGATCGCCACGCTCTCCGGCGGCCAGCAGCAGCGTGTCGCGATCGGCTCGGTCCTCACCCCGCACCCGAGCGTCCTCGTCCTGGACGAGCCGACCTCCGCGCTCGACCCGGCCGCCGCCGAGGAGGTCCTGGCGGTCCTCCAGCGCCTCGTGCACGACCTCGGCACGACGGTCCTCCTCGCCGAACACCGCCTGGAACGCGTCATCCAGTACGCCGACCAGGTCGTCCTGCTGCCCGCCCCGGGCAAGCCGCCGGTCGTAGGCACCCCGGCCGAGGTGATGGCCGTGTCCCCGGTGTACCCACCGGTGGTGGCCCTGGGCCGCTTGGCGGGTTGGAACCCCCTTCCGCTGACGGTCCGCGACGCGCGGCGAAGGGCAGCTCCTCTACGCCGACAGCTGGACATCGCCCCCAAGGGGCGCGGGGAACTGCGCGACAAGCCCCACACAACCCGCACCCGCAAACGCTCCGAACCCCCACCCGGTAGGCGCACTCCGCTCCCTCGCGGTCACCCGCGCCCGCATCCAAGCCCTCCGCGGCATCGACCTCACCATCACCCCCGGCGAGACCATCGCCCTCATGGGCCGCAACGGCGCCGGAAAGTCCACCCTCCTCAACTCCCTGGTCGGCCTCGTCACCCCCACCGCGGGAACCGTCCGGCTCGGCGAAGCCGTCCCCCACCGCACACGCCCGAAGGACCTCGTACGCAAGGTCGGCCTGGTCCCGCAGGAACCCCGAGACCTGCTCTACGCCGACACCGTCGCCGCCGAGTGCACGGCGGCCGACCAGGACGCGGACGCAGAACCCGGCACCTGCCGTGCCCTGGTCACCGAACTGCTCCCCGGCGTCACCGACGACACTCACCCCCGGGACCTCTCGGAGGGCCAGCGCCTCGCCCTCGCCCTGGCGGTCGTACTCACCGCCCGGCCCCCGCTGCTCCTGCTCGACGAGCCGACCCGCGGCCTGGACTACGCGGCCAAGGCCCGCCTGGTCACGGTGCTCCGCACCCTCGCCGCCGAGGGGCACGCCATCGTGCTGGCCACGCACGACGTGGAGCTGGCGGCCGAGCTCGCCCACCGGGTCGTCCTGCTCGCCGACGGCGAGGTGATCGCGGACGGCCCGACGGCGGACATCGTGGTCTCCTCCCCCTCCTTCGCCCCACAGGTCACCAAGATCCTCGCCCCGCAGCACTGGCTCACGGTCTCCCAGGTCCGCGCGGCGCTCCAGCCCGGGACCAGCTCGTGAACACTCAGCGCCAGGCCCGAGCCGTCCGCCTCGGCCCCCGCTCCGTCACCGCCCTGGTCCTCGTCAGCGCGGTCGGCGTCATCGGCTTCGGCTGGCCGTTCCTGACCCCGCCCACCTCGCGGCTCAGCGCGCACGCGCAGGACGCGCCCTGGCTCTTCGCGGGCCTGCTGGTGCTGCTCGTCGCGGTGGTGGCGGCGGCGATCTCGGAGTCCGGTCTCGGCCCGAAGGCGGTCGCGATGCTCGGCGTGCTGGCCGCCACGGGTGCGGCTCTGCGGCCGATCGGCGCCGGTACGGCCGGTATCGAGCCGATGTTCTTCCTGATGGTGCTGAGCGGTCGGGTCCTCGGCCCGGGGTTCGGGTTCGTCCTCGGCTCGGTGACGATGTTCGCGTCCGCGCTGCTCACGGGCGGGGTGGGCCCGTGGCTGCCGTTCCAGATGCTGGCGATGGGCTGGTTCGCGATGGGTGCGGGCCTGCTGCCGGGCCCGGACCGGCTGCGCGGCCGGGCGGAGCTCGCGATGCTCGCGTCCTACGGCTTCCTCGCCGCCTTCGCCTACGGCACGATCATGAACCTGGCCGGCTGGCCCTTCATGAGTGCCCTCGCATCGGGCGTCGGCTTCGACCCGCACGCGGCGGTCGCCGCCAACCTGGCCCGTTTCCTCGCGTACTGCCTGGCCACGTCGCTGGGCTGGGACCTGGGCCGGGCCGTCGTCACGGTCGTACTGACCCTCACGCTCGGCCCCGCGGTCCTGCGGGCGCTGCGCCGGGCCACCCGCCGGGCGGCCTTCGAGACGCCGGTCACGTTCGACGCGCCCCGGACGTGAAGCCCCCCACATGACCCCCGTCACTTACGAAGTGGGGCCGTAGGAACAACCCCCGGTCACCGACCAGACCTTCCGCGCACATGCGGCCACCCCTAGTAAGCGGGTTCCTTGCGGGCATCCGGCGTGCCTGTTTCTCTGGCCAGGCCACCCCCAAAACCGAGCCCCCCCAAGACCGAAGGCGGCGGCCCCCTCGATCCCCGGGGCCGTCGCCTTCGCCCCTCCCTGCGCCCTCGCCTACTTGCTCTGGAGCTTCCCCAGCGGCTCCGGGTCCTCCTCCAGCGCGACGGCCGCCGCCTTCCAGCTGGTGTCCCCGGGGTAGAGGGCGCTGCGCAGGTAGGCGGTGGTGAGGCGCTGGAGCAGTGCGACGCGTGCGGGCGTCTCGTCGGTCGTCTCCGCCACCTCGTAGCCGGGGATGCCCCCGAGCGAGTGCTCCGCCCCGAACAGCGTGAGCAGGCTCTTCTTCCCCGGGCTGTAGGTGTAGGGGTCGGTGAACCAGTCCGGTCCGCGTGTGGTCAGCGCGGAGTCGTCGTGGTCCCCGGCGACGATGAGCGCCGGTGTGGTCATGGTGTCGAAGGACGGCCTCATGAAGGGCAGGTGCTCGACGGCGAACGGGGTCAGGTCGTCGCCCAGGCCGGCCATGGCGAGCAGCACACCGGCCTTCACACGAGGGTCGGACATGTCCTCGCCGGGAACACCGTCGGAGTCGAGGACGCGCGCGCCGAGGAGCATGCTCGACGTCTGGGCTCCCCCAGGAGTGGCCGGCCACGGCGACGCGGTCGCGGTCGAGGCGTCCGGTGAGGCCCGGTACGGAGGCTTCGAGAACGTCGAGTCCGTCCAGCACGCGTGTGAGGTCCTCGAT
>KE354373.1 GCA_000415505.1 Streptomyces afghaniensis 772
GCGCCTGCCGCACGGTGAGTTCATCGAGGTGCACGAGCCGCTCAGCCAGGAGCAGATGTACACGCTCACGGCGCACGAGCAGTAAGAGCCGGTCGAGATCGGCCCGACGGTCGACGAGAACGGTGTCGAGCGCAAGGTGAAGGGCTCCGAGAAGCTGCGCGCCAAGCTCAGCGAGTCCTACTACGGCGAGGGAGCCCAGACTCCCGAAGCCGACCGCCGAGGAGTACCGGGA
>KE354374.1 GCA_000415505.1 Streptomyces afghaniensis 772
TACGTTCCTTGTGCGGACGTATCTGGTGACCACGGCGAGTGTGCTGTTGCGGCGGCGGGTGTGGTGGCCGGGGCGGCTCTCCCGGGCTCCGGAACTGCCCGCTGTCGCTGAGCCGGGGCGGGTGCGCAGCCCGGCGTAGCGGGGTGCCGCTGATCGATCAGGCGTCCCTCCCTCCCGGAGGGACGCCTTCCTCACCGAGGATGATGCCCGTGCAGCCAACCCACCCCGTCGCGAGCTGGTCGCGTCCCGCGAGCGGATCATGGCCGCGATCAACCGCCGACCCCCTGACCCGCCCCGCACCGCCGTCCGCAACGACGCGCTGCTCGCCGTTC
>KE354375.1 GCA_000415505.1 Streptomyces afghaniensis 772
GATGCCCCTAGTGGTTGTATCCGGTATTAGACCCCGTTTCCAGGGCTTGTCCCAGAGTGCAGGGCAGATTGCCCACGTGTTACTCACCCGTTCGCCACTAATCCCCACCGAAGTGGTTCATCGTTCGACTTGCATGTGTTAAGCACGCCGCCAGCGTTCGTCCTGAGCCAGGATCAAACTCTCCGTGAATGTTTACCGGTAATCCGGTCGACACCACGAGAGCGGAACAGCCAGGCGGAATAAGCCCGGCCGTTCACAGCGTCCTCGCTGTGTTTTTTCAAAGGAACCTCGCCCCAGCAGATGCTGGAGACGGGGTATCAACATATCTGGCGTTGACTTTTGGCACGCTGTTGAGTTCTCAAGGAACGGTCGCTTCCTTTGTACTCACCCTCTCGGGCTTTCCTCCGGGCGCTTCCCTTCGGTCTTGCGTTTCCAACTCTACCAGTGTTTTTCCGGCCCTCTGACCACCGTCCTGCAGGCATGCAGGAAGTGACCCCGAGATAGGATCTGACAAGTTGGGTGCTGCCAGGCGAGGACACGAGGTTGCGTCACTCAGCCCCAGGCAGGAGTACGACTGTACACGCGGCCACGGAGCGGGTGCAAATCGATTTGCGGTATGGTCTAGACCACTCTGAAGCGCTCACGCGGAACCGGCACTTCAGGTGACATACCCTGCTGAACAGTGTGCCGCCCGGTACCGACAGGGACGGCCCATATCGATCTCCACCCCTGGGAGGCTTCCCATGACCACCGTGACGTCCCCGCTCGCAGGACGCGCCATCGGACTGGCATCCGTGCCGGATCCGGTCTTCTCCGGGGCCATGGTCGGCCCGGGCACAGCGATCGACCCCGTACGTGAGCCTTCCGAGGCCGTCTCGCCCGTGGACGGCGTCATCGTCTCCCTGCACCCGCACGCGTTCGTCGTCGTCGACGAGAACGGTCACGGTGTTCTCACCCACCTCGGTATCGACACCGTGCAGCTCAACGGCGAGGGTTTTGAGCTGCTCGTGAACAAGGGTGACACCGTCAGGCGCGGTCAGGGCATCGTGCGCTGGAACCCGGCTGCCGTCGAGGCCGCCGGTAAGTCCGCGGTCTGCCCGATCGTGGCGCTGGAGGCCACGGCCGAAGCACTCTCCGATCTTCGTGACGACGGCGATGTGAAGGCCGGCGACAGTCTCTTCCTCTGGAAGTGACGTCAGTGCCGTCGTACGGCGGCTAGCAGGAGAACCAACGCGGCGGTCGTATCCGCCGCACTATCGGAGACGGGTGAGATGGACACAACGCTGCGAGGCGTCGGCGTGAGCCACGGTGTGGCTATCGGCGAGGTTCGGCACATGGGAACGGCGGTGCTGGAGCCGCCCGCGAAGCAGATACCCGCGGAGGAGGCGGAGCGTGAACAGGGGCGCGCCCGCAAGGCCGTGGAGGCTGTGGCGGCCGACCTGATGGCACGGGGCAACCTGGCGGGAGGTGAAGCCCAGGCGGTGCTCGAGGCGCAGGCCATGATGGCCCAGGACCCCGAGCTGATGGCAGACGTGGAGCGACGGATCGCCGTCGGCAGTACGGCCGAGCGCGGGGTGTACGACGCGTTCGCCGCGTACCGCGAGCTGCTGGCCGGCGCCGGTGAGTATCTCGCCGGTCGCGTGGCCGACCTCGACGACGTGCGGAATCGTATCGTCGCCCGTCTGCTGGGGGTCCCGATGCCGGGTGTCCCCGACAGCGACGAGCCCTATGTCCTTGTCGCCCGTGACCTGGCGCCTGCCGACACCGCCCTGCTGGACCCGACTCTGGTGCTCGGCTTCGTCACCGAGGAGGGCGGTCCCACCAGCCACAGCGCGATTCTGGCCCGGGCGCTCGGGGTACCGGCCGTCGTCGCGCTGCCGGGTGCCGGGGAGCTCGCCGAAGGCACGATGATCGCCGTCGACGGCAGCACCGGCGAGATCTTCGTGGACCCGAGCGATGAGAAGAAAGCCCAGCTCGAGGCCGCGGCCGCCGAGCGCAAGGCGGCGCTGGCGGCCTCGACCGGTCCCGGTGCCACCGCGGACGGTCACAAGGTGCCGCTGCTCGCGAACATCGGTGGCCCTGCGGATGTGGCGGCAGCCGTCGAGGCCGGGGCCGAGGGTGTCGGTCTCTTCCGTACCGAGTTCCTCTTCCTGGACGACAGCAAGCAGGCGCCGTCCGAGGAGAAGCAGGTCGCCGCATACCGGCAGGTGCTGGAGGCGTTCCCCGAGGGGCGTGTCGTGGTGCGGGTGCTGGACGCGGGCGCGGACAAGCCGCTCGACTTCCTGACGCCGGCCGACGAGCCGAATCCGGCGCTCGGCGTGCGGGGTCTGCGGACGCTGCTGGATCACCCGGAGGTCCTGCGTACCCAGCTGACGGCGCTCGCGAAGGCCGCGGAGGGGCTGCCGGTCTACCTCGAGGTCATGGCCCCGATGGTCGCGGACCGGACAGACGCCCGGGCCTTCGCGGACGCGTGCCGCGAGGCTGGGCTGCGGGCGAAGTTCGGCGCGATGGTCGAAATTCCGTCGGCCGCGCTGCGGGCTCGCTCGATCCTCCAGGAGGTCGAGTTCTTGTCGCTGGGGACGAACGACCTGGCGCAGTACACCTTCGCCGCCGACCGTCAGGTGGGTGCGGTCTCCCGACTCCAGGATCCGTGGCAGCCCGCGCTGCTGGACCTGGTGGCACTGTCCGCCGAGGCGGCGAAGGCCGAGGGCAAGAGCTGTGGCGTCTGTGGTGAGGCCGCGTCCGACCCGCTGCTCGCTTGTGTGCTGGCTGGTCTGGGCGTCACCTCTCTTTCGATGGGCGCGGCGTCGATTCCCTATGTCCGGGCCACACTGGCGAAGTACACGCTGGCGCAGTGCGAGCGGGCCGCTGCTGCGGCGCGGGCCTCGGACAGCGCCGAGGACGCGCGCAGCGCGGCGCAGGCGGTGTTGTCGGGCGAGTGAGCCGGGCATGGCCGGCCGAGGCTGCCATGGGCGGGGCGCTCCACTGCGGTGGGGCGCCCCGCCGCTTTTCAGTGGTTGTGTCCCTGTGCGGGTTGCACTTCTCCCAGGTCGGGCGGCTCGCAGTAGTCGACGTTGGATTCGGGAGAGATCAGGTCGCCGGATTCGACGTCCGTGCAGTAGGCGTCGAAGACCTCTCCCGCGGTGAGTGGTTCGAGTCCATATGCCCGCAGGCGCCAGCCGTAGACGCGGTCGGGGTTGCCTGGGGCGCTGGCGCGGATGACGAGACCGCCAGGGCTTTCGGTGGCCAGGCCGAGGGCCAGGACCGTGGTGAACTCCAGGGCTTCGGTCTCGTCGAGTTTTACGTCGCCGTCGGTGTCGGCGACGTGGAGGGCTGCGACGAGGGTTTCGGGCGGTCCGGTGACGCTGCATACGAGGTGCCGGTTGCCGGGTGGGGCCGTGTCGAGGATGCGGACGAGGAGGTCCGAGGCCCGGGCGAAGGCGGCGCGTCCGAGGTCCTCGCCGCAGGAGGCGCAGTCGCCCAGGCGAGCGAGGAGTGTGGTCGCGTACTCCCAGGTGGCCTGGCGGACGGCCTCGTCGACGAGGGCCGGAAGGAGGTCGGACAGCGGCTGGCCCTCGTACGGAAGGGTCGGGCCTGTGACCGCGAGTCGTGCTGTGAAGCGTGTGCGGCTCGACGGGTTGTCGGGGTCAAGGCCTTTTTGCGTGCAGAACTCGGCGTACTCCTCGGGGTCGAAGAGGGCCACCGTGGTGTGGCTGCCTTGCAGGGCCCGTGTCCTGAGGAGGCCTTCCACGTGCTTGAGATAGGCCGCGTGGTCGTCGAAGGTGAAGCTGCGGTAGCGCCGCATGGCACGGAAGTCGTGCTCGTCGGTGAGCAGGCCGATGGTGCCGGCGATTTCGCGGCGCAGGACGCGTCGCATGGTCCGGCTGTCGGTGTGCGTCATTGTTCCCCCTGTGCACGGTCGATCAATGCTCACTCACAGTAATCGGCAGCACTGACAACGAGGGCGAGCGAGGTGATCGCGCACCCCAGGGAGGGCAGAAAAGCACAGGTCAGAATCCATGAAGTCGGCACAACTACGCCGACAGTCACAGTTACGACGAGTGGCCAGAGGGCGGTGGCGGTCAGGCGCGTTTGCGGGCCAGGTCCTCGTAGAAGCTCAGCAGGTCGAGGTTGTCGATGGAG
Source organism: Streptomyces afghaniensis 772 (assembly GCA_000415505.1). Lineage (GTDB taxonomy): Bacteria > Actinomycetota > Actinomycetes > Streptomycetales > Streptomycetaceae > Streptomyces > Streptomyces afghaniensis. The sequence goes on from KE354375.1 coordinate 4,144, forward strand.
CCCGGGTTCACCGCTTTCTCCAGTGGGGTTCCCTGGAGGAGGCGTTTGACCGGGACCTCGATGCGTTTGCCGGTCAGGGTGTGGGGGACGCCGGGTACTTCGATGATCTCGTCGGGGACGTGGCGCGGTGACAGTTGTTCGCGGATGGTCTGTTTGATGCGGTTCAGCAGGGCCTCGTCGAGGACGGCTCCGGGGGCCAGGTGGACGAAGAGGGGCATCCAGTAGCCGCCGTCGGGCTGTTCGATGCCGATGACGAGGGATTCCCTGATCTCGGGGAGGCGCTCCACGGCCTCGTAGATGTCGGCGGATCCCATGCGTACACCCTGGCGGTTGAGCGTGGAGTCGGAGCGGCCGTGGATGACGACGGATCCGCGGGAGGTGACGGTGATCCAGTCGCCGTGCCGCCAGACGCCGGGGTACGTGTCGAAGTAGCTGTCGTGGTAGCGGCTGCCGTCGGGGTCGTTCCAGAAGTGGATGGGCATCGACGGCATGGGGTTGGTGACCACGAGCTCGCCGACCTCGTCGACCAGGGGGTTGCCGCTGGGGTCCCAGGACTGGAGGTCGGTGCCGAGGCAGGGGGCCTGTAGCTCGCCGACGTGGACCGGGAGGGTCGGTACGGCTCCGGCGAAGCAGGAGCACACGTCGGTGCCGCCGCTGACGGAGGCGATCCACAGGTCGTCGCGCACCTCGTCGTGGAGCCAGCGGAAGCCGTCGGGGGGCAGGGGCGAGCCCGTGGTGGCGACGCACTGGACGGAGGAGAGGTCGAAGTCGCGGGACGGGTGGACGCCCGCCTTGCGGCAGGCCATGACGTAGGCGGCCGAGGTGCCGTAGAGGGTGGCCTCGGTGCGTTCGGCGATGCGCCACTGGGCGCCGGTGTCCGGGTAGCCGGGGCTGCCGTCGTAGAGGACGATCGTGGTGCCGGTGAGCAGGCCGGAGACGAGGAAGTTCCACATCATCCAGCCGGTCGACGTGTACCAGAAGAAGCGGTCCTCGGGGCCCAGGTCGCAGTGCAGGCCGAGTTGCTTGAGGTGCTCGACCAGGATGCCGCCCTGGGACTGGACGATGGGCTTGGGCAGGCCGGTCGTGCCGGAGGAGTAGAGCACCCACAGGGGGTGGTCGAAGGGTACCTGTTCGAAGACGGGGGCCGTGTCGGCGGAGGTGAGGGACGACCACTCCAGGGCGCCCTCCGGTGCTTCCGTGCCGAGGAGGGGGATGTGGACGACGGCGCGCAGGGTGGGCAGTTCGTGGCGCAGTTCGGCGACGATCTCGCGGCGGTCGTGCTCCTTGCCGCCGTAGCGGTAGCCGTCGACCGTGAACAGCACGACGGGTTCGACCTGCTGGAAGCGGTCGAGGACGCTGCGGGCGCCGAAATCGGGCGCGCAGGAGGTCCAGACGGCGCCCACGGCGGCTGTGGCGAGGAGAGCGACCACGGCCTGCGGGACGTTGGGGAGATAGCCGCTGACGCGGTCTCCGGGGCGGACGCCGAGGGCGCGCAGTTCGGCGGCCAGGGAGCCGACCTGGCGGCGCAGCTCGGCCCAGGTGACGGGGCTTGGTTCGTGCGTTTCGTCGACGTACAGGAGGGCCGGTTCGTCAGCGCGGGTGTCGGCCGCGCGCAGGGCGTGTTCGGCGTAGTTGAGGGTCGCGCCGGGGAACCACTGGGCGCCCGGCATCGCACGGTTGCCGAGCACGCGCGCGTAGGGCGTCGAGAAACGGACGTCGAACCACTCCGCGACGGCTTTCCAGAAGGTCTCCAGCTCGTCGACGGACCAGCGCTGGAGGGCCGCGTAGCCGCCTTCGGCGGGGGCGCCGTGGTGCTCGGCCGCCCAGGCCTGGAACCTCGTGATCCGTGCCCGGGCGATGCGCTCGGGGTCTGGCTGCCACAGCGGCTGAGGACTATCGGTCGACATGGTCGGCTCCCGGACTGTGCGCGTCGTGTGCGTCCTCCGCGCACGGGCTGGGGTGTGCGCGTGACGCGGCTGGCACGGACAATGCCATGTGATCGACTTCGGCACCAGGGTGCCCTCCACATAGTCCGTGTCGTGAAGATGTGGTCCCGGCACGGGTGAACGGCAGTTGAACGACACGCGCGCGCGGCTCGGTCAGTGGCAGGGTGAGCAGCATGAACGGTCGTGACCTGGTGCGTTCGGTGAAAGCGGTGGGGTCGGTGGGCGCGGCGCAGGGTGTGCGTACCGTACGAGCAGCGTGGCGCAGGCGGCGGGCCGACGCCACCGGGCTGCCGGCGCGGGGGGCGGAGCGTGCGCGGGTGCCCGGGGCCGTGCAGGAGGTGGAGCCGGGGCCGGGGGGCGGTGTCGTCCGGTTCAGCCGGTCGGAGCTGCGGATTCTCGTCGCCGTGAGCGGAGCCGTCTTCTGGGGCTGGGACGGGGCGGAGCCCGAGCCGTCGTACGCGCTGGCCGGCCGGTGTCCGGAAGCGGATCCCCGGGCGGTGCTGGAGCCGGACAAGGACGGCGGCTGGCGGGTGGTGGCCGAGCGGGTGACGGTCGTCGTGTCGCGGCATGGCGCGGTGGAGGTGCGCACCCCCGGTGGCGTGACGCTGCGCCGTGATCTGCCGCCGCGGTGGTGGGAGCCGGTCGGTGGCGGCCCGGCGCGGTGGATGCAGCGGTCGGAGGTGGCTGCCGACGCGCGGTTCTTCGGGCTGGGTGGTCGTGCCTCGGGTCCTCGGCTGCCGGACGGGACATACCGGCTGTGGAACACCGACCCCGGTCAGGCGTTCGCACCCGGTGACGACCCCCTGTACATCACGATGCCGGTGCAGCTGGTGGTGTCCGACGGCGGTACGCATCTGGTGTTTCACGACAGTTCGTGGGACGGCACGGTGACGCTGCGGGAGGGCGAGGAGGGCGCCGGTTCCGGGCACGACCAGGCCGGGACGAGCGAGCTGCGGATGGACGGCGGTCCACTGCGCTGCTGGGTGATGGCGGGTACCCCCGCGCGCGTGCTGCTCGCCTGGGCCTCACTGACCGGCGCGCCCGCGCTGCCGCCCGCGTGGGCGCTCGGGCACCACCACGCGCGGTGGGGATTCGGCAGTGAGCAGGAGGTGCGGCGGATCGTCGCGGGTTACCTGGAGCACGGTCTGCCGCTCGACGCCGTGCACCTGGACATCGACCATTTCGACGCACATCAGGTGTTCACCGTCGACGAGGACCGCTTCCCGAAGCTGCCCGTTCTGGCCGAGGAGCTCCGGCGGGACGGCATCCGGCTGGTGTCGATCGTCGACCCCGCCGTGAAGGCCCTGCCCGGCAATGCCGTGTACGACGGCGGTACGGCCGAGGACGCGTTCGTGCGGGACGCCTCGGGGCAGGTCGTGCAGGGTGTCGCGTGGCCCGGGGAGGCGGTGTTTCCCGATTTCACGCACGCGCGCGTGCGTGAGTGGTGGGGCGGTCTCTACGAGGAGCGGCTCGCGCAGGGCTTCTCGGGTTTCTGGCACAACATGAACGAGCCCACGTCGTTCGCCGCCTTCGGGGAGTCGACGCTGCCGCGTTCGGCGCGGCACTCCCTGGAGGGGCGGGGCGGTGACCATCGTGAGGCGCACAACGTGTACGCGCTGTGCATGGCCAGGGCGGGCTTCGAAGGACTGCGGAAACTCGCGCCCCAGGAGCGGCCGTTCCTGTTCTCCCGCTCGGGGTGGGCCGGCATGCAGCGCTACGGCGGGACGTGGTCGGGTGACGTGGCCACCGGTTGGCCGGGGCTGCGGGCGTCCTTGGCGCTGGTGATGGGGCTCGGACTGTGCGGTGTGCCGTACTCGGGGCCGGACATCGGAGGCTTCGACGGGGATCCCTCGCCCGAGCTGTTCCTGCGGTGGTTCCAGCTGGGGGCCTATCTGCCGCTGTTCCGTACGCACGCGAGTCTGCGGGCGGGGCGCAGGGAGCCGTGGGAGTTCGGTGCCGAGGTGCTGGAGCACGCGCGCGTGGCGCTCGTCGAACGCCGGCGGCTGCTGCCGTACTTCATGACGCTGGCGCATCTGGCCCGGCGTACCGGGGCTCCCTATGTGCGGCCCCTGTGGTGGGGGGCGCCGGAGGAGCGGGCGCTGCGTGACTGCGGGGACGCCTTCCTGCTGGGCGACAGCCTGCTGGTGGCGCCGGTGCTCGACCCGGGCGCGGACCGGCGTGCCGTGCTGCTGCCGCGGGGGCGCTGGTACGACACGGTGACGGAGCAGGCGTACGAGGGGCCGGCGCAGGTGCTCGTCGACGCACCTCTGTCGCGGATACCGGTGTTCGCACGCGCGGGTGCGGTGCTTCCCGTACGCGGGGAGGACGGCGGGCTGGAGCTGGAGGTGTGGGCGCCCGCCCGGGGACGGACCGGGGGCGGGCTGGTCGTGCCGGACGGGGGCGAGGGGTGGGACGAGCCGGATATCGAGCGCTACACCGCTCGGTGGATGGGCTCTCGGGTGGTTGTCGAGCTGGAGGGTGAGGACGGCGCGGGCGAGCCGTCCCACCCGGTGCGCGTCCGCGGGGCCGGAGAGCGCTGAGCTCAGATGTAGCGGCCTTCGAACCAGGCCCGTACCGCCACGGTGTGCAGAGGGAAGGCGAGTTCCTCCGCCCTGCGCAGGAGGTGCCAGCCCTCCGTCTCGTCCGTGGCGGCGGAGGGCGGCAGGCCTTCGACAGGGCGTTCCGGGAGGAGGCCGAACAGCAGCAGGTGTCCGTCGGGCGAGCTCATCGCGTCGACGAGGCGTACGTCGCGGACGGCCGCGTCGATGCCGGTTTCCTCCTTGAGTTCGCGTACGACGGCCTGCCGCCAGTCCTCCCGGTCGTCGATGTAGCCGCCGGGCAGGGCGATGCCCCCGCGCGCGGGGGCGACGGTTCGGGTGATGACGACCAGGGCGGTGCCTTTGGTGTCGTACACGGGCTGGAGGGCCACCGCGACCGGGAGTGGATTGCGGTAGGCCACGCTGCCGCACGCCGGGCAGGTGCGGGGCCAGCCGGAGACGCCCTCTCCGTAGGGCGCGCCGCAGCTCGAACAGTGGGAGTCCGGCGCGGAGTTGGAACTGGAGTGCTGAGTTTCGGACACGCGGCGGACTGTAGCCGATCACGGAGAGGGCGTCTCGGGCGGGCGGCTCAGTGAGCTCGGGTGAGCGCCTTCCTGGACACGGGGAAGTCGAAGTAGGTGTCCGGGTAGGGCTCGGGCTTGTAGGTGTAGTGCCACCACTCCTCTGCCAGGTTCACGAAGCCGAGACCCTCCAGGGTGCTCTTGAGCAGCAGCCGGTTGGCGCGCTGTTGGCCCTGGACACGGGGGTCGAGGGTGTGCGAGAGGGTGTCGAAGCAGTCGAAGCCGGTCCCCATGTCGACGGAGTTGTCGGGGAACCGCTCGTCTTTGGGGGCGAAGCACGGCACGAGGGGCTCTCCGGGGTGGTACGGCCGGGTCGGTTTCGCCGGCAGTTTCACGAGCGTGACGTCGAGGGTCGATCCGCGGCTGTGGCCCGACTTCTCGGCGATGTAGCCGTCGGCGAACAACCGGGTCTTGTCGACGTTCGGGTAGAACTCGCCCTTCATGGCCTGGTCGTCGAGGTCCTTGGCCCAGCGGACGAAGTGGTCCACCGCGCGCTGCGGCCGGTAGCAGTCGTACACCTTGAGTGTGTAGCCCTGGCGCAGCAGCTTCGTCTGGGCCCTGTGGAGGGCTTGGGCGGCGGGGCGGGTGAGGACGCAGATCGGCTGGGCGTAGCCGTCGATGCGCTGGCCGACGAAGTTGTGCGGGGTGAAGTAGCGCATCTCCTGGATGATCGTCGGGTCCACGCTTCTCAGGGCCACGAAGTCTTTAGGTGCATGGGGCCCGGTCTTGGCCTGGGCGGTGGCGGTGGGGGCGGTCGCTGCCAGCACGGCGGCGAAGGCGGTGATCAGGCCGCGTGCCACGGTGGTGATTCGTGTCATGGCTCCTGCGTCTACCAGGAGACGGTCCCGCCGGGGAAGGGATGCCGAAATCCGGAGGACCGTGTCAGACTTCTGACGTTCCGTCAGATTCGGTCTGCGGGGAGGCTCGGTGTCGCGTACACGAACGCCGGTGGTCGCGGGGTGGTTCGCCGGGGAGGGGGAAGACTTCCGGCTGCTGGGCACGCGTTGCGCGGCGTGCTCTTCGGTCTTCTTCCCCCGCGAGGACCACCACTGCCACAACCCTGCTTGCGGGGGCGGGGAGTTGACGCAGGTCCCGCTGTCGCGGCGTGGCCGCGTCTGGTCGTACACGGACAGCCGGTACCGGCCGCCGTCACCCTACGTGAGTGATCCGGAACTCTCGTGGGAGCCGTGCGCGTTGATCGCTGTGGAGCTGCAGGCCGAGCGGCTCGTGGTGCTGGGACAGGCGGCTCCCGGGGTCACCGTCGCGGACCTGGCGGTGGGCATGGAGGTGGAGGTCGTGCCCGGCGTGCTCCACGAGGACGCGGAAACGACCTGGACGACGTGGCACTGGCGGCCGACGGGGGTGAAGGCATGACGGGTGAGGTCGCGGTGCTGGGTGCGGGCATGCACCCGTGGGGCAAGTGGGGACGGAACTTCGTCGAGTACGGCGTCGCAGCGGCCCGCGCGGCGCTGACCGACGCCGGGCTGGACTGGCGGGACATCGGCTCGATCATCGGCGCGGACACGGTCCGGGGCGGTTATCCCGGGTATGTCGCTGGAGCGACGTTCGCGAAAGCACTGGGCTGGCAAGGGGCCCGGGTCACGAGCGTGTACGCGGCGTGCGCGTCCGGGGCGCAGGCCGTGGACGCCGCGCGGGCCCAGATCCTCTCCGGGCTCGCCGAGGTGGTGCTCGTGGTGGGAGCCGATGCCGCTCCCAAGGGATTCTTCCGCCCAGCGGGCGGGGACCGGCCCGACGATCCCGACTGGCTGCGGTTCCGGGTTCTCGGGGCGACCAACCCGGTGTACTTCGGGTTGTACGCCTGCAGGCGCATGGCCGTGCACGGCGACACACCGGGCGACTTCGCACAGGTGAAGGTGAAGAACGCGGCGATGGGAGCGCTGAACCCCAAGGCGCGCTACCGCCGGCGGGTCACCGCCGAGGAGGTCGCCGCCTCCGCCGTCGTCGCCGATCCGCTGCGGCTGCTCGACATCTGCGCGACCTCAGACGGCGGCGCGGCGGTCGTGCTCTCCAGCATGGAGTTCGCGCGGCGGCACGGCCATGCGGACCCGGTGCGGATCCGGGCCGTGTCCACGGTGACGCCGCGGTACCCGAACACCGTGCTGGACCTCCCGGACATCGCCACGGACTCCGCAGTGGCGGTCGATCCGCCCGCCGAGACGTTCCGGACGTCGATCGCCCGGGCGGCCTACGAGGAGGCGGGGGTCGGACCGGAGGACCTGTCGCTGGCCGAGGTCTACGACCTGTCCACGGCGCTCGAGTTGCAGTGGTACGAGGACCTGGGGCTGTGCGGTGAGGGCGAGGGCGTGAAGCTGCTGCGGGACGGGGCGACGGCCCTGGGCGGGCGAATACCGGTGAACGCCAGCGGTGGTCTGGCCTCCTTCGGCGAGGCGGTCCCGGCGCAGGCGATAGCCCAGGTGTGCGAGCTGGCATGGCAGTTGCGGGGCGAGGCAGGTGACCGGCAGGTCGAGGGAGCGCGTGTGGGTATCAGCGCGAATCAGGGGCTGTTCGGGCATGGATCGGCGGTGATCGCGGTGCGGTGAGCCGCGGGGCCGGGACGCGGCTGCGGGCTGTGCCGGACAGGGCACGGGCCGGCGCTCGGACGTGCACGGGAACCCGGGGCTTGCACGGGATGGTGCCGGGACATGCGCGGGCTGGCGCCGAGACGTGCACGACCCATGCCGACGCGTGCATGGAGCCGTGCCGACGTCGGCACTGGTGGTACGGCCGCGACCGGGCCTCGGCATACGCTGTGTGACCGCTCCGGAATCCTGCGTGAACGTCTCATGAACTGCGCTTGGGCGTACGCCGGTGGAGTCATCATGCTTGCGTGCACTCCTGGACGGATACTCTCCGCTTCGCCTTCCAACCGGTGGTCAACCTGACGACCGGCGCGGTCGCGGGACTGGAGATACTCGCCCGCCCGGAGACCGGCGACATCCTGGCCGAGGCCCGCCGGGATCCCGAGCTCGACAGCCGGCTGGCGGTGTCGGCGGTCCGCGCGGCGGTGCGCAAGGAGACCCTGCTGCCGCTGTTCGTCAACGTCTTCGCCGGCACCCTCGCCGACCTCGGCGGGCTCCCTTCGCTGCATGATGCCGTGCGCGAGGCGGGGCGGCTTCCGTGGGAGGTGACGATCGACGTCTGTCCGCCGTACACGCACGTGCCGCAGCGGGCACTGCTGGAGGCGGTGTCCAGGGTGCGCGGTCAGGGATTCCGGATCTGTGCGGACGGTGTCGGTGACGGGGACGTGCCCTTGCGGCTCCTGTCGGACATCACGCCCGACCTGGTGAAGCTGGACGCGACGCTGCTGGCGCGGCCGGCGGTGGTGCGGTCGATGCGGACGCTGTGCGACGGGCTGGGGGCTCTCCTGGCTGTCGAGGGCGTGGAGACCGAAGGGCAGTGCGCTGCGGCGCTGGCGGCCGGGGCGCAGTTGGCACAGGGCGAGCTGTTCGCCCCGCCGGCCCGGCTGCCCGCCGCGGACGTCTACGTTCCGCCCCGCTCCCCCGCGAGGTGGCCGTGCCGCGGTCGGGGCCGTCGGTGCGGGAGTTCGTGCGGCCCGCCGCGCTGCTGCCCGCCACGGCGTCCGCGGGGCAGGTGCGGGCGCTGCTGACCGGGTCACCGGATGTGTCCGGGGTACTGCTCGTGGACACCGCCGGAGTGCCGGTCCGGTCGGTGCACCGGTCCCGCTTCCTGTTGTCGATGTCGGGGCGCTACGGGCACGCCCTGTACGCCGACCGGCCCGCGGCCAAGCTCGGTGACCCACCGCGGACGGTGGGCATCGACGCCACGGCCTGGGAGGTACTGGACGTCGTGGCGGTCGGCGGGCGGGACCGTACGTCGGACGATGTCGCCGTCGTGGACGCGTACGGGCGGTGCGTGGGCGTCGTACGGCTCGCGGATCTCGTGCGCGCGCTGGCCGAGTCACGGGTGGAGGAGGCGGCGGGGCTCAATCCGCTGACGCGTCTGCCCGGCTCGGACGCGATCACCGGTGAGGTGGACCGGCGGATCGTGTCCGGGCGGGCGTTCGTGCTGAGCTGGCTGGACGTCGACCACTTCAAGCAGGTCAACGACGGGGCCGGCTTCGCGGCGGGCGACGAGCTGATCCGGGCGGTGGGGCGTGTGTTGCAGCAGGCCGCGACGGACGGCACCCGCGTGGGTCACATCGGCGGCGACGATTTCCTGGTGCTCGCAGAACCGGAGGGACTCGATCCGCTGGCCGCCTCCGTGCTGGACGTCCCCTGGTCGGCAGGCGGTCGGCCGGTCACGCTGTCGCTCGCCACGGTGCTGTGCGCGCCGGGCAGTGTGACCGACCACCGGCAGGCGGCGGCTTGCCTGGCGCCCCTGAAGAAGGCGGCGAAGGCGTTGCACGGGGCGAGTTGGGTGGTGGGCCGAGCGGGCGTGCCCGGGCATGAGACCCGCCGCGGCGCTGAGCCGACACCGACACCGGCACCGGCACCGGCGCGGTGTGGGGCGGCGGAGCCGGGTGGGGGTTGAGAGAGCCGTGCAGGGCCCTTAGACCGTAGGGGGGCGTGGGCGGCAGGGCGGGGGTACGGGCCCCGGCGGTTGGTGGCGCTGTCCGGGGCGGGCACCTGGGGACGGCTGTGGCCCCGTCCGGCGGAGCCCGGCAGGGGCTCCTGCACGGGGCGCTGCTCGTCCGGTTGAGAGACCGCCTGGTCAGGTGGATGCTGGTGGCTAGCAAGCGAGGAGTCAGGTGCGCTGGGCGATCGCCCATGGCGGAGCCCAGCGGAGGCCGGACGACACCACCAGCAAGGCCTCGCGTGGCGCACCGAAGCCCGCGCAGGCCCCGACCAGATCTGAACAACGACCCGACCGGGCGCCGCCAGGACCGTGCAACCGGCCACCCGGCCCAGCAGGCCCGGCCGCCGGCACAAGGCCGTCAACCGTTGCGGTCGGCGACCTTGACGCCCCATGGGCGCCGGTGAACACTTCCGGTGTCAGTCGACATCGCCGTACATACTCGGCGTATCCGGCACTGCGGCGCGCGGGCGCGCCTGCGCCAAGGCCCTTTCCCCCACGGGCGATTCGGCTGCGATCGGCACGCTCGTCACGGACGCCGGGCGGGGCGCGGGTTTCCCTGCCTTCGGCTGAAGTAGCCATGGGAAACGCACCCCGCACATGAGGACCGGGGCAGATCGTCCCCGGGCCTCGGCCTAGGAGCCGCCATGAGCAACGTAGACATCTTCGTCGGCGAGATCATCGGCACGGCGATCCTGATCCTCTTCGGCGCGGGGGTCTGCGCCGCCGTCACCCTGAGGTTCTCGAAGGCCAGGGCGTCGGGCTGGATCGTCATCGCGTTCGGCTGGGGATTCGGTGTCCTGGCCGGCGCGTACACCGCCGCCCCGCTGTCGGGCGGCCACATCAATCCCGCCGTGACTCTTGGCCTGGCCGTCGACACAGGCGTGTGGGACAAGGTCTGGGTCTACCTGCTCGGGCAGATCGTGGGGGCGATGCTGGGCGCCGTCCTGGCGTACCTGCTCTACTTCGCCCAGTTCCAGGCCAACGTACGGCAGACGGGCACCACGGACGGCACGGTGGACGAGCCGGTGCCGACACTCGGCATCTTCTCCACCATCCCGGAGATCAGAAACCCGGTCGCCAACCTGATGACGGAGATCCTCGCGACCATCGCCCTGGTGCTTCCCATCCTCGCGCTGGTCGGCGACGACAGGGTCGTCCAGGGGGTCGGCATCGGGCCGATCCCGGGCGAAGGAGCCGGAATCTATGGCTCCGGCATCTCGATCCTGCTGGTTTCCCTGCTGGTCGTCGGGATCGGCCTCTCGCTCGGTGGGCCCACCGGCTACGCGATCAACCCCGCACGTGACCTGGGGCCGCGCATCGTGCACCAGTTCCTCCCGATCCCGAACAAGGGAACGTCCGACTGGGGGTACGCCTGGATCCCGGTGGCAGGGCCTGCGGCCGGCGGAATTCTCGGGGCCCTCATCTACAACGCAGCCTTCTGACCAAGCGATCAAGAGGTAGTAGCCATGACGGACAACTCCGAGAAGTACGTAGCAGCGATCGACCAGGGCACCACCTCGAGCCGCTGCATCGTCTTCAACCAGAACGGTGCCATCGTCGCCGTGGACCAGCGTGAGCACCGCCAGATCTTCCCCAAGCCCGGGTGGGTGGAGCACGACGCCACCGAGATCTGGTCCAAGGTGCAGGCGGTGGTCGCCGGGGCGCTCGCCAAGGCCGGTCTGCGCGCCGACCAGCTGAGCGCGATGGGAATCACCAACCAGCGCGAGACGACCCTCCTGTGGGACCGCACGACGGGGAAGCCGGTGCACAACGCCATCGTGTGGCAGGACACGCGGACGGCGGCGCTGTGCAACCAGCTCGGCGGCTCGGAGGGACAGGACCGTTTCCGCGAGCAGACGGGTCTGCCGCTGGCCACCTACTTCTCCGGGCCCAAGGCGGCCTGGCTGCTCGACAACGTGCCCGACCTCCGGTCCCGGGCCGAACGCGGTGAGATCGCCTTCGGAACGATCGACTCCTGGCTGATCTGGAACCTCACCGGCGGCACCGACGGCGGGCAGCACGTCACCGACGTGACCAATGCCGGGCGCACCATGCTGATGAACCTGGAGACCCTGCAGTGGGACTCCTCGATCTGCTCGGCGATGAACATTCCCGAGGCCATGCTGCCGGAGATCCGGTCCTCCGCCGAGGTGTACGGCACCGCCGTCGGCCAGCTCGCCGGCGTGCCCGTGGCCTCCGCGCTGGGCGACCAGCAGGCCGCCGTGTTCGGCCAGGCCTGCTACGACGTGGGCACCGCGAAGAACACGTACGGCACGGGCAGCTTCCTGCTGCTCAACACCGGCAACCGTCCGGTGTCGTCGAAGAGCGGTCTGCTGACGACGATGGGTTACAAGATCGGGAGCGAGGCGCCGGTCTACTGTCTGGAGGGGTCGATAGCCATAACGGGCGCGCTGGTCCAGTGGTTCCGCGACCAGCTCGGCATCATCCGGACCGCCGACGAGATCGAGCCCCTGGCCGCGAGTGTGGAGGACAACGGCGGTGCCTACATCGTGCCGGCGTTCTCGGGCCTGTTCGCGCCGTACTGGCGCTCGGACGCGCGTGGTGTGGTCACCGGGCTGACCCGGTACGTCACGAAGGCGCACCTCGCGCGCGCGGTGCTGGAGGCGACGAGCTGGCAGACCCGCGAGGTCGTGGACGCCATGTACCAGGACTCCGGGGTGCACATCACCACCCTGAAGGTCGACGGCGGCATGACGAAGAACAACCTGCTCATGCAGCACCAGGCGGATGTGCTGGACGTGCCGGTGGTGCGGCCCAAGGTCTCCGAGACGACCTGTCTGGGCGCCGCGTACGCGGCCGGTCTGGCCACCGGTGTGTGGAACGACCTGGACGAGCTCAAGGCGCACTGGCAGAAGGACGTCGAGTGGACACCGTCCATGGACGCGTCGGTGCGGGACCGCGAGCACCGCAACTGGCGCAAGGCCGTGGAGAAGAGCTTCGGCTGGGAGGAGGACGCCGACAGCTAGCCACGCGCGCGTGAAGGGTCGTTTCCGGAGGGACCGTACCCCTGTCGGCGGGGGTACGGTCCGCGCCCGCCGGTCGGCCTGGCGTCAGGTGGTCACCGTCTGACGGCGGTCGGCCGCGTACGCCATGGCGTGCTGGACGACGCCGATGAGTGCTTCCTTGACCGACTCGCGGTCACGGGCGTCGCACATCAGGAGCGGAACGCCGTCGTCGAGGTCGAGGGCCTGGCGGACGTCCTCGACCGGGTAACGCGGTGCGCCCTCGAAGCAGTTGACGCCGACGAGGAACGGTATCGAGCGCCGTTCGAAGTAGTCCACGGCGGCGAAGGAGTCCTCCAGGCGGCGCGTGTCGGCGAGGACGACGGCTCCGAGGGCGCCCTCGGAGAGCTCGTCCCACATGAACCAGAACCGCTCCTGACCGGGCGTTCCGAAGAGGTACAGCACCAGGTCCTCGCGGAGCGTGATGCGGCCGAAGTCCATGGCCACGGTCGTGGTGTGCTTGCCTTCCACACCGCTGGTGTCGTCGACCGGGCGCCCGGCCTCGGTGAGCAGCTCCTCGGTGCGCAGCGGCCGGATCTCGCTGACCGCGCCGACGAGCGTGGTCTTGCCCACGCCGAAACCGCCGGCCACCAGGATCTTGAGCGTGACGGGCTCGACCGGAGGCTTGCCGCGCTCAGAACGCCCGAAGATCATCGATCTCTTCTCCTGCTTGATGGGGGTCGGCGACGGCGGGCCGTAGCCTCCGCCGCCTGGGGTTTCGATGACGAGTACGTCGCCGGTGACGACGTCCGCGGAGTCGCTGCCGCCGAGTTCCGTCACGGTACCGTCGGCGTGTTCCACCCGGTTGGCGCCGAGAGCGCCCGGTTCTCCGCCCGCCATACCGTACGGGGGGACACGGCGGTGCTGGGACAGCGTGGAGACGGTCATGGGCTCCAGGAACCGGATACGACGCACAGCGCCGTCGCCGCCGCGCCACCGGCCGGCTCCGCCGCTGCCGCGCCGGACCGCGAACTCCTCCAGGCGCACGGGCAGTCGCCACTCCAGGACCTCGGGGTCGGTGAGGCGGGAGTTGGTCATGTGCGTCTGGACGACGGGGGCGCCGGGGAAACCGTCGCCCGCGCCGGAGCCGGGGGCGACGGTCTCGTAGTACTGGTGGCGTTCGTTGCCGAAGGTGACGTTGTTCATGGTCCCGGAGCCCTCGGCCTGCACGCCGAGCGCCGCGTAGAGGGCGCCGGTGATGGCCTGGGAGGTCTCCACGTTGCCGGCGACGACGGCGGCCGGTGGCTCGGGTGAGAGCAGGGAGCCGGGCGGTACGACGATGTCCAGGGGGCGCAGGCAGCCGTCGTTGAGGGGGATGTCGTCGGCGACGAGCGTGCGGAAGACGTACAGGACGGCCGCGTTGACGACCGAGAAGGGGGCGTTGAAGTTGGTGGGCAGCTGCGCCGAGGTGCCGGTGAAGTCGATGGTCGCGGCACGGTTCTCGCGGTCCACGCGCACGCTGACCCGGATGATCGCGCCCGAGTCGGTCTCATAGGCGTAGTCACCGTCGTCGAGGGCGTCGATGACGCGGCGTACGGCCTCTTCCGCGTTGTCCTGGACGTGCCTCATGTAGGCCTGGACGACGTCGAGACCGAAGTCCGCGATCATGCGGCCGACCTCGTCGACGCCCTTCTGGTTGGCGGCGATCTGCGCGCGCAGGTCGGCGAGGTTGGTCTTGGGATTGCGCGAGGGGTACGGCGCCTCGGTGAGGAGGCGGAGGGTCTCGTCCTCGCGGAAGCGGCCGTTCTCGGCGAGCAGCCAGTTGTCGAAGAGGACGCCCTCCTCCTCGATGGTGCGGCTGTTCGCGGGCATGGAGCCGGGGGCGATGCCTCCGATCTCTGCGTGGTGGCCGCGTGAGGCGACGTAGAAGAGGATCTCCGGGTCACTCTCCGTGTCGTCCGACGGTGCGGCGTCGAAGACCGGGGTGATCACGGTGACGTCGGGCAGATGGGTGCCGCCGTGGTACGGGTCGTTGACGGCGTAGGTGTCGCCCGGGCGCATGCCAGAGCCCCGCCGCCGGATGACCTCCTTGACGCTCGTGCCCATGGAGCCCAGGTGAACGGGGATGTGCGGGGCGTTGGCCACCAGGTTTCCGTCCGGGTCGAAGAGCGCGCAGGAGAAGTCCAGGCGCTCCTTGATGTTGACGGACTGGGCCGTGGATTCGAGGCGGGCACCCATCTGTTCGGCGATGGACATGAACAGGTTGTTGAAGACCTCAAGCAGAACCGGGTCGACTTTCGTGTCGAGTTCGGAACTCTGCGTAATCGCGGCGCGTTCCATGACCAGATGCCCGTGGTCCGTCGCCGCGGCCCGCCAGCCGTCGTCGACGACGGTCGTCGCGCCGGGTTCGGTGATGATCGCGGGACCGGTGACGGTGTCGCCGGGGGGAAGGTCCTCGCGGCGGTGGAGGGGTACGTCGCGCCAGGCTCCGCCCGTGTGAAGGCGGACGGACCGGGGCGCCGCAGGGCTGCCGTCGGCGGTGGCTTCGCAGGGAGCGAGAGCGGAGAGATCGGGGGGTTCGGTGATGCCGGTGGCTTCGACGGAGAGGGCTTCGACAACGATCGGGCGGTCGAGCGTGAAGGAGTACGTGGCGCGATGACGTTCTTCGAAGGCGTGCCGCATGGTGCGCGGCTCGGTCAGCTCGACGGTGAGGGTGGTGTCGGTGCCGTCGTAGCGGAGCTGCGCGCGGCGGGTGATCTCGATGTGCTCCTCGGGGACGTCCTCGGCGAGGAGTTCGGCGCGTGCCGCGGCTTCCAGGTCTTCGGCGGTCTTGAGGACGCCGGGCATGGAGGCGGGTTCCAGTGGTGCCTCGACGGACTGTTCGCGCATGGCGGTGGTGTCGGCGAGTCCGATGCCGAGTGCGGAGAGGACACCGGCCATGGGCGGCACGAGGACGGTGCGGATGCCGAGCGAGTCGGCGACCAGGCAAGCGTGCTGGCCGCCGGCGCCGCCGAAGGTGGTGAGGGCGTAGCGGGTGACGTCATGGCCCTTCTGGACCGAGATCCGCTTCACGGCGGACGCGATGTTGGCGACGGCGATCTGCAGGTAACCCTCGGCGACCTGTTCGGGGGTGCGGTCATCGCCCGTCTTCTCGCGGATCTCGCGCGCGAGGGCGGCGAAGCGGTCCCGGACGAGCGCGTCGTCGAGGGGCTCGTCACCGTTCGCGCCGAACACGTTCGGGAAATGGGCGGGCTGGATGCGGCCGAGCATGACGTTGGCGTCGGTGACGGCGAGGGGGCCGCCGCCGCGGTAGCAGGCCGGCCCCGGGTCCGCGCCCGCCGAGTCCGGCCCTACGCGGTAGCGGGAGCCGTCGAAGTGCAGGACCGAGCCGCCGCCGGCGGCGACGGTGTGGATGTCGAGCATGGGGGCGCGCAGCCGGACGCCGGCGATCCGGCTGGTGAAGACACGTTCGTACTCGCCCGCGAAGTGGGAGACGTCGGTGGAGGTCCCGCCCATGTCGAAGCCGATGACGCGGTCGAAGCCGGCGAGCTGCGACATGCGGGCCATCCCGACGATGCCGCCGGCCGGCCCGGACAGGATGGCGTCCTTGCCGCGGAACTGCCCGGCCTCGGTGAGACCGCCGTTGGACTGCATGAACATCAGCCGTACGCCTTCGAGGGCGTCGGCGACGTGCCGGACGTAGCGGCGCAGGACGGGAGAGAGGTAGGCGTCGACGACGGCGGTGTCCCCGCGGGGGACGAGTTTCATCAGGGGGCCGACCTCGCTGGAGAGCGAGATCTGCGGGAAGCCGATGCGGGCGGCGAGTTCCCCGACGGCTTGTTCGTGGGCGGGGTGGAGGTGGCTGTGCATGCAGACCACGGCGACGGCCCGGATCCCGTCGTCGTAGGCCTCCTGGAGAGGTCCGGCGAGGGCGTCCAGGTCGGGCGCGCGCAGCTGGGTGCCGTCGGCGGCGATGCGTTCGTCGACCTCGACGACCCGTTCGTACAGCAGCTCGGGCAGTTCGATGCGGCGGGCGAAGATGCTCGGGCGGTTCTGGTAGGCGATGCGCAGAGCGTCGTGGAAGCCGCGGGTGATGACGAGCAGGGTGCGTTCGCCCTTGCGCTCCAGGAGGGCGTTGGTGGCGACCGTCGTGCCCATGCGCACGGTGTCGACAGGGTCGTCGGAGTCGGCCAGCAGGGTGCGGACGCCCTCGACGGCCGCGTCGGTGTAGCGGGCCGGGCTGTCCGACAGGAGCTTGTGCGTGAGCAGCCGGCCGTCCGGGCGACGCGCGACGATGTCGGTGAAGGTGCCGCCTCGGTCAACCCAGAACTGCCAGCCTGCCACGTCAGTACCCCGCTTCCGCGCCGCTCACAGCGCCCGGAGGCCGTTGATCACGTCGCGCAGAATACTCTCGTCCGGCAGTTCGGCAGGGGGTACGGGCCGGTTCACATGGACGAATTCCGCGTCCACGAGATCTCCGACAAGGACCCGTACCACCCCGATCGGCAGGTCGAGTTCCGCTGCGAGTTCGGCGACCGACTGCGGGACGTCACGACACAGTTCGACGATGTCCACATGCTCCGGGGAGAGCATGTGGTCCGCTTCCGGGTCGTCCGCGTGCGGTTCCGTGACCACGACCGCGATCAGGTCCAGGCGGTGCTGGCCCTGGCTGCTGGTGCGGCCGCGCGTCATGGCGTACGGACGGACGACCGGTCCGGCCTCGTCGTCGAACCAGTGGCTTCTTCCCTGACCGTCAGCGCTCATGTCATCCCACTACCCGCCTGCGGGCAGATCGGTGCGCGGAGCGGCACCCAGATGCACACCCACCCGCTTCACCAGGAGCGTCATCTCGTAGGCGACCTGACCGACGTCCGAGTCGGCGTCCGAGAGGACGGCGAGGCAGCTGCCGTCGCCGGCGGCCGTCACGAACAGGAAGGCGTCGTCGAGCTCGACGACCGTCTGACGGACGTTGCCGGCCTCGAAGTGGCGTCCCACGCCCTTGGCGAGGCTGTGGAACCCGGAGGCGACGGCGGCCAGGTGCTCGCTGTCCTCCCTGGTCAGGTCCCTGGACACTCCGGTCGGCAATCCGTCGCCGGAGAGCACGAGGGCCTTGCGGATGCTCGCGACGCGGTCCACCAGGTCGTCGAGGAGCCAGTTCAGCTCCCCCTTGTTGGCTGCGGTGTGGCCGGTGGCCTTCGGTGCGGTCATCGACCGTCCCCCTCTGTCGTTCCTTGTCGTGCTGTGCCGCTGTGGGCGGCGTCGCCCGCTGCGTTCTCCTCGCGGCCGCGCTTCCAGCCGCGCTGGAGCGAGGCCATACGGCTGCGTACTTCGTCGGCGTCGCGTTCGACGGGCTCGGCTCTGTCCTCCGTACGCGGCTCGGACCCCCGCTTCAGCTGCGGTGCCAGGTTGGCCTGGCGCACGCGCCGGGGCAGCGGCGCGGTGCCGGACCGAGGCTCGTTCGGTGCGGATCCGGGAGCCTGCCCCCGTCTTCCGGAGCCGGGAGTCGCCCCGGTCTCCCGGGGCGTGGCACCGGAGCCGGTCATCTGGCCCGCGGGCCCGCCGGTGGGCTCCGGCCCGAGGCCCGACCTACGGTCGAAGCCGTCTTGGCCGCTCGATGCGATCTCCGCGCGGCGTGTCCGCGTGGGGAGAGTGGGCGGCTCCGGCCCGGTGCCGGAGGAGACCGGTGATTCGGTGCGGTCGTCGTTCCGGCCGGCGGCGCCGATGCCGCGGCGGCCGGACTCCGCCCCACGACGGCGGGCAGGCAGGGGCGGCGGTGAGTCCGGCTGCTGGTTTTCGCCTCGCCGGCTGCCGGTCGAGGAGCCTTCGGTGCGGCGGCGGACCGGAAGCGCGGACGCGGGCTCCGGCCCGGACCGGCCCGTGGCCCCGCCGCTCACGGAGTCGTCGCCCTGGCGACGCGAAGGAAGCGGGGAGGTGCCGCCCGGCTCCGCTCGACCGGTGCCCGTGGTGCTCTCCTCGTCCGTCTTCCCTCGCCGGGGGCGCTGCTCGGTGACCGGGCGCCCGTGCGAGCTGACCAGCTTCGGGGTGTGGCGGCGCGGCAGCTGGACCGGGGCGTTCGGGTCGTCGTCGGTGTCGGTCCGGTCGTGTGCGCTGTGGGCGTCGGCTGCCTGGTGCGGACCGGGGCGTCGGCCGGCTGCCTCGTCCTGGGCGCGGGTGAGGGGCCGGGGGCGGAACAGGGCGCCGTGTTCGCTGTCCTCGTCATCGAGCGCGCCGGGGAAGTCGCCGATGGCGTCCAGGTCGACGGGCGCCTCCAGCTCCACCGGTCCGTCCAGGAGGGAGGCCGGCAGGCCGGGCCGTTGCGCGGGTCCCTGGGACAGCGCGGCGCGGCGGCTGTCCTGCGGCTCGCTCTCCTTGGCCAGCTGGGGGCGGTCGAGTCGGAAGCCGATGCCGTTCGTGTCCGGGACGTCGTCCGTCAGCAGGGCGTCCGGGATGAAGACGACCGCGGTCGTGCCGCCGTACGGGGAGGGCTGCAAGGAGACGCGGACGTTCTGTCGCTGGGCGAGACGGCTGACCACGAACAGGCCGAGCCGGTCGGTGTCGGACAGCTCGAACTCCGGGGTCTCGGCGAGCCGGAGGTTGGCGTCCAGGAGCGCTTCGGCGGCCATGCCGAGACCGCGGTCGTGGATCTCCAGGGTGAAGCCGTTGGCGACCCGCTCGCCCAGGACCTGGACGGCGGTGTGCGGCGGCGAGAAGACAGTGGCGTTCTCGAGGAGTTCCGCCACGAGATGCGTGATGTCGGCGACGGCCGGGCCGGTGACGGCGATACGCGGAAGGCGGCGGACCTCGATGCGCTCGTAGTCCTCGACCTCGGCCACGGCGGCGCGTACGACGTCCATGAGCTGGACGGGCTTTCGCCACTGCCGGGAGGGCGCGGCGCCGGAGAGGATCACGAGGCCCTCGGCGTGCCGGCGCATGCGGGTGGTCAGGTGGTCGAGACGGAACAGATCGGCGAGTTCCTCGGTGTCCTCGGTCCGGCGCTCCATGGCGTCGAGCAGGGTGAGCTGCTTGTGGAGCAGGACCTGGCTGCGCCGCGCGAGGTTGACGAAGACCTCGGAGACGCCGGCGCGCAGTTCGGCCTGCTTGACGGCGGCTTCGACGGCGGCGCGCTGAAGGGTGTTGAGGGCCTGGCCGACCTCGCCCATCTCGTTCTTGTCGTACTCCAGGCGCGGGACCTCGGTCTCCACGTCGACCTGCTCGCCCGCAGACAGCCTGCGCATCACGCTGGGCAGCCGCACTCCGGACGCCTCGTGGGCCTCCAGACGCAGCTGCCGCAGGTCACGGATGAGGGTGCGGCCGACGCGCACGGACAGGAAGAGGGAGACCAGGAGAGCGAGCAGGCCGAGCACGCCGGCGATGACAGCCTTGGCGATGACGCCCATGGCCACCGGTTCGACGCGGTTCTGATAGCGGTCGTTGGCTTGGTCGTTGAGCGTGCCGAGCTCGTCGAGCACGTTGCCGGCGGCGCTGTCCCAGCTCTTGGCGGTGACGCCACGCGGTGTTCCGTCGGCGGAGGAGAGGGCCGCTTCCTCGGCCACGCGCAGCGGAGCGGTGGAGGCGTTCTTCCAGAAGCTCTGGTAGCGGTCGCGTTCCGACACGGGCAGCAGCGGGAGGCTGGTGTCGTACATCAGGGTGCGCTGCGCCACGAGGTCGGAGATGTCGCGCTCTTCCGAGTGGGAGATCTCGCCGACGATCAGGGCGGAGCCGAGGAGGGCGTCCTCGCGGGAGAGCAGTTCACGGGCGCGGGCGAGATTGACCAGCGCGCGGTACTGCTTGTCCAGTTCCACGTTGTCGACGACGTGGAGGTTGGCGAGCAGGACGTAGCACGGGTCGACCAGCCTGTTGTAGAGGTCGAGGGCCTGGGAGCGGTTGACGGTGCCGTCCTCGACGCTGCGGCGCAGCGACTCGATGCCTTCGAAGGCGTCCAGGACCGCGGTCAGCCGCTCGTCGGTGTCCGCTCCCATCGCGTCGCGCACGTCCGGATTCCGGGCGTTCTCGCGGATGCCGCCGACGGCCTCGTCGGTGGCGGTCCGGCTGCGCCGGAGCGCGGCGAGCCCGTCGGAGGCACGGGGGTCGGCGAGGTAGACCAGGGTCTGACGGCGCTCCTCCTGGAGGACGCGGACGGTGTCCTCGATGGGGTAGCCGATCTTCTCCACCACGGACGACACGTTGAACAGGTCGCCCGCCTCACGTCCCGTGAGCACCGTGGCGAAGGCCCAGATCGCGGTCAGGGACACCAGCGGCACGAGAAGCAGCGCCACGATCTTCCGGCGGATGGACTTCCCGCGAAAGCGCATGGCCTCCCCCAGCTCGGGCCCCCGGGCCACCGGGGGTACACATGTGCGTCAACAAACGGCGCGAGCCTACTACCGACGCCCAGGGAACTCGAAGGCCGGTCCGGAAGATGAACTTCCGCGCCAGCCACGAGGCATGTGGAGTTGTCCGGGCATTGCGGGAGTTGTCTCCCCGAAACCGATGGTGGCCTCGTGGGTCAAGGCCCGTCGACCGCCTGGGCGGTTGGCTGAAATTTTTCGGTTTCCGGGAATCTTCGTGGGAGGTCGTTCGTCCTTCTCTACGGGAAATGGGGGCGGAATCGGCCACAGGAGCCGCATCCCGCACCTGGGCGGCGTAAAGCAGCGCAAGCCGGGCAGCCACTGGGGAACACGGGTCTTCGGATGCGAGCGAGCAGTCTGCTGGCGGTGGGGAGTGACACGGTGATGGGCACGGCGGAGCGGCGCGGGGCGCCCAGGGCGGGCGGGGTGCAAGTGACAGCGCATCAGGAAGCGACTGATCGCGACGATCCCGCTGACGAGGTGGAGAGCACGGCTCGAGAGGCGTCGGGCCCGGCTCGTGAGGTGGGCCGTGACGTGCGCGGGCAGCAGCACTACCGGCCCTTGTGGGTCGAGGAGCCGGCGCGGCGGCGTCGGTTGCCGGATCCGGTGCGGACGGCCGCCGTGCGGTCGGTGCTTCTCATCGCTCTGACGCTGCTTCAGGCCATGGTGGCCTTCCTGTGCACGATGGCCGGGTCGTGGCTGGCGTTCCCGATGGTGATCAGCAGCGTGGTCAGCACGATCGCGGCGACGTGGGGAGCGCTCGATGTGTGGGTGACGCGTCAGGTCTGGAACCAGCGCAACGGCGTGGTGTCCATGCCGAGCAGCACGGCACGCGCCCTGCGCCGCGAGCGCCGCCGGGCACGACGGCAGGCCCGCGCCGCCGAGCGGACGCAGGAGCGGATACGCCGACGGAGCGGGGCTGGGCAGTTGTCCCACTCGTGAGCATGGACGGGCAGTCGGCCCGCGTCTGAGTGACTGCGGAAGGGGTGGCTTCCTGCAGTCCATCTGGCGCAAGGCCGGTTCCACACCTCAGGGTTGGTTCGACTGATCAAACCCGCCCTGAGAGAACGCGCCTTGAGGAACCGCCCATGAGACCGACCGCGCAGTCCACAGAACCACACGGCAAGGACGACGCCGAACTCACCGAGTTCGGCTACAGACCCGAACTCAAACGCACCCTCGGCAACTTCCACACCTTCGCCGCCGGGATCAGCTACATCTCGATCCTGACCGGTACCTTCCAGCTGTTCTACTTCGGCTACGGCAGCGGCGGCCCCGCCTACTGGTGGTCGTGGCCGATGGTCTTCGTCGGCCAGTTCATGGTCGCCCTGTGCTTCGCGGAGCTCGCCGCCCGCTATCCCGTCGCGGGGTCCGTCTACAACTGGTCGAAGAGAATAGGCAATCCGCATCTGGGCTGGCTCGCCGGCTGGATGATGCTGATCGCCTCGATCGTGTCCATATCGGCCGTGGCACTGGCCTACCAGTTGACGCTGCCGCAGATCTCGTCGTTCTTCCAGTTCGTGGGGGACGGCACGGGTACGTACGACGTGGCGACCAACGCGGTCATCCTGGCCGCGGTGTTGATCCTGTTCACCACCCTGGTGAACGCCTTCGGCGTCAAGTTGATGGCGACGATCAACACGGCGGGCGTGTTCATCGAGTTGATCGCCACTGTCGTGTTGATCGCCCTGTTCGCGGTCCACATCACGCGCGGCCCGCAGGTCGTGATGGAGACGCACGGCACCGGCGCCGGCTACGGCAACGGGTATCTCGGTGCCTTCCTGGTCGCCTCACTGGCCTCGGCGTACGTCATGTACGGTTTCGACACCGCGGCCTCGCTCGGCGAGGAGTCCCTGGACCCGACCCGGAACGCGCCGCGCGCGATCATCCGGGCCATCGTCGCCTCGTTCGTGCTCGGCGGCCTGATCCTGCTGCTCGCGCTGATGAGCGTCTCCAGCCTGAAGGTCGAGAAGCTGTCCACGGACGGCTTGCAGTACATCGTCCTGGACGTGCTGGGCCCGACGGCCGGCAAGGCGATGCTGTGGTGCGTGCTGATCGCGGTGACGGTGTGCGCCCTGGCCGTGCACACGGCGGCGGTCCGGCTGGCGTTCGCGATGGCCCGCGACAACAACCTGCCCGCGTCCTCGCGGCTGGCCAAGTGCCATCCGCGCTTCCAGACGCCGGTCCTGCCTACCGTGATCATCGGGATTCTCGCGCTGGCGATCCTGGTGGTCAACATCCGCCAGCCGCAGATCTTCACGGTCGTCACCAGCATCGGCATCATCATGATCTACCTCGCCTACCTGGGCGTCACGGTGCCGCTGCTGGTCGCGCGGCTGCGCGGCACGTGGCAGCCCGCGGGCGAGGGCCGGTTCTCGCTGGGCCGCTGGGGACTGCCGGTCAACATCGTGGCCGTGCTGTGGGGCGGAGCCATGACGCTGAACCTGATCTGGCCGCGGGCCGCGGTCTACAACGCAACGGCCCCCTACCACTGGTACCTGCGCTGGGGCGCGGTGCTGTTCGTCGCCGTCATCGCGGGCGGCGGCTTCGCCTACTACTGGTTCGTCCAGCGGCACCGGACCGGCGTGCTCGCCGAGCATCGTTCGGACGTCGGGGCCACCGCTCCCGCCGCCCCGGCGGCCGACAGCAGCACCTGACCGCGGTCGGCCGCGGGACCGTTGGGCCGGTCGCGCAGCTCCCCGCGCCCCTAAGACGGCGTGGACGCGGGGCGTTTGTACATCCTGGTCGCCGTGATCTCGCTGTGTACCGCCTCCCCCGCCTGGGGCTGCTGCGGCAGTCCCGGGCGGAGGTGTTCCTCGACGCTGATGTACTTGAGGCCGGCTCTCAGGTCGGCGTCGTTGCGCATGCGGATGACCAGGGGGAACTCGGCGAGCGCCGTGGTGTCGAACAGGCCCGTGGTGTAAAGGAGCTGGACGCCCAGGGCGTCCGACACCGCCCGCTGGAGTTCCAGCAGGTACGTGGCGTTGGCGCGGCCGATGGGGTTGTCGAGGAACAGCGTGCCGGCGTGCCGGTGTTTGTCACGGCCCCGGTCGTTCGAGCGCAGCGCGGCCATCGTGCAGTACAGGGCGATGGCGGCGGTGAGGAGCTGGCCGCCGGAGAAGACGTCGCCCATCTGGCCGACGGGGACGCGCTCGGCGCGCAGCACCGCGTCGGGCTTGAGGATCTCGACGGCGACGCCCTTGGGCTGGAGTGCCGCCGAGACGCCCCGCAGCAGCAGGGACATGCCGTCCCGCCGCAGGTCCGAGTTCTTCTTGACGGCGGCCCGGGTCGCCTCGTCGATGACCTCGCCCAGCCGTTCGGTGAGCGTGGCCTGGTCGGGCTCCTCGAAGCGGATGCGCAGGAACTCCTGTCCCGACCACTCGCCGAGGCCCTCCGGAAGGCGGGAGAGCCGCTGGGCGGAGCGCAGGGTGGCCAGGGCCGACTCGACCAGGCCGCGCAGCCGGTCCACGATCGAGTCGCGGTTGCGCTCCAGCTGCTCCAGCTCGTCCGTCAGGACCCGGAGCCGCGGCGCGAAGGCGTCGGCCCACTTCTGGGCGTGTTCGGGCAGTGCGGAGGCGGGCAGTTCGCGGATCTGCTGCCGTGCCGGGGTGCGGACCTGCTCGTAGCGCGTGGAGTTGGCGTGCCGGACGAGGATGTCACTGGCCTCACGGACGGCGGCCTCCGCGGCGGACAGGTCGGCGGCACAGCCGCGCAGGGAGCGGCGGGCCTCGGCGGCCGACTGCCGGGCCTCCTCCGGGCTGCCGGGGTATGGCTCGGTCTCCTCCTGCTCCTCCTCCGTGGTGTGCTCGCGCAGCAGGTCGCGGAGCATGGCGGCGATCTCGTCGAAGCCGCTCGCCGCGTCCTCGGCGGCGCGGTGGGCGTCGAGGAGCTCGGCGTGCGCCTCGCGGGCTTGGTTCAGCGCCTCGGTGTGGGAGGCGAGTTCGGCCGTGGCCGTGCGCAGCAGGGCCTGCGCGTGCTCGGCGTCGCGCGGCCGGCGGTCCTCGGGCAGGTCGGTGTGCGCCTCGCCGTCCTCGGGCGCGAGCCGTTCGGCCTCGCCGCGCAGCCGCCCGAGCTGCTCGCTCGCGCTCGACATGCGGGTCTCCAGGAGCTGCACCAGCTCCTCGGCACGGGCGGCGGCGGCCTGGCGGCTGGGTCCGTCGGAGCCGTCGGGGGATTGAAGGAGCTGCTCCGCGCGCGTGCGGACCTTGTTGCTCAGCCGGTCCAGCTCCGCGCGGGCCGCGCTCTCGTCGCTCTCCGCGCGGGCTTGCTCGGCCCGCAGGTCGGCGCCGACGCCGACCTTCTCGTACAGCTGCGACGCCGCCCGGTAGGCCTCGCGCAGGGCAGGCAGGGAGGCCTTCGGGGTCTGGGCGTCGTCCTCGGGTACGTCGTCGGGGGCGCCGGCGATCTCGGAGCGCTCGGCGCGCAGCGCGCGGGCGGTGCGGCGGGCGTCGTCGGCGGCGCGCTGGGCGGCCCGCCGGTCCTCGTCGGCGGCCCGGGCCCGCTCCAGGCAGGCCTGGGCGCTCGCCTCGGCCTCGGCTGCCTCGTCGGCCAGTTCACGCAGCTTGACCTGCCAGCCGGCCCGCTCACGGAGGCGGAAGGCGAGTCCGGCGAGGGCGTCGGCGGAGCGGCGGGCCTTCTGGGCGGCTTCCTGCCGCTCGTCCCGGACGCGTGCGGCCTCGGTGGCGGCCTCGTCGGCCTCCGCGCGCACGGTGCGCGCCTCGGCCAGCTCGGCTTCCGACTCCTCGGCGAACGCGCGGGTGTCGTGAGCCGCCTGCGCCAGTTCGGCCAGCCGGCCGGCCGGGCAGCCGGTGCGCCAGGAGGCGAGCCGGGCGGCCAGTTCCCGGTCCTTGCCGAGCCGGGCGGCGAGCGTGCGGATCTCCTCGTCCCGCTCGGTCGCTCGGGCGCGCAGCGCCTGGCGCTCCTCGTCTGCGGCGTGCTCGTCGTGCATGGCCGGGTTCGGCGGGACGAGGAACACGTCACCGCTGTCGGTGTCCGGGGCGGGGGTCGGGGCGAGCAGAGCGGCGGCCGTGCCGACCGCCACGGCGGAACGGGGCAGCAGAGCCGCGTCGCCCAGCGCCTCCCGGGCGCGTGCGTGGGAGTCCGGGTCGGTGATGATCACGCCGTCGACCAGTTCGGGCCGGGCGGCCAGCACGCGCGCGTGGTCGGCCGGGTCGACGGCCTGGGCGAGGTAGCGCCAGCCGGGCAGCGCGGGGATGCCGTGCTCGCCGAGGAACTCGACCGTGGCCAGCACGTCCGGGCCGGGCGGCAGCAGCCCGCCGTCACCGAGCGCGCCGAGGATCCGGGAGTCGTCGGCGGCGGCCGTACGCAGGTCGAACAGCTGCCGTTCGGCGGAGTCGACGGCGTCGTCGAGCAGTTCGCGCAGGTCGTCGGCGAAGCGGTCGAGCTCCTCGGGGCTGAGCCCCTGCTCGCCGGGGACGGGCCGGGTGGCCGGCTCGCTGTCCGCGTCGTGGCGGGGCTGCGGGATGCCCGGGCGGGTCTCGGGAGTCAGGCTGAGCAGTTCCGCCAGCCGCTCCTCCCCCGCCAGTGCCTCGGCGGTGCGGCGCTCGGCCTCGTACGACCGCTCGGCGGCCGTCGCCGCGTCCGCCGCGCGGGCCGCGGTCAGTTCCGCGCGGGTCTCGGCGGCGGCGGCTTCGCGCGCGTGCTCGGCGGCCCGGTGGGACGCCTCACGGGCCGAGTCCCAGGCCGCGACGGCGGTCTTCTCGGCGTCGCTGGCGGCGAGGGCCGCCCGGGCCGGGTCGGCGTCGGGCGCGCTGTCGTCGAGCCAGCCGGCCCGGACCGCCTCGGCGGTCTCCTGCTCGACCTCGGCGAGGCGCTGCTTGAGGTGCCCGACCTCGCTGCGGGCCCGCTGCGCCTGTGTGGCAGCGGCGGTGGAGTCCCGGTAGGCGGCGTCGCTGACCTCCTGGAGGGCGGCGGAGCGCTCCTCCTCCTCGTTCGCGTGGTTCTCGGCGCTCTCCGCGGCCGCGTGCAGGGCCCGTACGAGGTCGACGGCGGCCTTGGAGCGGGCGGCCAGGGCCGGGGCGGCGTCGCGCTCCGCCTCCTGGATCGCGGCGGACACGCGGGCGACGCGGTCGGCGGCGGCGCGGTGGCGCAGTACGGCCTCGGCGGCCTGCCAGGCGGAGTACAGCGTGCGGGCGTCGGCGAGCTCGCGCTTCTGCGCGGCGGCGGACTTCTCGGCCGCGGCGAGGGCCAGCGAGGCGTGCCGGTAGGCCAGTTCGGCGGAGATCAGCGCGCTGCGCTCGCGGGCCGCCTCGGCGTGGGTGACGGCATACGCGGCGGCGGTCGACCGCGTCGGGCCAGGTCGGCGGCCCGGGCCCGCTCCTGCACGCCGCGCGCGGACAGTCTGCGGGCCAGGGTCCGGGTACGGCGCTCGGCTCCGGCGTGGATGTCACGCGCGCGTGAGCGGGCCTCGGCGGCCTCGACGATCCGTCCGAGCAGGTCGACGGACCCGGCGGTGAAGTCGCGTTCGGCGATCAGCTCGGCGCGCCGGCCCAGCTTGTTGCCGAAGCCGCTGACCAGGTCGGCGAGCCCGTCGGTGTCACGCGTGTCGGTGACGGCGCGCAGCAGCAGGTCGGTGAAGTCGGCGTCCTTCTTGACCGCGAAGAGGCCTGCGGCTTCACCCTCGTCGGCGTTCATCTCCCGCTGGTAGCGGAAGAGTTCGGGGTCGAGGCCGAGGTCGCCGAGGTGCTCGATCCAGCGGTCGTGGATCTCCTCCCAGTGCACCTCCAGGTGCGGGTACGTCTTGCCCGCCTCCATGAGGGCGTCGCGGAAGCCCTTCATCGTGCGACGCCGGCCGCGCGCGCCCGACTGGCCCTCGACCGGGGCCCGTACGGCGGTGGACTCGGCCACGGGGAGGTTGTCGAGGCTCAGTCCGGGCCCGGGCCGGAAGGAGTACCAGGCCTCGGCGAACTTGCGCGGGTCGTTGGAGACCTGCCGGCCGCGCCACTCGCTGACCTTGCCGACGACGACGCACTCGCCGGTCAGCACGTGCTGCCACTCCAGCGCGACATGGCCGCAGTCGTCGGCGAGCAGGAACTTGCGCAGCACACCGGAGCTGGCCCCGCCGAGGGTGTTGCGGTGTCCCGGCAGCATCACGGAGAAGATCAGCTTGAGCAGCACCGACTTGCCGCCGCCGTTCTCCAGGAAGAGCACGCCCGCGGGCGCGGGCCGGCGCGGCGGGCCGACGGGCTCCTCCTCGAAGAACTCCGCCTGCGTGGGGGCGGGTCGGGCACGGGCTCGCCCACACCGCGCAGGTCAAGCACGGTGTCGGCGTAGCGCGCACCGGCGGGCCCGATGGAGTAGAGGCGGACCCGGGACAGCTCGTACATGGCGGACTTTCGTAAGGCTTCGTGGGGTGGGGGTTCAGGAGGAGTGGAACGGCAGCCCGGCGTCGGCGACCAGGTCCAGGTCGTCGCTCTCCTCGGGGGGCAGCAGCGTCGGGGTGCCGTCGGTGACCGGGACGACGCCCAGCTCCAGCAGCTCGGCCAGGGCGGCGCTGCCGGCCATGTCGCGGACCTGGAGCTGGTAGCGGGCGGTCGTGCGGTACGTGCCGCCGTTGTCGTCGCCGGTGCGCTGGAGGAAACCGGAGTCGGTGAGGAACGCGACGGCCTTGGCGACGATGCCGGTGGTCGAACCGGCGAGCCGGCGCGCGTCCTTGGTGGCCCCGGTGGAGCTGCGTCGCACCCAGATCCGCCAGGCGGCCTCCAGACCTGGCGCGTCGGTGGCCGGGTCGGTGTTCTCGCCCTGTTCGGCGGCGCGCTCCTCCAGGCGGTGGCAGGCCTGGCGGACGAAGGCGTCGACGCCGTTGACCGTGACGCGGCCGATGTAGCCGTCGTCGGCGAGGTCCTCGGGGCGCGGGAACGCCATGGCGGCGACGGCGAGATGGGCGAGCCCGTGCAGGAACCGGTCGCCGCCGTCGGCGGACGTACGACGCGCGTAGTCGCCCATGCGGACGGCGAACACCGAGTCCTCGGCGGCGGTCACGGCCATGCCCGCGCGCGGGGACACCTCCAGCACGATCAGCCCCAGTCCGGTCGCCACGGCGTCGGCGAGCCGCGCGAAGGGCGGGTCCTCCCGGTACCGCCGCAGCAGGTCCGCGTACTCCTGGTCGCGTGCGGGCTGGAGCTTGGGCTGCAGCCCGAAGGACACGAGCCGAGCCGCGTCGGCGGCGTCGGCGGGAGTGACGGCGGCCGAGGCCGTCGGGGCCGGGACTTCCGGCTCACTCCACTCGACATGCTCGCTCACGGTCGGGACTCCTTGTGCCACTTGTACTGACTCATGCTGCTTCCGTCCGGTCCGCCGCCATCCCCGCCGCGTCCAGCAGCGCGGTACCGACGATCAGATCCGCCCCGCCGAACTCCGGATCATCGAGCTCGGTCCCGTCGTCCACGGCGAACAGCAGCTTCTGCTCGCCCTGGCGATAGGCGGTACCGACCGGCGGACTGGCCGCGTGCACCGCCAACAGGGCCACGAGATACGGCAGCTCGGGATCCTGGCGCCGGGCCTCGGCCAGCAGTCCGGACAACCGGCGCGGCGCATCCGCCGGCAGGTCGAGCAGCTCCTGCGCGGCCGCCATCTGCTCCTCGCTGAACCGGCTGTCGTCGGGCGTGGCGATGAGGTCCGGCTCGGGCATCTCCGCACCCAGGTGCTCCCGCTCCACCGGCGGCGTCAGCAGTATGTCGACCAGGTCCCCGACCCGGACGGACACCGGCGTACGCAACCCGGTGCCGTGCCCGAAGAACGCGTCCGTGACCCGCACGGCCTGCTCCAGCGGCAGCGGCAGGACGGGCGAGACGAGATGCCCGTAGAGGTCGATCCCCGAGGCGGTCGCCGGCGTGGCGAAGGCCTGCCGGTCCTGCTCGGCGCGGAACAGCGGACCGGCCTCGAGCAGCCGGGACTGCAACTGGGTGTGCCGCCGGATGCAGTCCTTGACGATGTCGACGAGCTCGGCGGCGCGGCGCTTGTGCTCGGGCTCCTCGGACTCGTCGCGGGCCTTGCGGATGTTCGTGAGGATCGCGTTCTCGTGGCGGTAGCGGTCGGCCACGTGCTCCAGGGCCTCGGCGATCATGTCGGGCACGGTGGTGAGCCAGTCCACCGCGCGCACGTTGCGCCGGGTCGCGTCCAGCGCGCGGCGCAGGGTCTCCGAGTACTGCACGGTGCGGTAGCGGGCCTGTTCGGCCGCGAGCTGGGCGTCGGCGAGCCGGCCGCGGCTGATCAGCACCTCCAGCTTGACCTCGGCGGCGATCTGCGCGCTGGTGACGTCCGTGTCGAGGGCGCCGACGAGGACGTTGACCGCCTCGTCCGTCGTCCGCAGGTAGACCGTGCCGCCCGGGCCCGGGACCTCCTCGATCAGCTTGAAGTCGTAGTCACGGCGCACATACGTGCCGTCCGCCCCGAACGTGCCGTACACCGCGCGGAAGCCGCGGTCGACGCTGCCGACGTTGATCAGGTTCTCCAGGACCCAGCGGGCCACCCGCTCGTGCTCGGCGGCGGGCCGCTGCGGGGCCTGGGCGGCGATGCGCGGGATGAGGCGGGCGACGATCTGGTCGTGGTCCGCGCCCGTGTCGAAGTCCATGTTGAGGGTGACGAGGTCGATGGCCGCGAGGGCGACCTCCGCCATGCCGTACACCGAGTACTCACCGGCGAGGTTGGCCTTGCGCGCGTCGAGGTCGTGCAGCGGCGCGGTGCAGGCGAGCGCGCGCAGGCGGCGCGCCAGGCCCTCGTCGGCGGCCGGCCCCGGGGCGGGGCGCGGCCCCGCGCTGAGCTGGGGCGGAACGCTGTCCGTCGATGCAGGCGAAGTCACGGTGCACAGACTAGGTCCTGGGTCTGACAACGACCCAAACGACGTGGGCCTCGTCAGCCGTCCTCGCCGACCCGCCGCCGGTACACCTCGACGACCCGTTCCAGCGAGTCGTCGAGGTAACCGGCGAGCAGACGCTCGGCCTTGTCCCGGTCCCCCGCCTGAAGCGCCTCAAGAATCGTGATATTTCGTGCGATGTACGGCTCGTGCAACTGCTGCGGTTCATCCACCACGTGGAACGCGAGGCGCAGTTCGGCGAACACACTCCGCATCAACTCGGCGGTGCGCTCGCTCGCCGCGAGGGCGACCAGCTCCCGGTGGAAGTGGATGTTGGCCGTGCCCACCCCCTTCCAGTCGCCTTCCCGCGCCGCCTGCCGGCCCTCCTGCACGGCACCGGCGAGCCCGTCGAGGCCGTACGGCGGCTCGCCGAGACCGCGCACGACGGCACACTCGACGAGCCTCCGGGTGCGGTAGATGTCCTCGACGTCCTCGACGGTCAGGACCCGGACGAAAACGCCCCGGTTCAGCTCGTGGACGAGCAGGCGTTCGTGCGTGAGCAGCCGGAACGCCTCGCGCAGCGTGTTGCGGGAGACGCCGAGCGCGCCGCCGATGCTGTCCTCCGACAGCCGGGTGCCGGGCGGGAAGTAGCCCTCGGCGATCCGGCTCCTGAGGATGTCCGAGACGCGTTCGGCGGTGCTGGTGCGACCCAGGAGAGCCCGGTCGTCGGAGAGGTCCCTCAGCTGCTCTGCCATGCCGGAATTCAATCGCAGATTTCAAGAACGAACCAACATAGGTATTGAGGGATCGTTGAACAATCCTCTACGGTGCTGGGCACGGCTCGCTCCCGAAGCGGCCGGGCTCACTCTCAGAGCACCCCCACTGCTCAGTCCGAAGCACCCTCCGTCCCCCCTTCGAGGTGCCCATGAGCACGACTCCTCCACCGCAGGCCCTGACCGACGACACGCGCCACGCGGCGGCCGAACACACCACCGGTGACGGTGCGTTCGGCTGGCTGCGCGCCCTGGGGCCGCGCGGCCGGCGCGCGTTCGCCGGTGCCTTCGGCGGCTATGCCCTGGACTCGTACGACTACTTCACGCTGCCGCTGAGCATGGTCGCGCTCTCCGCCTATTTCGGGCTGAGCAGCGGCCAGACCGGCCTCTTCACGACGGTCACCCTGGTGGTCTCGGCGATCGGCGGCGCCCTCGCGGGCGTCCTCGCGGACCGCATCGGCCGGGTGAAGGCGCTGATGCTCACGGTGATCACCTACGCGGTCTTCACCGTCGCCTGCGGCTTCGCGCCCAACTACGAGACCCTGCTGGTCTTCCGCGCCCTCCAGGGCCTCGGGTTCGGCGGCGAGTGGGCGGTCGGCGCGATCCTGGTCGCCGAGTACGCGAGCGCCAGGCACCGGGGCCGCACCCTCGGCGCGATCCAGAGCTCCTGGGCCGTGGGCTGGGGCATGGCCGTGATCGCCTACACCGTCATCTTCTCGGTGGCCGGCGACGATCTGGCCTGGCGCATCATGTTCTGGACCGGGGCGCTGCCCGCGCTGCTCGTCATCTGGGTGCGGCGCAGTGTGCACGACGCGCCCGAGGCGGCAGCCGCTCGTGAACAGAGCGCGGAGAAGGGCTCGTTCACGGCGATCTTCAAGCCCGGCCTGCTGCGGACGACCGTCTTCGCGGTGCTGCTCTCGACCGGTGTCCAGGGCGGCTACTACACGCTCGCCACCTGGGTGCCCACCTACCTCAAGTCCGAGCGCGACCTGTCGGTCGTCGGCACCGGCGGCTATCTGACGTTCCTGATATCGGGTGCCTTCATCGGCTATCTGACGGGCGGTTACCTCACCGACAAGCTGGGCCGGCGGCGCAACATCTGGCTCTTCGCCCTGCTGTCGGCGATCTGCATCCTGGCGTACGCGAACATCCCGAGCGGCGCCAACACCCTGATCCTGGTGCTCGGTTTCCCGCTCGGGTTCTGCATGTCGGCGATCTTCAGCGGCTTCGGCTCGTACCTGAGCGAGCTGTACCCGACGGCGGTGCGCGGCACGGGACAGGGCTTCACGTACAACACCGGGCGCGCGGTGGGTGCCGTCTTCCCGACGACGGTCGGTTTCCTGGCCGACAGCTGGGGTGTGGGCGGCGCGCTGGTCTTCGGGGCGATCGGCTACGGCATCGCGGCGCTGGCGCTGCTCGGGCTGCCGGAGACGCGCGGGAAGGAGCTCACATGAACCGCACGAGCACCGAGACCGGGGACCGTCCCGTCGTCCTCGTCGACGAGCACGCGCGCGCGTGGAGCCCGGAAACGGCCCGGGCCCGCTTCCGGGAGGGCCTGACGGGCCCCACCGCCGGTGTCGCTGCGGGCCACACCCAGGCCAACCTGATCTCGGTGCCCGCCGACTGGGCCTACGACATGCTGCTGTTCTGCCAGCGCAACCCCAAGCCCTGCCCGGTCCTCGACGTCACGGACGCGGGGTCCTGGACCACCGTGCTCGCTCAGGGCGCGGACCTGCGCACCGACCTGCCGCGCTACCGGGTGTGGCGGGACGGCGAGCTGGTGGACGAGCCGGCGGACGTGCGCGCGTACTGGCGGGACGACCTGGTGTCGTTCCTGATCGGGTGCAGCTTCACCTTCGAGTGGGCGCTGAGCGAGGCGGGCGTTCCGATCCGCCACGTCGAGCAGGGCCGCAACGTCCCGATGTACGTCACCGGCCGGCAGTGCCGTCCGGCGGGGCGGCTGCACGGACCGATGGTGGTGTCCATGCGGCCGGTGCCGCCGGAGCACCTGGCGGCGGCGATCCGGGAGAGCGGTCTGCTGCCGGCGGTGCACGGCAGCCCCGTGCACTGCGGCGATCCCTCGGGGCTCGGCATCGAAGACCTCGGCCGCCCCGACTTCGGCGACCCGGTGGCCGCCGAGCCGGACGACATCCCGGTGTTCTGGGCCTGCGGTGTGACCCCGCAGGCGGCCGTGATGGCCTCGCGCCCGCCGTTCGCCCTCACACACGCCCCCGGGCAGATGTTCCTCACCGACGCCCGCGACGAGCAGTACCGCGTGGCCTGACAGGAGGCACTGGATTCATGGCCTGCATCGACCTGAACGCCGACCTCGGCGAGGGCTTCGGCCGCTGGCGGCTCACCGACGACGAACGGCTGCTGTCGGTCGTCACCAGCGCCAACGTGGCGTGCGGCTTCCACGCCGGGGACGCGGCCACCATGCGCCGGGTGTGCGAGCTGGCGGCCGAGCGCGGCGTGCGGATCGGCGCCCAGGTGTCCTACCGGGACCTGGCCGGGTTCGGGCGGCGCGCGATGGACGTGCCGTCCGCCGAGCTGGCGGCCGAGGTGGCCTACCAGATCGGTGCCCTGGAGGTCTTCGCCCGCGCGGCGGGCGCCCGCGTGGCCTACGTGAAACCGCACGGCGCGCTCTACAACCGGGTCGTGCACGACGAGGAGCAGGCCGCCGCGGTCGTCGACGGCGTGCTCCTCGCGGACGCCACCCTGCCCGTGCTCGGCCTGCCCGGCTCGCGCCTGCTGGAACACGCCGGGAAGGCCGGGCTGCCGGTCGTCACGGAAGCGTTCGCGGACCGGGCGTACACCGACGCGGGCACGCTCGTGCCGCGCACCCTGGAGGGCGCCGTGATCACCGACCCCGACACCGTCGTGGAACGGTCGCTCGGCATGGCCCGCTCCGGCGAGGTCGTCTCCCACTCGGGGACCCGGATCGAGGTACGCGCGCGTTCCCTGTGCCTGCACGGCGACACACCCGGCGCGGTGGAGCTGGCACGCCGGGTACGGGAGCGGCTGGAGGCGTCGGGCGTCCGGGTGGAGGCCTTCGTATGAAAGTCCTGCCCGTCGGCGAGGACGCCCTGCTCGTCGAGGTCTCCTCGGGCGACGAGGCCCAAGCCCTGCACGCCGAGCTGCTGCGACGCCGCGCGGAGGGCTCGCTGTCGGCCCGCGAGATCGTGCCCGCGGCCCGCACGGTCCTCCTCGACGGCCTCGACCGCCCCCGCCGGGTGGCCGCCGAACTGACCGCCGCCGAGCTGCCGCCCGCTCCCCCACGCGCGCGTGCCGTGGTCGAGCTCCCGGTGCGCTACGACGGACCGGACCTGGCCGACGTCGCCGCGCACTGGGGCGTGCCGGAGCGTGAGGTCGCCCGCATCCACGCGGGGACGGAGTTCCGGGTCGCCTTCTGCGGCTTCGCCCCCGGCTTCGGCTACCTCACCGGGCTGCCGCCTCGCTACGACGTGCCGCGCCGGGCCACCCCGCGCACGGCCGTCCCGGCGGGTTCCGTGGCGCTGGCGGGCCCGTACACGGGCGTGTACCCGCGCTCGTCG
The DNA here is from genome assembly GCA_000415505.1 of Streptomyces afghaniensis 772. Lineage (GTDB taxonomy): Bacteria > Actinomycetota > Actinomycetes > Streptomycetales > Streptomycetaceae > Streptomyces > Streptomyces afghaniensis. The sequence continues at coordinate 39,217 of KE354375.1, forward strand.
CCGGGCGGCTGGCAGCTGATCGGCACGACGGACGCCGTCCTGTGGGACCACGCGCGCGTACCGGCCGCGCTGCTGTCGCCGGGCACGCGCGTGCGGTTCGTCCCCGTCGAGCCGGTGGGGCAGCCGTGAGCGATCGTGCGCTCGCCGTCGTACGGGCCGGGGCCCTGACCACCGTGCAGGACCTGGGGCGCCCCGGGCACGCCCACCTCGGCGTGCCCCGCTCCGGGGCACTGGACGGTCCCGCGGCGGACCTCGCCAACCGGCTGACGGGCAACCCGCCCGGGGCGGCCGTGCTGGAGACGACCGTCAACGGCTGTGCCGTGCGCCCCCGTTCCACCGTCACCGTGGCCGTGGCGGGCGCGCCCTGCCGGGTCACGGTGGACGGACGGCCCGTCGCCTGGGGTGCGCCGGTGCGCGTGCCCGCCGGGGCGCTGCTGGACGTCGGACCCGCCGTGTCGGGCCTGCGCAGCTACGTGGGCGTCTCCGGGGGCATCGCCGTCGAGCCGGTGCTCGGCAGCCGCTCGACCGACCTGCTGTCGGGGCTCGGCCCGCCCCCTCTCACGGACGGCACGGTGCTTCCCCTGGGCCGGCCGACAGGCGTGCACGCGCGCGTGGACGTCGCCCCACAGCCGGCGCCACCGGCCGAGCTGGTCCTGCGGGTGACACTCGGACCGCGCCACGGCTGGTTCACGCCGGAGGCCGTACACACCTTCGTCTCGCGTCCCTACCGGGTGTCCCCGGCGAGCAATCGCATCGGGCTGCGCACCGAGGGGGCCGCCCTGGAGCGGGCCCGGCCCGGGGAACTCCCCAGCGAGGGCATGGTGCTGGGCGCCGTCCAGGTCCCGCCCGACGGCAGGCCGGTGGTGTTCCTCGCCGACCACCCGACCACCGGGGGCTATCCGGTGATCGCGGTGGTCCGCGCCGCCGACCTCGCGGCCGCCGCCCAGGCGGTTCCGGGCACGCCGGTCCGCTTCGTGGCCGTACGACGCCGCTGAACCGGCCGGCCCCCGTCGGTCGCTGCCGCGGTCAGGCCGCGTCCGGCTGCTCCGCCACCGACAGGGCGGCGAGCGCGGCGGACACCGCCGCGGAGGCCCTCAGGTCGAGCCGGGCGCTCGTGCCCCGGGCGCGGTGCCGGACCTCGTCGGCGGCGAGGGTCAGGAGCTGGGGCAGCAGGTCGGTGCACCGGCGGGCCACCCAGCCGGTGCCCGCCGTGGCCAGCCACCACAGGCTCGCCGACCTGGTCGGGGCGGGGAACTCGGGCTCGGGCGAGGGCGCGGGCCCCGTCGCGAGGCCGTGTTCCTCGAGCAGCGCGTGGAAGCGCAGGGCCAACTGCCGGTGCCCGCGCTCTCCGGGGTGCAGCCGGTCCGCGCTCCACAGGGCGCGGTCCGTGATCCAGTCGCCCTCGCGGGCGTGCAGGTGCACGGCTCCGTACCGGTCGGACAGCGCGTGGACGACCGTGTTCACGGCCCGCTGCCGCCGCGCCAGCGGGTGGGCGAGTGCCCCCGGCAGCCCGAGCATCGTGCCCGGGTCGGGCAGGCAGGCGGTGAGCAGGACCGCGCCCTGCTCGGTGAAGGCCGCGTACACCTGGTCGAGCCGGGCGGCCACGGCCTGGATGTCGAAGGTGCAGCGCAGGGTGTCGTTGACGCCGATGACGACGGACACGAGGTCGGGCTTCAGGGCCAGCCCGGCGGGCAACTGCCGCTCCAGCACGTCCTGGGTCTGCGACCCGCTCACCGCGAGGTTGGTGAAAGCGACCGGCTCCTCGGCGAGCCCGTCCGCGAGCAGCGCGGCCCAGCCGCGCCAGGCCCCGTCGCCGACGGGATCCCCCACGCCCTCGGTGAGCGAGTCCCCGAGGGCCACGAAGCTCACGGGCCCCTCGAACCGCGGGGGTCTCATGCCACGCCCCCGGGCACGAAGGGCGGAACCGGACGCACAGGGACGGCCGCGTCGTGGGCGGCGAGAAACGCGTCGACCGCCGCGTCCCACCCGAAGCACTCCGCACGCGCCCGTGCCCGCTCGCGCCGGTCCGCCTCCAGGCGTTCCAGCAGCAGGTCCACGGCGTCCGCGAAGGCCTCCCCATGGTCCGCCGCGACGGCTCCGGCGGAGCCGATCACCTCCGGCAGCGCGGACGACGCGCTCGCCACCACCGGCGTGCCGCACGCCATGGCCTCCAGCGCGGCGAGCCCGAACGTCTCGGCCGGCCCCGGTGCCAGGGCCACGTCGGCGGACGCCTGGAGCGCGCCGAGCAGCCCGCGGTCGGAGACGTGCCCGAGGAAGGTGACCGGCAGGCCGCTCTCCCGGGCCCGCTGTTCGAGCCGGGCGCGCAGCGGTCCGTCCCCGGCCACCACCAGCACCGCCCGGCGTCCACGCCGCCGCAGCGCCTCCAGGGCGTCCAGCGCCGTGCCGGGCCGCTTCTCCACGGACAGCCGCGAGCACATCACCAGCAGCGTCTCGTCCACGCGCGCGTGCCGTGCCCGCACCTCCGGATCGCGCAGCGCGGGGTGCCGCTGAACCAGGTCGACGCCCAGCGGAGCGCGGACGACGTTGCGTGCCCCGATCCGCACGAACTCCCGCTCGGCGAACTCGGTGGTGCACACCACGCGCGCGTACGTGTGGGCCGTACGGACGTTGAGGGCGTCGGCGGCACGCCGGGCGGCCCCCTCGGGCAGGCCCCAGGTGCGCAGCACACCGTCGGCGGTCTCGTGGGAGACCATCACGGCCGGGACCCGGGCGCGTCGCGCCCACTTGCCGGTCCACCTGAGGGTCGTACGGTCGGACACCTCCAGCCGGTCCGGCGCGAGCTCCTCCAGGAGCCGGGCCACCCGCCGCTTGTCGGTGAGCACGCGGTAGCCGCCGGTGCCGGGCAGCAGCGGCCCGGGAAGGGTGATCACCCGCCCCTGCTCGGTCTCCTGGTCGGTCATCCGCTCGCCGGGGACCACGAGGACGGGCTCGTGCCCCGCCGCCTTGAAGCCCTTGCCGAGTTCGCGCAGGGCGGTGCGCAGGCCGCCGGACGCGGGCGCGACGAAGTTGGCGAGCCGCACGATCCGCAGCGACTGGCGGCTGCGGTCGCCCGAACGCGAGTGACTCATGCCGCCACCGCCGTCCTGCGCCCGGCGAGCACGTTCGCATAGTGCCCGATCAGCTGGTCTCCGACGGCCGCCCAGGTGCGGCCCTCGACGGT
>KE354376.1 GCA_000415505.1 Streptomyces afghaniensis 772
AACCAGGAGACCTCAAAATTGATCCGTCTCCATCTCAGGCGTGGTCCTGCTCGGCATCGTCGTCTTCATCTTCTTCCGCAAGGACGGCCTGAAGGCCTCGCATGCGGTGGTCACGATGCTGTTCGGCTTCTATCTGGCGAGCACGGCCATCGCCCCGAGCATCAAGGCGGGCGGCGAGAGCCTGGCGAGCCTCCTCGGCGGAATCAAGTTCTGACGACGCCGCCCTCCCCCGTACGCATCCCGCCCGTACGCACTCTCTGGAGGCAGCAGTGGCCCGGCGCCCCCTCCCCGCATTCTGAGCAACGGCAGCGCGCAGCTCGTCCGGAGCCGGGAGCTGGCCCGGACGGCGGCCGACAGCGCCACGGACGTCCTCCACCCGCTGATCACGATCACGCGCGGTCTGCGCCGGCTGGCAGCGGCCGGGCGGCGCAGATGGACCGAGACCCCCAAGGAGAGACGGGGTGCGCTGCTGTTCCTGGTGGCCTCCGTGCTCCTGGTCGTGGCACTGCTGCCGTACGGCCCGCTGCTCACCGCCGTCACTCTGATGGCGGCTGCGGCCTGGAAGGGACGGGACCGCACGCCGGCGGCTCCCGAAGGGCCCGACGAGTCGCAGACCGAGCGCCTCCAGGCGCTCTACGAGGCCCTCGTGCCGTACTTCTCCTCCGCCGAGGACCCCGAGCCGCTGTACGCCCACGGCGGCGCGTGGGACAAGGCCTTCCCCACCTACGCGTTCGACGGCGGCGGCCGGATCTCGCACCTGGTGGTCCGCTACCCGGCGTACTTCACCGACGGCGAGGCCGAGGCCCGCGCGCGGATCGAGCACCTGCTCGCATCCAAGTCGGGCCGGGGCCGCGAGTACCACTTCACGTGGGACGAGGAGGGCAACCAGTTGACGGTCAGCGTGCTCCTGCCGCTGCCCGTCGACATCGCCGCCCAGCGTTTCGTCACCACACCCTGCGAGACGGTCCTCGGCTTCACCGACCCCACCGAGGTCCGGCGCACGCTCCCCCTCACCTTCGGCGAGCAGCAGCGGGACGTGCCCCCGGTCGTCTGGCGCACGGGCCTGCGCTCGACCGAGCCCCATCTGCTCGCCCTGGGCCAGCCGGGCAGCGGCACCTCGACCCTGCTGCGGTCCGTCGCCCTCCAGGCCCTCCAGCACGGCGACGTGGTGATCGTCGACGGCGGCGGCACCGGCGAGTACGCCTGCCTGACCGGCCGGGACGGCGTCCTGGCCGTCGAGTGCGGGCTCACCGGGGCGCTGGCCAGCCTGGAGTGGGCCGCGCACGAGACCGAGCGCCGCCTCATCGCAGCCAACCGCGCCCATCAGGCGGGCCACCCGCCGCCCGACGACACCAAGCGTCCCCTGTGGATCCTCCTGGACCGCCCGACCGCGTTCACCCACCTGGCCGCCGCCGACGACCGCGAGGACCCGCAGTCCCTCCTCCAGGTCCCCCTGCGTCACGGTCGCCCGGCGAACGTGACGGTGGTGGTGGCCGACCAGCTCGACTGCGTCGACACCCTCACCGACCCCGTACGGCAGCACACCCGCGCGCGCGTGGTCCTCGGCCCGGCGACGGCCGACCAGGTCGAGTCCGTCCTGGGCGTCCCCCCGCACACCACTCCCGTGGACCAGGTCCCACCCGGCCGCGGCTACGCCCGCCTGGGCACCGGCCCGGTCCACCGCCTCCAGGTCCCGGCCACCCCCAACCCCTACGACGACGCGACGTCCGACGCCCACCGCCAGGCGGTACTGGACCTCCTGCCGCCCCGCACGACACCGGCGGACGGGGAGACGGTGCCCGATCCGGACCCTGCGCAGGGTGAACCGGAGCTGGTAGAACCTGAGCCGGCAGTGCCGGAGCCGGTGGAAGCCGAGCCCGTACCGGTACTGCCGGAGCCGGCAGACCGCAAGCCGGTCCCGGTACTGACGAAAACCACCAAGACGTCCTGACCGCGGTCAGTCAGGCCGATCCCCGCGGCTGCGGGGATCCGTCCTACGCCACGAACGTCCGCGGCGACTCACCGGCCCCCACACCCCCGTCCTCCACGATCCGCGCCGCCGCGGCCAGCCGCACCGCCGCCTCCTCGGCCACCGCACCCCCACAGTGAACGGCAACCGCACATATCCCTCGAACGCCCCGTCCACGCCGAACCGAGGCCCGGACGGCACCCGCACGCCCACCCGCTCCCCGCCTCCGCGAGCCGCGACCCGGACAGACCGCCCGTGCCGCACCCACACGCCGTCACGCCCCGCCCGAGGCCACCTCGAACC
>KE354377.1 GCA_000415505.1 Streptomyces afghaniensis 772
GTGGGTGTGTGCCTGGAGCGCGGCCCCGATCTGATGCCGACCCTGCTGGGCGTGCTGAAGGCGGGTGCCGGATACCTGCCGCTGGACCCGGCCAACCCGGCGGACCGCTTCGGGTTCGTGCTCGCGGACGCCGGCGCCCAGGTGGTGGTCACCTCCGGCGAGCTGGTCACGGTCCTGGACGAGGTCTTCGACGGTGAACTGGTCGTGCTGGACCGGGACGCGCAGACGATCGCCACCCGCCCGCAGACCGCTCCCGAGACACCGGTCGCACCGGACAACATCGTCTACGTCATCTACACCTCCGGGTCGACCGGCCGGCCGAAGGGTGTGACGCTGACGCACACCCAGGTCGTGCGGCTGCTGGAGACGGCCCAGGAGCACTACGGCTTCGACGAGGGTGACGTGTGGACGATGTTCCACTCCTACGCCTTCGACGTGTCGGTGTTCGAGATGTGGGGTGCGCTGTTCCACGGCGGGACCCTCGTCGTGGTGCCCCGCGAGGTGACGCGTTCACCGGAGGACTTCCTGGACCTCCTGGTGGAGCACAAGGTCACCGTCCTGTCCCAGACCCCGACGGCGTTCCGCTCGCTGGTGGCGGCCGCAGGCCAGAACGACCCCCGCATCGGGCAGCTGTCCCTGCGCGCGGTCATCTTCGCGGGCGAGAAACTCGAGGTCGGTGAGCTGCGTCCGTGGACGGACCGCCTCGGCCTTGACGCCCCGCACCTGGTGAACATGTACGGCATCACCGAAACCACCGTCCACACCACCTACTACCGCATCACCGACGAGGACTTCGACCCGGCTGCCGCCAACCGCGTCGGCTACCCCCTCAGCGACCTGCGGGTCTACCTCCTGGACCGCTTCGGCGAGCTCGTCCCGGTCGGTGTCCCCGGCGAGATCTACGTCGGCGGCCCCGGCGTCGCCCGCGGCTACCTCAACCGTCCCGAGCTCACCGCCGAACGGTTCGTTCCCGACCCCTTCGGACCCGCCGGCTCACGCCTCTATCGCAGCGGCGACCTCGCCCGCCGGCGTACCGACGGAAGCCTGGAGTTCCTGGGACGTGCCGACGACCAGGTCAAGGTACGCGGCTACCGCATCGAACCCGGCGAGATCAGCGCCCGCCTGACCACCCACCCCGCGATCCGCGACGCAGTGGTCATCGTCCGTGACGAACGCCTCGTCGCCTACCTCGTCATCGACGACGAGCTGCCCTCCACGGCCGAGCTGCGGGCGTTCGTGGCGGGTGCATTGCCGGAGTACATGGTCCCGGCGGCCTTCGTCGAACTGGAGCGGATCCCGCTCACCGTCAACGGCAAACTCGACCGCCGTGCCCTGCCCGAGCCCGATGCCTCCCTCGAGACCGGTCACACCTTCGTCGCTCCCCGCACACCCACGGAGGAGCGGGTGGCGCAGGTCTGGCAAGAGGTACTCGGCGTCGAGCGCGTCGGTGCCGAAGACGGATTCTTCGAACTGGGCGGAGACTCCATCCGTGCCGTCGCCCTGGTCGGCGCGCTGCGCGCGGCCGGGTTCGACGTGGCCGTGCGGGACGTCTTCGAGCACCGCACGGTCGCCGGCCTCGGCGAACTGATCACCGGCCTGCCCGCTCCGCAACCGGAGCAGTTGTCCGTCGAGCCCTTCTCCCTCATCGGCGAGGAGGACCGGACGCAGCTCCCGCAGGACGTCGTGGACGCCTACCCGCTGTCCCAGGTCCAGCTCGGCATGATCGCCGAGCAGTTCGCCGACGACCGCCGGAACAACTACCACAACGTCAGCCTCTTCAGAGTCCGCGACGGTCGCCCCTTCGACGCCGAGGCACTGCGCGAGGCTGTCGACATCCTCGTGCAGCGGCACGAGGTGCTGCGCACCTCCGTGCACCTCGACGGGTTCGCGGTGCCACTGCAGATCGTCCGCCGGGCCGCGCAGGCCCCGGTGTCCGTGCACGACCTGCGCACGGCGGAGGACGCCGACGCGCGCGAGCGGGCGCTGCGGAGCTTCGTCGCCACGGAGCGCCGGCGGGTGTTCGACCTGACGGCGGCCCCGCTGCTGCGCGTCTCCGCGCACCTGGAGAGCGACGAGGCCTGGTGGCTCGGGCTCACGGAGTCCCATGTCCTCCTTGAGGGCTGGAGCGTGAACTCGCTCTACAGCGAACTGCTGGAGGTCTACGGCCTGCTGCGCGACGGCGCGCGTCCGGAACCCCACCAGGCGCCCCCCGTACGGTTCGCCGACGCCATCGCCGCGGAACTGCGGGCGCTGGAGTCGAAGGAGGACCGCGCGTACTGGCGTGACGTGGTCGCCGAGCACGCCAAGTTCGTCCTCCCGGCGGGCTGGCACGGCGACCTGTCCGCCCCGGCCGAACCCGTGGGTACGGCATTCCGCCTGAACGACCTCGAACCGGGTCTGCGCGCGCTGGCTTCGGCGGCCCAGGCCTCGATGAAGAGCGTGCTGCTGGCGGCGCACCTGAAGGTGATGAGCCAGCTCACCGACGAGGACGCGTTCCACACCGGCGTCGTCCACCACACCCGTCCGGAGGCCCCGGGTGCCGACCGGGTGCTCGGCATGCACCTCAACACCCTGCCGTTCCCGGCCGACCGGTCCGCCCGCACCTGGCGCGAGCTGGTCCAGCAGGTCTTCGCACGCGAGATGGCCAACTGGTCCCACCGCCACTTCCCGATGCCGGCGATCCAGCGGGAGGCCGGCGGCGGCAGCCGACTCGTCGACGTCTTCTTCAACTACCTCGACTTCCACCAGGTCGACGGTGAACTGGTGGACGAGGCAGCGGAGATGGGCGAGAACCCGAATGAGTTCTCCCTCGCAGTGACGGCGATCAGCGGCGTGCTCGGCGTGCGCGGCGACTCCCACGTCATCAGCCACGCCAACGTCGAGCGCCTGGTCGAGATGTACCGGGCCGTCCTGGAGTCGATGGCCGCGGATTCCGAGGGCGACGCGCGTGCCGTGTACCTGCCCGCCGGTGAGCGGGAGACGGTGCTCGGCGCGGTTCCGTCGGTTCCGTCGGCTGCGGTGGAGCGGTGTGTGCATGAGATCTTCGCGGAGCGTGCGGTGCTGTCGCCGGATGCGGTAGCGGTGATCGCCGGCGATGTGGAGCTGACCTACGCCCAGTTGGATGCGCGTGCCAACCAGCTGGCGCATCACCTGCGGGACCTGGGTGTGGGCCCGGAATCGCTGGTGGGTGTGTGCCTGGAGCGCGGCCCCGATCTGATGCCGACCCTGCTGGGCGTGCTGAAGGCGGGTGCCGGATACCTGCCGCTGGACCCGGCCAACCCGGCGGACCGCTTCGGGTTCGTGCTCGCGGACGCCGGCGCCCAGGTGGTGGTCACCTCCGGCGAGCTGGTCACGGTCCTGGACGAGGTCTTCGACGGTGAACTGGTCGTGCTGGACCGGGACGCGCAGACGATCGCCACCCGCCCGCAGACCGCTCCCGAGACACCGGTCGCACCGGACAACATCGTCTACGTCATCTACACCTCCGGCTCCACCGGCCGCCCCAAGGGCGTCACGCTGGCGCACACCCAGGTGGTGCGGCTGCTGGAGACCGCGCAGGAGCACTACGGCTTCGACGAGGGTGACGTGTGGACGATGTTCCACTCCTACGCCTTCGACGTGTCGGTGTTCGAGATGTGGGGTGCGCTGTTCCACGGCGGGACCCTCGTCGTGGTGCCCCGCGAGGTGACGCGTTCACCGGAGACTTCCTGGACCTCTGGTGAACGCAAGGTCACCGTCTGTCCCAGACCCCGACGGCGTTCCGCTCGCTGGTGGCGGCCGCAGGCCAGAACGACCCCCGCATCGGGCAGCTGTCCCTGCGCGCGGTCATCTTCGCGGGCGAGAAACTCGAGGTCGGTGAGCTGCGTCCGTGGACGGACCGCCTCGGCCTTGACGCCCCGCACCTGGTGAACAGTGTACGGCAT
>KE354378.1 GCA_000415505.1 Streptomyces afghaniensis 772
CCGAAACCACCGTCCACACCACCTACTACCGCATCACCGACGAGGACTTCGATCCGGCTGCCGCCAACCGCGTCGGCTACCCCCTCAGCGACCTGCGGGTCTACCTCCTGGACCGCTTCGGCGAGCTCGTCCCGGTCGGTGTCCCCGGCGAGATCTACGTCGGCGGCCCCGGCGTCGCCCGCGGCTACCTCAACCGACCCGAGCTCACCGCCGAACGGTTCGTTCCCGACCCCTTCGGACCCGCCGGCTCACGCCTCTATCGCAGCGGCGACCTCGCCCGCCGGCGTACCGACGGAAGCCTGGAGTTCCTGGGACGTGCCGACGACCAGGTCAAGGTACGCGGCTACCGCATCGAACCCGGCGAGATCAGCGCCCGCCTGTCGGAGCATCCGGCCGTGCGCGAAGCGGTCGTCATCGTCCGCGACGAACGCCTCGTCGCCTACCTCGTCATCGACAGCGAGCTGCCCTCCACGACCGAACTGCGGCAGTTCGTGGCGGGTGCGTTGCCGGAATACATGGTCCCGGCGGCCTTCGTCGAACTGGAGCGGATCCCGCTCACCGTCAACGGCAAACTCGACCGCCGTGCCCTGCCCGAGCCCGATGCCTCCGTCGAGACCGGTCACACTTTCGTCGCTCCCCGCACACCCACGGGGGAGCGGGTGGCGGAGGTCTGGCAAGAGGTACTCGGCGTCGAGCGCGTCGGTGTCGAAGACGGATTCTTCGAACTGGGCGGAGACTCCATCCCGTGCCGTCGCCCTGGTCGGCGCGCTGCGAGCGGCCGGGTTCGACGTGGCCGTACGGGACGTCTTCGAACACCGCACGGTCGCCGGCCTGACCGAGCTGATCACGGGACGTCCCGCGGTCACGGACGCCGACCGGCGGGTCGAGCCGTTCGCCCTGATCGGCGATGAGGACCGGGCCAAGCTCCCCGAAGGCGTCGTCGACGCCTACCCCCTGTCCCAGGTCCAGCTCGGCATGGTCGTCGAAATGCTCGTCGACGACAGCCGGAACAACTACCACAACGTCAGCGGCTTCCGGATCCGGGACGACCAGCCCTTCGACGCCGACGTGCTGCGGAAGGCCCTGCACCTGGTCGCCGGGCGGCACGACATCCTGCGTACGGCGTTCGACATGCACACCTACACCGTGCCGATGCAAGTCGTGTACGCCGGGGCCGACGTTCCGCTGGCCGTGCACGACATACGACAGCTGGACGAGGACGCGCGCCGAAAGGTGCTGCGGGACTTCGTGGTGACCGAGCGGGACACGGTGTTCGACCTGACCGCAGCGCCCCTGCTGCGGGCCGCCGTACACGTGGAGGACGACGCCGGCTGGCGGCTGTCCTTCACCCAGACCCACGCCATCACCGAGGGATGGAGCCAGCACTCGCTGCTGACCGAGGTGGTCTCCTGCTACCGGCGGCTGCGGGACGGCCTGGAGCCGGAGCCGTACGAGGCCCCTGCCGTGCGCTTCGCCGACTTCGTGGCCGGCGAGCTGGAGTCCCTGGACTCCACCGAGGACCGCGCCTACTGGCGGGGCATCTGCGAGGAGTACACGCCGCTGTCGCTTCCGGGCGACCCTGTCCCCGGCCGACGAACCGGACACGGACTACACGGTCGTCGTGCCGCTGCGGGACCTGGAGGGGCAGCTGCGCGCGTTCGCCACCCGGTCCAGGGTGTCGCTGAAGAGCGTGCTGCTCGCCGCACACCTGAAGGTGATGAGCCAGCTCACCGACGAGGACGCCTTCCACACCGGACTGGTCTGCGACGCACGCCCCGAGGCGCTGGGCGCCGACCGGGTGCCGGGCATGTACCTCAACACCCTCCCGTTCGCCGTGGACCGCGGCGCACGCACCTGGCGCGAGCTGGTCCAGCAGGTCTTCGCCCGCGAGGTCGAGCTCTGGCCGCACCGACGCCACCCGTTGCCCGAGATCCAGCGGCAGGCCCGGGGCGGGCGGCTCCTGGACGTGATGTTCAACTACCTGAACTTCACGGGCGCCGTCGACACCGACGTCGTCGACGTCGACGCAGGTCTGGGCGCCGGCTCGATGGAGTTCTCGCTCGCCGTGACCACGGCGGCCGAGGGCCTGGTTCTGAAGACCGGCACCCAGCACTTCAGCCGGGCCGACGGCGAGCGGCTCGCCGCGATGTACCGGGCGGTGCTGGAGTCGATGGCCGCGGACGACGAGGCCGACGCCGTCGTTCCGAGGCTGCCCGCCGGGGAGCTGGAGCGCATCGTCGGTACCTGGAACGACACGGGTGCCGAGCAGGTCGACGCCTGCCTGCACGAGCTGTTCGAGCAGCAGGTCGAGGCGACGCCCGAGGCCGTGGCCGTGGTCTTCGAGGAGGTGGAGCTCACCTACGCCGAGCTCAACGCCCGGGCCAACCGGCTCGCCCACCACCTGCGGGGCACGGGTGTGCTTCCGGGCACCCTCGTCGGCGTCTGCGTGGAGCGGTCGGTCGAGCTGCTCGTCACCGTGCTCGCGGTGTTCAAGTCGGGCGGTGTGTACGTGCCGTTGGACCCGGACTACCCCGCCGAGCGGATCTCCCACATGGTCCGCGACGCCAAGGTCGCCGTCCTGGTCACCCGGGACGAACTGCTTCCGCTGGTCGAGGGCAGCGGCGCCACCGAGGTGCTGCTGGACGACGAGGACCGCTGGAGCGGTCGCAGCGAACGAAACCCGGAGCCCGTCACCGGCCCGGACGACGCCGCCTACCTCATCTACACATCGGGCTCGACCGGCCGGCCCAAGGGCGTGCTCTGCGACCACCGCGGCCTGGTCAACCGGCTCGACTGGACGCAGCGCACCTACCTGCGGCTGACCGCCGCCGATGTGGTGCTGCAGAAGATCCCGATCGGCTTCGACCCGTCGCTCGCGGAGATCTTCGGCCCGCTCATGGCCGGCGCCCGGATCGCGGTGGCCCGGCCCGGCGGTCACCGTGACCCCGGCTATCTGCGGGCGGCGATCGCCCGGTACGGCGTCACGAACCTGCACTTCGTGCCGTCGATGCTGGCCGCAGTCCTCGCCGTGGACGACCTGTCCGAGCTGCGGTCCCTGCGGATCGTGGTGTCCGGTGGCGAGGACCTCCCCGTCGCCCTCGCGAAGGAGTTCACCACCCGTCTGACGTGGGCGGAGCTGCACAACCAGTACGGTCCGTGCGAGGCCGCGGTCGATGTCACGGCCTGGCACTGCGCGCCCGACAGGCTGGACGGGCTGCACCGTGTGCCGCTCGGCTCACCGATGCAGAACGTCACGGTCCACGTCCTGGACGCCCGTATGCACCCGGTCCCGGTCGGCGCCCCCGGCGAGCTGTACATCGGCGGTGTCAACCTGGCCTTCGGCTATCTGAACCGGCCCGACCTGACCGCGCGTTCCTTCGTGCCGGACCCGTTCGGCCCGGCGGGCGCCCGGCTCTACCGGACCGGCGACCGGGCGCGGTGGCGGGCCGACGGCACGGTCGAGTTCCTCGGCCGCACCGACGACCAGGTCAAGATCCGCGGCGCACGCGTGGAACCCGGCGAGACCGAGGCGGCGCTGAGCGCTCTGCCCGAGGTGTCGAGCGCCGTCGTCGTGGTCCGCGAGGACAGCGCGGGCCTGCCGCGGCTGGTCGCCTATGTCGTCCCGGCCCCGGGACGGTCGGCCGACCCGGCCGAGCTGCGCGCCCGGCTCTCCCATGAGCTGCCCGAGGCGCTGCTGCCGTCGGCCTACGTACGGCTGGACGCCATGCCGCTGGGCGCGAACGGCAAGGCCGACCGGCGTGCCCTTCCGGCTCCCGGCGCGGACGCTTTCGCGGCCGGCGAGTACGTGGCGCCGCGCTCCTGGCTGGAGGCCCGCGTGGCGGCCGTCTGGAGGGAGGTACTCGACCTCGAACGGGTGGGTGTCGAGGACGGCTTCTTCGAGCTGGGCGGCGACTCCATCCGGGCCGTCGCCCTGGCGGGCGCACTGCGCGGTGCCGGCTTCGAGGTCGGCGTACAGGAGGTCTTCGAGCACCGCACGGTCGCGCAGCTGGCCGTGATGCTGGCGGGCCGTGACCCGGCCGGCGGACCGGTCGCGGACGAGAACGCCGTACAGCCGTTCGCGCTGCTGCCGGAGACGGACCGGGCGCGGCTGCCCGAGGACGCGGTCGACGCCTACCCGCTGACGCAGGCGCAGCTGGGCATGGCAGCCGAGCTGCTCTCCGGGGACGGCCGGAACAACTATCACAACGTGACGATGGTCCGGGTCCGGGACGACGGCCCGTTCTCCGCCGAGGCCCTGCGCTCCGCCGTGGCGCTGCTGGTGGAGAGGCACGAGGTGCTGCGGACGTCGGTGCACCTGTCGGGCCACTCGGTGCCGCTGCAGATCGTCCACCGCACGGCCGAGGTGCCGGTGGGCTGGGCGGACCTGCGCGGGACGACGGACCGCAAGGCCGGCGAGCAGCGGCTCGTCGACCACGCGGCCCACGAACGCGCCACGCTGTTCGACCTGTCCCAGCCGCCGTTGCTGCGTGTCTTCGCCCACCTGGAGAGCGACGACGCGTGGTGGCTGACGCTCACCCAGTCGCACGTCATCCTGGAGGGCTGGAGCCACCACTCCCTGCAGACGGAGCTGCTGGATTGCTACCGGCTGCTCCGGGACGGCCGCGAACCGGAGCCCTACCAGGCGCCCGCCGTGCGTTTCGCGGACTGCGTCGCCGGTGAACTGGAGTCCCTGGCTTCGGCCGAGGACCGCGCGTACTGGGAGCGGGTGGCCCTCGACCACCGGCCGTTCGCGCTGCCGGACGACTGGGCCGACACCTCGGGCCGCCCACAGGAGGTGTACAGCGTCCGCGTCCCGGTCGACGACCTCGCCGACCGGCTGAGGACCCTGGCCGCCGAGGCACAGGTACCGGTGAAGAGCGTGCTGCTGGCGGCACACCTGAAGGTGATGAGCCAGCTCACCGAGGACGACACCTTCCACACGGGCGTGGTCTTCCACACCCGTCCGGAGGCCCCGGGTGCCGACCGGGTGCTCGGCATGCACCTCAACACCCTGCCGTTCCCGGCCGGCCGGTCCGCCCGGACCTGGCGGGAGACGGTGCGCGAGGTGCTCGCCACGGAACTGGCCGGCTGGCGGCACCGGCGTTACCCGATGCCGGAGATACAGCGCCAGTGGGGCGGCGGCCGCCGCCTGGTCGACGCCTACTTCAACTACGTCGACTTCCACCAGGTGGATACGGACGTCGTCGACACCGGCACCGGCATCAGCGACGCCCCCAACGAGTTCGAGCTGTCCGTGCACAGCCACGGCACCCACCACCTGACCCTGGCCACCCACACGCACGCCGTCAGCCGTGCCAACGGCGACCGGCTGGCGGGGATGTACCGGGCGGTTCTGGAGTCGATGGCGGCGGATGCCGACGGTGACGCGCGCGCGGTGTACCTGCCCGCCGGTGAGCGGGAGGCGCTGCTCGGCGCGGTGTCGTCCGTGCAGAGCGCCTCGGTGGAGCAGTGTGTCCACGAGATCTTCGCGGAGCGTGCCGCGGCGGCGCCGGACGCGGTCGCCGTGATCGCGGGCGGGGTGTCCCTGACATACGCGGAGCTCGACGCGCGTGCCAACCAGCTGGCGCATCACCTGCGTTCGCTGGGCGTGGGCCCGGAGTCGCTGGTGGGTGTGTGCCTGGAGCGCGGCCCCGATCTGATGCCGACCCTGCTGGGCGTGCTGAAGGCGGGTGCCGGATACCTGCCGCTGGACCCGGCGAACCCGGCGGAACGGCTCGGGTTCGTGGTCGCGGACGCGGGTGCGCGGGTCGTGGTGACCACCGGGGGCCTCGGGCCGGTGCTGGAGGACGTGTACGACGGTGAGCTGGTCGTGCTGGACCGGGATGCGGAGACGATCGCCTCCCGCCCGCAGACCGCTCCCGAGACGCCGGTGGCACCGGACAACATCGTCTACGTCATCTACACGTCCGGTTCGACGGGCCGGCCGAAGGGTGTGACGCTGGCGCACACCCAGGTCGTGCGGCTGCTGGAGACGGCACAGGAGCACTACGGCTTCGACGAACACGACGTGTGGGCGCTGTTCCACTCGTACGCCTTCGACGTGTCGGTGTTCGAGATGTGGGGTGCGCTGCTGCACGGCGGGACCCTCGTCGTGGTGCCGCGCGAGGTGACGCGTTCGCCGGAGGAGTTCCTGGAGCTGCTCGTCGAGCGCGAGGTCACGGTGCTGGCCCAGACCCCGACCGCCTTCCGCTCGCTGATCGCCACGGCGACCGCACCGGGCGAGAAGCGGCTCAAGCAGCTGTCGCTGCGCGCGGTGGTCCTGGCCGGCGAGAAGCTGGAGGTGGCCGACGTACGCCCGTGGACCGAACGGCTCGGCCTCGGCCGTACCGCGCTGGTGAACATGTACGGGCCTACGGAGACGACGGTCTACTGCACCTACCACCGGCTCACCCCGCGCGATGTCGTGCCGGGTGCGGTGTCGCCGATCGGACGTCCGCTCAGCGACACGACGATGCACCTGCTGGACCGGTTCGGTGAGCTGGTCCCGATGGGCGCACCGGGTGAGATCCACGTAGGCGGCCCGGGCGTGGCCCGTGGCTACCTCGGCCGGCCGGAACTGACCGCGGAACGCTTCGTGCCGGACCCGTTCGGCCCGCCCGGTGCCCGCTTGTACCGCACCGGTGACCTCGCGCGCCGCCGGCAGGACGGCAGTCTTGAGTTCATCGGACGGACCGACGACCAGGTCAAGCTGCACGGGTACCGGATCGAGCCGGGCGAGATCAGCGCCCGGCTGGCCGCCCACCCGGCGATCCGCGAAGCGGTGGTGATCGTCGGTGACGAGCGGCTGGTCGCCTACGTCGTCCCGGACGGCGAGCTGCCCGCCACCGTCGAGCTGCGGGCGTTCGTCGCCCTGGAACTGCCCGAGTACATGGTCCCGGCGGCCTTTGTGACCGTCGAGCGCATCCCGCTCACGGTCAACGGCAAGCTCGACCGCCGTGCCCTGCCCGCCCCCGACGCCTCCGCGATCAGCACCGGGCGCGGCCATGTCGCCCCGCGTACCCCGCTGGAGGAACGGGTTGCCGCGATCTGGCGGGCGACCCTGGGCGTGGAGCGGGTCGGTGTCGAGGACGGCTTCTACGAGCTGGGCGGCGACTCCATTCGCGCCGTGATGCTGGTAGGTGCCCTGCGGGAGGCCGGATACGACGTCACCGTCCGCGAGACCCTGGAGGCGCAGACGCTCGGCGCGCTGTGCGAGCGGCTCTCGGGCCGACCGGCCGACGGCGGCCCCCTCACCTCGGCGGCGGTCAAGCCGTTCGCGCTGGTCGGAGACGCCGACCGGGCACTGCTGCCCGAAGGCCTGACCGACGCCTACCCGATGATGCAGAACCAGATCGGCATGCTGGTGGAGATGCTGGGCGCCGGTGATCGGCTCAACTACCACCTCGTGACGTCCCTGCGGGTCCGGGACGGACGGCCGGTGGTGGAGGAGGCCATGCGGTCCGCGGTGGCGGAACTGCTGCGCAGACACGACGTGTTGCGCACCTCACTGGAGCTGGACCGCTACTCGGTGCCCATGCAGCTGGTGCACGCCGATGTGCCCACGCCCGTGCGGTTCTTCGACCTGAGTGACTGCGGCGAGGACGAACAGGAGCACGCGCTGCGGGAGTTCGTCGCCGAGGAGAACTCGACGGCGTTCGACCACACGGCCGGGCCCCTCGTGCGTATCGCGATCCATCAGTGCGCCGACGGAAGCTGGCAGTTCACCATCGCGCAGTCCCATGTGATCCTCGAAGGCTGGAGCTTCAGCGGACTGCTGACCGAACTGCTGGAGATCTACCGCGCCCACGCCGACGGCCGGGATCCGGAGCGGCTGCCCGCACCGGCCATTCGGTTCGCCGACACCGTCGCCGCGGAACTCTCCGCACTGGCGTCGGACCGGCACCGCGACCACTGGCGTGACGTCGTCGTCGGCCGGGAGAAGTTCACCATGCCCGAGGGCTGGGGCGACGCCGGCGACGCCGATCCGGAGAAGTACAAGCTGGAGGTGACCTTCGACGACCTGACGGACGGGCTCCAGCGTCTCGCGGCGGCGGCGAAGGTGTCACTGAAGAGCGTGCTGCACACCGCGCACCTGAAGGTGATGAGCCAGCTCACCCGTGAGGAGGAGTTCTTCACCGGCCTGGTCGCGCACGTCCGGCCCGAGGCGGTGGGCGCCGAGCGGGTGTACGGGATGTACCTCAACATCCTCCCGTTCGCGGTCGATCGCACGGCCGGGACGTGGCAGGAGATGGTGCAGGACGTCTTCCGGCAGGAACTCGGCATGTGGGAGCACCGCAACTTCCCGATGCCCGCCGTCCAGCAGGAGTTCGGCAATGGCAGCAGGCTCGTCGACGTGTACTTCAGCTACCAGGACTTCAGCGGTAGCGACACCAGCATGATCGACGCCTCCGCCAGCACCGGGAACAGCACCAACGAGTTCGGCTTCTCGGTGTCGACGGCCCCCGGCCGGATCAACCTGCGGGCCGATTCGCGCACCCTCAGCCGTGCGCACGCGGCGCGGCTGGCCGGCATGTACCGCGCCGTCCTCGAGGCGATGGCCGCCGACCCGAACGGCGACGCCCGACTCGTCCTCCTGCCGGAGGAGGAGGCGAAGACGCTCGCCGACTGGTCGGTGGGTGGGGGGCCGGTGGTGGAGCGGCCGGTGGTGGAGGTGTTCGAGGAGCAGGTTGCCCGGGTGCCGGATGCGGTGGCGGTGGTCTGTGGTGAGGTGTCGCTGTCGTATGCGGAGCTGGACGCCCGGGCGAATCGTCTGGCGCATCATCTGCGGACTTCGGGCGTGGGTGCGGAGTCGCTGGTCGGGGTGCTGCTGGAGCGGGACGTCGACCTGATGGTGGGGCTTTTGGCGGTGTGGAAGGCCGGGGCCGGTTACGTGCCGCTGGATCCGGTGCTGCCGGGCGCGCGGGTGTCGGGGATGCTGACGGATGCCGGGGCCCGCGTGCTGATCACGCGGGGCGGACCGGTGGACGGCTTCGAGGGCACGGTCATCGACGTGGACGCGGACGCGGCAGTGATCACGGCACGGTCGTCGTCACGGCCCCAGGGCCGTGTCGATGCCGATGGTGTGGCCTATGTGGTGTTCACGTCCGGCTCGACCGGCCGCCCCAAGGGTGTGCTGGTCTCCCACCGCGGCCTGGGCAACCACGTGGGCTGGGCCGTGCGTGAGCTGGCCTCGTGCGGCGAGGGCGGCGGCGCCGTGTTCTCCTCCGTCGCCTTCGACCTGGTGGTGCCCAATCTGTGGGCGCCGCTGTGCGCCGGGCAGCGGGTAGCGCTGATGCCGCCGCAGTCAGGTCTGGACGAGCTGGGCGGATGGCTGCTCAAGCAGGGACCGTTCAGCTTCCTCAAGCTCACCCCGGGACACCTGGAGGTCCTCTCGCACCAGGTCACACCCGAACAGGCCGCCAGGCTCGCGGGCGTGGTCGTGGTGGCCGGCGAAGCCCTGGCCGGTTCGCTGGGCGCGCGCTGGGCGGGCTGGCTCGGAGAAGGCCGCCTGATCAACGAGTACGGGCCGACCGAAGCCTCCGTCGGCACCACCATCCACCCCGTGCCGGCCGACGCCGAGGGCGTGGTGCCCATCGGCCACCCCCTGCCCGGGATGCGGGTGCACGTGCTGGACGAATCGATGCAGCCGGTGCCGGTCGGTGCCCTGGGCGAACTGTATGTCGGCGGTATCGGTGTGGCCCGCGGCTACGTGGGCCGCCCGGAACTGACCGCGCAACGCTTCGTCCCCGACCCCTTCGCAGGAGCGGGTGCACGCCTGTACCGGACCGGGGACGTGGTGCGGTGGAACACCGCCGGCGCGGTGGAATTCCTCGGACGCGCCGACGACCAGGTCAAAATCCGCGGCTACCGGGTCGAACCCGCCGAAGTCGCCGCAGTACTGGCAGGGTGTCCGCTGGTCAGTGAAGCCGTCGTGACCGCCCCCACCGACGACGACGAAACCCGCCTGATCGGCTACGTCGTACCGGCGGACGGCCCAGGAACCGCACCCGGAGACGAACTGGCCACATACCTGGCCGAACTGCTGCCGGAATACATGGTGCCCTCCGTGTTCGTCGAACTCGACACGGTGCCGTTGAACGCCAACGGCAAGGTCGACCGCAAGGCACTGCCCACCCCCACCCACCACACCGATCAGGCGCAGCACGTGGCACCCGGCACGCCCACCGAGCGCAAGCTCGCGGAGATATGGAGCGAGGTCCTCGGCAAGGAACGGATCAGCACGACGGACAGCTTCTTCGAGCTGGGCGGACACTCGATCCTGGTCATCCAGGTCATCGCGGCCGCCCGCCGGGAAGGACTCCCGCTGTCGCTGTTCATGCACTACCAGGCTCAGGACCTGGCGGAGCTCGCCGCACTGGTCGACGCGGCCGCCGTGCTCGAGACGGAGGCTGCCGATACCGGGCAGCAGGCGGAGCTTTCTGCGCCGTCGGCCGGAACGGCGTTGTCCGCCGCGCTGCCCGCCGCGCTGGACCGGCACAAGGTTCCCGGAGCCCTCGTCGCCGTGGTCGAGGGCGGTGAACTCGTCGCCGTCGAGGGCTTCGGCTCCCTGACCGCGGGCGGGGGCGAGCCGGTCACCCAGGAGACCGTCTTCCACGTCGGCTCGCTGAGCAAGCACATCACCGCGCTCGGCGTGCTCAAGCTCGTGGACGAGGGGCGGCTGGATCTGGACGCGGACGTCAACGAGTACCTGGTCGGCTGGCGGGTGCCGCAGGACGCCGACGCGGTGCCGGTGACCGCCCGGCACCTGCTGGGGCACCTGTCCGGGCTCACCCCGACCCCGGGCAAGGGCTTCCGGCGCGACGCCGGCCCCGTGCCGTCGCTGCTCGACCTGCTGCACGGCAGGGCCCCGGCGACGACGCCTCCGGTCGGGCGTGAGGGTGTTCCCGGCAGGGAGTTCCGCAAGGCGAACGTCCACTACTCGGTGCTCCAGCAGCTCATGACCGACGTCACCGGCCGCCCGTTCGACGAGCTGATGCGGGACCTCGTCCTCGAACCGCTGGGCATGCGGGCCACCAGCTTCGACCAGGCGTTCCCCGAGCGGTCCGGCCGCCCGGTGGCCCTGGGGCACGACGAGGAGGGCCGCCCCGTCGACGGCGGCTGGCTGATCCGGCCGGACCAGGCGGCGGCCGGTCTGTGGACGACCGCCGCCGACCTGGCGAAGGTCGCGCTGGAGATCCGCCGCTCCGCGCTGGGCCGCCCGCTCAGCCTGCTGTCGAGGGGGACGGCGCAGCTCATGCTCGCGCCCAGCAGCGACAGCTTCTACGGCCTGGGCACGGTCGTGGACGCCACGAACGACGAGGTGCAGTTCGGCCACGCCGGCTCGCCGGTCGGCTACCAGGCGGTGTCCCTCTGCCATCTGCGCAGCGGTGACGGCTTCGTCGCCCTCACCAACGGCGCAGCCGGCAAGGACGTCGTGGCCGACATCGCCGAAGCGCTGGGCCATGGTGCCCGGCGGTCCTCCCTGGGCCTGCACGGCCAGGGCTGATCCACCAGCGGGCCGCCAGGCAGGGCCGACCCGCAGGCGTCGGCGGACCGACTCCCCCGGTCCGCCGACGCCCTCCAGCAGACGGAACGCGTGCCCCGAGACCTCCGTCGCCGTCCGACCACTCGTACGCCCCATGCCGAGGAGCGCCGCATGACCGCACGACACCTGATATCCCTCGACGACCTCACCGACGCCGACCTGCGCCACCTCGTGGCGCGGGGAGCCGCCTTCTCGGGCGGCACGGCCACCCCGGGCCCCGTGCTCGACGGCACGATCGCCGGCATCTACTTCCGGCGCACCTCGACCCGCACCCGTACCGCCTTCTCGGCGGGGGCGCTGCGGCTCGGGGCGCGGATCATCACGTACAACGGCGGCGACCTGCAGACCAACACCGGGGAGACCAGCGAGGACACCGGGCAGGTCTTCTCCCGGATGCTCGACGTCCTGGTCGCCCGGACGGCCGACGACCCGGCGGAGATGCGGGGCTGGGCGGCCCAGCCCCGCATGTCCGTGATCAACGCCATGAGCGCCGACGAGCACCCCACCCAGGGTCTGACCGACCTGAGCACACTCATGTGCCGCTTCGGCCGCGTCGAGGGGCTGCGGCTGCTGTACGTGGGGGAGGGCAACAACACCGCTGCCGCCCTGGCGCTGGGCCTGACCCGCTTCCCCGGCACCGAACTCGAGCTGCGCACCCCGACCGGCTACGGGCTGCCCGAGGACATTCTGGCCCGGGCGCGCGCCCACGCGGAGCGCTCCGGTGCCACCGTGACCGAGCGGCACACGATGGACGACCTGCCCAAGGACCTCGACGTCATCTACACCACCCGCTGGCAGACGACCGGGACCAGCAAGCCCGACCCCGACTGGCGCTCACTGTTCGCCCCCTTCCAGGTCACCCGGGACCTGTGGACGCACAACGCCGACGCCGTGTTCATGCACGACCTGCCCGCCCACCGGGGTGAGGAGGTCACCGCCGAGGTGCTCGACGGCCCGGCGAGCATCGCCTTCGACCAGGCCGAGAACAAGATGCACAGCGCCATGGCGGTCCTCGAATGGTGCCGCCTCGGCACCGTCGGTACGCCCGGCACGTCCGAATGAGCCTGACGGAGGAGCACCGCGAAGACGGTGGCGCCCAGCCCGGCACGGCGCCACCACCCCCACTGCGGAAGAACAGGGATTTCCTGCTGCTGTGGACCGGCGCCGGGCTCTCGCTGTTCGGCACCCGGGCGAGCACCGTCGCCTACCCCCTGCTGATGGTCTGGTACGGCGGCTCCCCGACCGGCGCCGGACTCGTCGGGTTCGCCGCGCTGCTGCCCCAGCTGCTCCTGCAACTCCCGGCCGGGGCCCTGGTCGGACCGCCTGGGACCGGCGCGCTCACCAAGGTGTCGGGGGACATCGCCCGCATCCCGACGAAGGACCTGCGCACGGCACAGGCCTTCAACGCCTTCTACTTCGACGCCGGCGCGTGGGCCGCGAGCCCGGTGTCCGCGCGGCTCTTCTCCGACCCACCGAGCCTGGACGCAGCGGCTCGACCA